>NZ_RQFK01000009.1 GCF_004770765.1 Leptospira noumeaensis | reverse complement strand
TCAATCACCGTTTCACCATCATTGGGAATGTACACCACAAGTCAATCATCTATTGTAAAAATTGTCCAAGGTAATGAGACATTTTGCATTTTTTTTACGAAGAAAGATCAGGCTTTCAGCAGGGTAAAAGGGCGGGAAATACGACGAATCGATTATGTCTCATTGGTTTTTTGAAGAGACTTGAAGACAAATGGAACAATTGTTATGCTTAATTGAATTAGATAAACATTTTATACTAATTTATATAGGGGTAATGTAAAACTCAGCAGACAATCCAAACGAAATATTCTCATTCTTCCCAAACAACAAACATATGCCCATAGTTCGCAAAACTCATGCTTGGTTTTAATTTTCTAACACAAAACAGTTGACTCGAACTATTGTTATACTAATGGTTAAATAACCATGCGAAAAAATAATCCGAATCAAACCCAAGAATTATTATTTAAAAAGAATCAGAAAAGTGGATTAAAAACAATCTTACTCACGTTTGCATTAATCAATTCATTCGGATTGTTTTTCTGCAAAGAGGAAACTAAAGAATCGGGACTCATTCCCCTCTCCTTAGCATCCATCATCATGGCAAAAGAATCCGAAGAGCAGGATCGAATCAACCAGTGTACAGGAAACATACCAGGTATTGCTTGCACAACGGTGACTAATCAATACCCAACAGACCTTCGTCAGGTAGAACTTTACGATTCGGGAAATCGTTTTTCTCAAGTGGAAGTAACAGGTGTTCCTATCATAAAAGCAGATTGCACTACTTATTACCAAATCAATTGGGGAAACAACATCCCCTATTCTAGCACTAGATTATATCTAAAGACAACAGACGGTGAAATTTGTGGGATTGGTTGGGAAACTCAAGAAGGAAAAAGGACGACCAAATTACTCGAGTTAGCAGGTTCAGAAAAAGAATTAAAGTCTGTGACTGAAATCAATGCGAATGGTATGACATTAAAATTTTATCGGTAGGCATAGACTTCAAAACCGAAACCTGGAAACAATTTTTTCCATAGAATCAGAAACTTTTTGCAAACGATCTGCTTCCTCCGAAATTTCGCCAAATGTAGTTGAGATTTGAGAATGATTTTCCCATAATTCTTGCAAATTGGTAGTAGATGTTTCTGTGTAAATGGTTTGTAACTCCATCTCTCCAGTGATTTTTTCTGCATCGAATTGAAACTCTCCTACCAGATCTTTCAGAGATTTCACATTGTCAGAACTGGTTTCACTGGTTCGACCAAACATTTGAACTACCTGAGAAATCTCTTCAAATTTAGATTTTACATCTTCATTGGTGGAGATGATTTCTTTCATAGATTCCAAACTTTCTTTAGAAGCCACTTGTGATAACTTCACCACTCGTTTGATTTCTTCTATATTTTTTGCTGTTTCATCCGCAAGTCGAGATACTTCTCCTGCCACTACAGCAAATCCCCGTCCCATGGAACCAGCACGTGCAGCCTCAATGGATGCATTTAAAGAAAGTAAATTCACCCGATCTGATATATCTTCTACGATAGAAATGGCGGCTTTGATATTTTCGCTCATCTGGTTCATCATTTCTACTTTTTCATAAGCGGACTGGATGGCGTCTTTTGCCACCTTTACCGTTCCAATCGAATGTACGGTGTTTTGTGCTAACTCATCTGCTTTTTTAGAAAGATTGGTCATCTCTTCTGTGACACGAGTGAGTTCTGTAGCTAAAAAATTAGTTTTGGCTTTTTGGGAAAGGACACGTTCATACGTTGCCTTGGAAAGATTTTGGATTTGGTTGACTGATTCAAAAGTGGAATCAAGTTTGTTTTTTTCTGAAACAACTTGTGAATCAATCAAACCACCTTTATCCAAAATGACTTTTGAAGTTTCGGAAAGTGAAACTGCTTCCTGTTTTGCGGTTTGAAAATACTTCCGTAACGAATCCATAAATAAATTTAATTTGGTAATGGTATGGCTTAGGTTTGTTGCCGAAAGTTGGGGAATGGTTTCTGCAAGTTCCCCTTTTGATAGTTTTTCAATCGAATGGTTTAAATTTCCAATATCATCTTTTAAAGATTTACTACCAATATAAGCGGCATAAATCATAATCACAACCATCATCCCAAAAACTATGGGCATTTGATAGAACCAATAGGGAGACCTGAAATCTGCAAGAAGGATGAGAAACAAATAATAACCAAAAGTCAACATTGGTAATAATGCGACAGCAATCATGGTAAAAAGATTTCTTTGAAAAACACCGAAAATTCGAAATTTAGATTCGTCCAAAAGGATTTCAGCCAAAATTTTTGCCTTTAGTACAGGACTCAAATACACTTCTGTTTGGAAATAAAATGCAAGGTAGATGATTGGCATAAGCATCATACAAGCATAGGGTAATGCCATGATTTCTTTCCATGGGAGATCCAAAACTGTAACGGCAAAAAAAGAAAATCCAAAAATGGAAACAGTCCAACGAATGAGGATAACCCTTCCTTCCCAATGAGGATGTTCGAGTAATCCTTTTTTTAATCCAACTAAAGTATTATAGTCATTTTCTTTGGAATAGTCCAACAAACGTTTGAGTCTTTTGTTTCGAAGGGTTATCCCCACAACCAAAGGAACAAGGGATAAAAGAGTTCCGATGATTGCAAGTTTGATGAGAGTTTCTGAATCAAAACTTGATGCAAATAAACAAAAGTTGATGAAGTAAGGAAAAATTAATAAGTATAAGGGAGCTTCAATGGCAACTGTCAATTTTCTAATCAATCGATTCTCTGTCATTTGCCGCACACCCGCCTTCTGATTTGTCTATATTTTAAGAAATCCCAAGAGACTTCACCTATTTTCATAATTTTTTCTTATGAAAACAAAACTAAGGGATCGTTCAGGATTCGTTTTTATCTCAACCGAAAGTGTATTTCATTCAATAGGTTGAAGTTCTAAAATAGAAATTTCCGATGGTGCACCCAATCGGAATGGAGGTCCCCAATACCCAGTACCTCGACTCACATAAATTTGTGTGTTCTGGTACCGGTGTAATCCAGAGACAAATTTTTGAGCTAAATAAATCAAAATGTTACCTGGAAAAAATTGTCCGCCATGCGTATGTCCAGAAATTTGTAAATCGAATCCAACTTTGTTAGCTTCATAGATGCTATTGGGTTGGTGGGCCAATAAAACCTTATAATCACAAGATTCACCACCTTCCATGGCTCGTTTTGGGTCTGTTTGGTGGGATTTGATCATAGATCCAGCAGTTAGATCGGTCACTCCAGCCATAAGCAACTTAGCATTGCCCACATTCAGAGTTTGGTTCTGATTCAGTAAAATATGGATTCCTAATTTTTCAATTTCCGGTAACCAAGAAAGTACCCCCGAATAGTATTCATGATTCCCAGTCACATAAAATGTTCCATATTTGGATTTGATATCAGCAAGCGGCTTTAGATGGTGTTTGAGAGTGGATGCGGGCCCATCTACCAAATCTCCGGTAATCACAACCACATCTGGAGTTTGTAAATTGATTTTACTGACAACACGGCGTAAAAACTTTTCCTTAATGGTCGAACCAATATGAACATCCGAGATCTGCACAATTTTAAATTCATGCAAATCAGGATGTAAGTCCTTTACAGGAATTTTAACTCGTTTGTATCGCAAACGAACATGGGCATTATAAAAACCAAGAGAACTAAGAGCCGTTGCCAAGGCAATGGTAGAGAAAGCCAAACTAAAGTTTTTTACTTCAGTCACTCCATCAATGGGAAATCCAAATCGAAGCAAACTGGAAAACAAAATTTGAGAATACTGGGTGATGATCCCTAAGTCCGCCAGACGGAGTAAATCCATGAGAAGTACCAATGTGAATAGAATGGAAAAAAATCCAAAGTTGGTGAAGGTGACATAGGCAAAAAAAGTTTGGGTTTTTTCTCTTTTGGAGATCCTGCTCATTACATAAGTCAGGGGAACGAGGAGAACCAGTGCCCCAATTCCAAATAAAATCAACGTAACTAAGGGTCCATTCAGTGAAAGTCCTGAGATTAAACGAAAGGTAGAATAATAATAGATAAATCCGAGTAAGGATGTCAGAACGGACAAAAATAGGAAGAATGCTTTCAATCAAATTACCCTAATCTTTGGACAGGGTGGAATTCAGGAAAGTTGCAGTTATTTTTATAGAAGGTTTAGGATGAAAGAAAAAGATACAGTTCGAACGAAGTCCGATGTGATACTCATCGGTGCAGGAATTATGAGTGCCACACTAGGAGTTCTTTTGAAAGAACTTGCTCCCCACCTAACAATTACCGTATTAGAAAGATTGGATGCAGCAGCAAGAGAAAGTTCCAACGCTTGGAACAATGCGGGTACCGGACATTCTGCATTTTGTGAATTGAACTACACAATCGAAAACGAAGATGGATCCATCCAAACCAAAAAAGCCCTGCAAATAGCAGAATGGTTTGAAATTTCCAAAGAATTCTGGGCTTACCTTTCTGGCACCAAACGAATTTTAGATGCCGATGAATTCATCCATTCCGTTCCTCATTATAGTTTTGTTTGGGGGGAAGAAAATGTGTCTTTCCTTAAAAAACGTTTCGAAGCCCTAACCAAATATGAGCTTTTTAAAGACCTAGTTTATACAGAAGATAAGGATACATTGACCGAATGGCTTCCTCTTGTAATGAAAGGTAGAGAAAGTTCAGAACCACTAGCGGCAACCAAGATGGAACTGGGAACCGATGTGAACTTTGGAACATTGACAAGGGCCATGTTTCGGTATTTAGAAAGTTTTCCCGATGTCCATGTACATTACTTTGAAGATGTAAAAGATTTGGAACGTGGGGAAAATGGATTTTGGCACCTAACTTCGAATAACATTCAAACACATGAAAAAGAACATCATGAAGCAAAATTTGTATTTATTGGTGCGGGAGGGGGAAGTCTTCCCCTCTTAGAAAAATCGGATATCCCAGAGGCTGCTGGGTTCGGAGGATTTCCTGTGAGTGGCCAATGGTTACGTTGTCGCAATCGCGATGTGATCAAACAACATTTTGCAAAAGTTTACGGCAAAGCCAATGTAGGTTCTCCGCCTATGTCTGTACCGCATTTGGATACAAGAATCATTGAAGGGAAAAAAGAATTACTTTTTGGGCCTTACGCTGGTTTTACGACTAAATTCTTAAAAAAAGGATCTTACTTAGATTTAGTAAAGTCTTTGGAATTTGATAATATTTTCCCAATGTTATCTGCCGGAATGCACAACCTACCTTTAACAAAATATTTAATCAGCCAAGCCATGCAGTCCCATGAAGACCGTATCGATGCTCTCAGAGAATATTTTCCTGAGGTAAAATCGGAAGATTGGGAATTGGTGGTGGCGGGACAAAGAGTTCAAGTCATCAAAAAAGATGAAGAAGAAGGCGGGGTTTTGGAATTCGGAACAGAAGTTGTTTCTGCCAAAGACGGATCTCTCGCAGCCCTTCTGGGAGCAAGTCCAGGTGCCTCCACCTCGGTTTCAATTATGTTAGAAGTGTTGGCCGATTGTTTTCCTAAAGAAATGCAATCTGATGAATGGAAATCTAAATTAAAAACAATGATCCCCAGTTTCGGGGAATCAATGAAAGAAGATCCTGAAGTTTGTATTTCCAGCAGAAAAAAGACGGAAGAACTTTTAGAATTAAACCGAGGAGCAGGTGTTAGCTCCCGGGCCTAAGGCCTAAAATCGAAGATCATGTCTTTTGAGCTTTTAAAAAACTAATTCTTTTTTCTAAGCTCAATCACTACTTTTTCTTTGGAGTCCACATTGTACATGGCAGAACCTTGTGTGGAATCGATAATCCTTTTGGAATTCACACCCTTTTCGCGAAGCACTCTGGAGATGGCTTGGGAACGTTCAAACCCCAAATCATAATTTTCATAATTTCCCGGAACATCTTCCCTAAAGGGAGTTGTATAAGTAATCACTTGCACATCAAAATCTTTGTATTCATTTTCTAAACTGCGAGCAATTGCATCTAATCTTGCTCGTCCTTCTAAATGGATCCGACTTGTTGGCAAATCAAAGATCTCACTAGCGAGGAATACAAAACGATCTAGTTTGTTCTCCACTACTGGTTCTTTTGTTTGGATTGGAATTTCTGGACTAACAGAATCTACAACCTTAGTTGTTTTGATTTCAGGTTCCGGAGTATTTGAACCCAAAACTGAGAAGGAAACTCCCATACCAAATTTTACAAAAGTTTCTTCGAAATTTCCTTTGTTTCTAAAACCAGAATTAGGTGCTTCATATTTAACCATATATACATTTGAATGTTCTACTTCAGCATTTAAGAAAAATCTATGGTTCACATGGTATCTTACACCGAAAGCACCAAACACACGATTGGTGGCTCCCCCATGTTTGTATTCGTATCCCGATCCACCACCAACCCGAAAATAAGGATCCGTTGGATTATTGGGTTGGAGGTGAAAAAACAAACTTAAATCTGCCGAAGGTGCAGAGAAAATTTCTCTTTTCCTTTGAAGTGCCAAACCGTAAATTTCACCATCATTCAATCGCCTAAGCAAAGTTCCATATTCAGGTGATCCTAAAGCAAAAAGCGCAATGTCCCTTTGGTCTACGCTTCTAAATTTTGATGCAGTAATTGACTGGTAGGATGCAGAAAGTCCGATCCCAATATATCGAAAGAGACCATATTCAAATCCCAACTCACCGACATTACTAGAAAGTTGAGTTTGGTTTTTGACAAGAGTTTGCAATATATAATAATTTGCGAAATTAGATGTCAGAGTTGTGTAGGGGGAATTGACGACCAAATTAGTAGGGAAATTATTTTCTTCTACTTTTTTCTCCATGGTGCCAGAATTGGAACCAATCCCTCCACCACCGTTCCCATATAGAATTAATTTTCCGCGATCGAAACCTTGGCTATAAAGGAAGGAAAAAGGGATATGAAGTAAAAATCCGTACAAAATAAGAAAATTTTTCCAATTCATTTTCTGCATGAGTGATTTTGAAAAGTATCAGGTGTTAAATCAAGCCTAAATTTTTTTTTCAAATCATGTCACAAACCATAAGGCCAATCTCGTCCTTATCATGAGGTAGAAAATGAAACCAAAAATACTCATTCTCGGTGCAGGGTATGCAGGAATTATCGCTGCAAATCGTTTAGACAAACAAGTGAAAGATGCCGAAATCATCTTAGTTTCCGAATCTTCTGGATTCCAAGAAAGAATTCGTTTCCATGAAATTGCTTCTGCTGGGAAAAGGAAAGAACGAAACATACGTGATCTCTTACGAACAAACATTAGTTTCGTACAAACAAAGGTTACAGGAATATTTCCAAAGGAAAAACGAATACAACTAGAAGGAAACAATCAAAATATTGATTACGACTACTTGGTCATCACCTTAGGAAGTTCAGGGATTCGTCAGATGAATCCAAATGAAAATTCAATTCAATCAAAGGGAGCTGTCTCTGAATTTCTAAAAAAGAGAGATCTTTCAAAAATTCAAAACCTTTGTATTGTTGGTAGTGGACTCACGGGCATAGAAATGGCTACCGAATGGAAATACTTTTATCCGAAATCGAAAGTGACAATTGTAGATAGAAATCCATTTGCTTCTTCCTTTTCTAAACAAGGAAGAGACTATATGAGAAACTTTTTTGTAGAAAATAAAATCCAAATTTTGGACCAAATGAATATAGCAGGAATCGAGGAAAATGAAATTCATTTTGAAAACAAAACTAAATTATCCTTTGATTGTATTGTAAATTGTACCGGATTTCAAAGTCCAAATTTACTCAAAGAATCTGGATTCAAAACCAATTCACAAAATCAAATCTATGTAGATGCTTTTTTACGTTCCCTTGAATTCCCGGAAGTTTTTGTTGCCGGCGATTCTGCTTATTTAGAAAACTCTATTTTACGTATGGGTTGTGTGACCGCATTGCCAATGGGGGCCTATGTTGCCGATCACTTAGCCAATTTAATTGGAGGAAAAAACTTATCCCCTTTTTCGTTTCAGTTTTTTGGAAGATGTGTCTCTCTTGGTCGAGAAGTCGGGATGATCCAATTAACAGAAGGAAATGATAAACCAAAAGAACAAATCATCAAAGGAAAATGGGGAGCCCTAGTAAAGGAAATGGTTTGTAAATTCACGATTGTTTCGCTGATTTTAGAGAAAAAACTTCCATTTAGATTTTATTTTTGGCCTAAAGGAAATCCAATCCATGGGAAAAACAAATTACTTCAGGAAACAATTCCTGTTGGGGATTTGGTCAAATGAATGATCTAGAATTTTTTCTAAAATGGAAACATTATCTTTTCTCCATAGCATACCGCATTACAGGAAGTTATGTCGATGCGGAAGATATAGTTCAGGAGAGTTATCTTAGGTGGCTCTCCATAGAAAAGACAAATATTCAAAACCATAAATCATATTTAGGAAGTATTACCGCGAGACTTGCTTTTGATCTTCTAAAAAAAGCGTCAAGGAAAAAAGAAACATATATTGGGCCTTACCTACCAGAACCAATTCCAGAAACAGCAGAAGACTTTGATGATGAAAAAATCAATTTTGCTTTCCTTGTCATTTTAGAAACTTTAAATCCAACCGAAAGGGCAGTTTTCATATTACGAGAGTTATTCGATTTTGATTACGAATTCATTTCCAATATAGTTGGGAAAAATTCTGAAAATTGTAGGCAAATTTTAAATCGTGCTCGCAATGCAATCCAGTCTCGGAAAAAAAAATTCGAACCAGATCCCAAACTCCATTCTCAGTTATTACTCGAGTTCAGTTTTGCATGTTACAACCAAGACACAAAAGCTCTGACAAAATTACTAAAAGAAGACGTGATTGCTTATTCTGATGGAGGGGGAAAGGTTCATGCTGCGAGAATTCCTGTCCCTGGAATCCGACGTGTTTTATCTTTACTCATCAGAACAACACAAAAAGCAACAAAATCCACAGAAATCTATTTTGGTTATGCCAATGGTTCCCCTGCACTCATCGGTTATTCTGAAGAGGAACCAAGTGTTGTCCAAATTTTTACTACCAGAGAAAATCAAATCGATGCCATATTTAATTTAGTAAATCCTGATAAACTAAAAGCCTTTCGGAACAAGGAAACCCTTTTGAAATTAGGATATCTACGGAAACCTAAATTATGGGAATGGGCCCTTCTCTCTGTAAGGCGGTGGATTTCCTGATTTTATAAAGTAGAGAATTCTTCCGTTTATTTCGTCTTATATGCATAGACGATGAAGATATTGAAACCCATCTTCCTTTTTGTTTTATTGGTTTTTAGCTTTTCTGGCTGTGAATCCAACAAAGTAGAGAACTTACCTCTAGCCAAAAAGGGAGTCCTCGACCTCCGTGGATGGGACTTTGAAACCATGGGGAATGTGGCACTGAATGGCGAATGGAAAATCGATTGGAAAAATTGGAATTTGGCAGAAGATTCCAACAACTCAGAATTTACGGTAGTGCCTGGACATTGGACAAACTCTTCGTTTGAAAAATATCCGACTGGGTTTGCAAAATTCTCGCTCACCATATTAATACCAGAAAACACAAAAACCCTATACCTCCAAAATGGAGTCACTCGGAATGCTTTCGAAATCCTTGTTGGAGATGAAAGTATTTACAAATCAGGAATCATTGGAGAGAGTTATTCCACAGAAACTCCACATCTCAATGTACAAACGGTCGCAATCCCTGAGGTAAAAAACAGAGAAATCAAACTCTCATTAAAGATATCTTGTTTTCATTACCATATCTGCGGCGTGGCAACTCCTTATTCACTGGGGAACCATGCCGGAATCAATAAATCTTTTTTAGAAGCAACTAGTAGAGATATTTTTGTTTTAACATCTCTACTCACACTTGCGTTTTTTCATTTTGTTTTATATATTTTTTGGAGAGATGAAAAAACACATATCCTATTCGCCTCTGTTTGTTTTTTAGCAGCCTTTCGTTTATTAAGCATTGGCGAAACTAGGTTTATATACAATTACCTTCCGTTGGGTGTTTATGAAATCATGGTGCGAGTCAATGGGATTAGTTTTGTTCTTTTGTATCTTTCTTTTGTATTGTATGTGAAAGAAATTTATAACGAAGAAAAATATAAACTCATTTATCGTGTAAACTTCTTTGTGGCTTCCTTACTTTTTTTAGCTCTGCCATTAGATCTACTCACCTTTTCTAAATTTTTGGCATTCCATTTAGTTTTTTCATTAATTTCCATTTTGGGATTACTATACCCGATCATTCATGGTGTAATTTTAAAAAAACCAGGTGCTCGTTTGTTTTTGTTTTCTGTGATTGCAACGATGTCTTTATTTTCTTTAGATATACTCACTGAATTTGCAAAAAAAGGAACCGCCTATCTTGCACAATATGGATTTTTAGTTTTTGGCCTCTCGCAAGCTCTATTCATTGCGGATAGGATGATAGAAAATTTCAAAAACAAGGAAAGACTCAAACAAGAAAAAGAAAGTGCAGAGGCAAAAGTAAATTTCAAAACTACCTTTCTTTCTACAATGAGTCATGAAATCAGGACTCCAATGAATGGAGTTTTGGGAATGGCTCAGTTACTACAACAAACCAATTTAACAGAAGAACAAAAAGAATATTTAAACCTAATTCAATTTAGTGGAGATAACCTTCTATTACTCGTAAATGATATTTTGGATTTATCCAAATTGGAATCAGGACAGTTTGAGTTACATTTGGAACCAGTCCCACTCCAAAAATTTATGAACGATTGTATCAATCTTTTTAAATCACAAGCAGATCCAAACAAACTTAAAATCGAATTAGAATTTCTAAATCCCCCACCAGCTTATTTAAAAACAGACCAAAGAAGGTTGGCACAAATATTGACGAATCTACTGAGTAATGCTGTTAAGTTTACCGAGAAAGGGGCTGTCACAGTTCTTGTCGAAACCATCCCATTAAATGAAAATTCGGTTCGATTAAAAGTTTCAGTAAAAGATACGGGGATAGGAATTCCGGAAGACCGAATCGTAAACCTCTTTCAACCATTTTCACAAGTGCATTCTCACCTTACTGAAAAAACCAGAGGGACTGGCCTTGGTCTCACAATTACAAAAAAGTTAATCGAAGAGATGGGAGGTTCCATTACCGTTCAAAGTGTTTATGGAAGGGGATCCAATTTTGTTTTTCAATTTGCCTCTCAATTCCAATCCGAAACAATTCCCACTAACGAGGAATTCGAGAAACCAGAGCCGATTCAAAAAATCACAAAGGGTTCTTTCCTAGCAGAAAAATATCCATTGAAGATTTTAGTCGCCGATGATGACCCCATCAGTCAAAAAGTTTCTAGTTTGTTCTTAAAAAAACTGGGATACTCCAACTTACAAACAGACAACGGGGAAAAAACTTTGGACATGGTACGTTCCGAAAGTCCAGATTTATTGTTTGTGGATGTCCAAATGCCTGATATGGACGGGATTACGGTTACAAAATGTATCCGCCAATCCAAAACCATCACCAAACAACCAGTCATCATCGCTCTTACCGCCAATGTCCTGGAAGAAGAAAAACAAAGATGTTTATCTGCCGGTATGGATGATTTTATGACAAAACCACTTCTGCTACGAGATTTGGATTTCATGATCCGAAAATGGGCGAAAAAGGATTTATTACCGTCAAATAAATAAGGACATTCATTTTGGCTTCAACTTTCGGCAAACTTCCTCACGGCGAAATCCTCCAACGTATTTCCAGGTCAGAACATTTCCAATCAGGTAGTTTTAAAAATTTAGAACCTACCGAGATGTTAGCACCGGATAGCTCTTATTTTAAAATGGCCATCAAATATTGGCAAAAACCAAATTCGATTCGACCTTCTTCACCGATTCCTTCTGCAAAAATCGACTTAAAATTGTTAGACGCAAATATTCCTCAGTACATTTGGTTTGGACACTCTTCCTATCTATTACTTGCGAGTGGTAAAAAGATTCTGGTAGATCCTGTGTTTTCTGGTTATGCATCGCCGGTTCCTTTTGCGGTTCAATCCTTTGAAGGAACGGATGTTTATTTACCAGAAGATATGCCGGACTTGGACATTTTACTCATCACACATGATCATTATGACCACTTGGATTATGAAACAGTCATTAAATTACATCCAAAAACAAAAACCATCATTGTTCCGTTAGGTGTTTCAGCTCACCTACTTTCTTGGGGAGTACCTTTATCAAAAATTGTAGAGTTGGATTGGTTTGAATCCAAAGAGATTGTGAAAGACCTAGATGTAACTGCGACGCCAACTAGACATTTTTCGGGACGAGGGATCCTAAGGAACAAAAGTTTATGGTGCTCTTATGTTTTAAAAATTGGTGGATACAAAGTTTTTGTTGGTGGTGATTCCGGTTATGGTTCTGTATTTGAATCCATTGGTAAAAAATACGGCCCTTTTGATTTAGCATTTTTAGAATGTGGACAGTATGGCGATGATTGGCCCTTCATTCACATGCGCCCGGAAGAAACAGCTTTGGCGGCCAAAACCATTGGAGCTAAATCTTTTGTCCCTGTACATTGGGGAAAATTTATTCTCTCTATGCATCCCTGGAACGATCCCATCAAACGAGTGCTTGTTGCTTCGAAAGAATTAAAACTCAATTTACAAGTTCCAAAAATCGGAGAAAACTTTTCTTTTACTGGATCGGGGAGTGTGGATGGTTGGTGGAATTTTCAGTGACAAAGAACCTAGTTTTTTAAAACCTAAGAATTTAGGTTTACCCCAATGAAAAATGCACTTGTAATTGGAGCCACTTCCGATATTGGAATTCATATAGCAGAAACTCTAGCCAAACAAGGGTTTTCTCTTTCCCTAACAGGTAGAGACAAACAAAAGTTAAATGATATTAAATCGAGTCTCAAAACAAAATTTCCTGTCTCTTTAGAGACTTATGAATTGGATGTGACTGATTTTTCTTCACATTCAAAATTTTATGACTCACTCAATCCGAAACCAGAAATAGTATTTTTTCTTGCCGGATACTACCAAAACCAAACAAAAGCAAGAGAAAACCAATCTGAACTTCTTACCACGATTCAAACCAATTATTCAGGAATTGTTTCTCTCATAAACATCATATCATTGGATATGGAAAAAAACCAAAACGGAACCATAGTTGCAGTCAGTTCTGTGGCAGGGGAACGTGGAAGACAAATGAATTATATTTATGGAAGTGCCAAAGCAGGTTTGACCACTTACCTCTCAGGCCTTAGGTCTTTACTCTTTAAAAAGGGAGTCCATGTTTGTACCATCCAACTAGGTCCTGTGTATACAAAAATGTCTTTTGGTCATAACCTAATGCCTTGGCTCACCTTACAACCAGAGACGGCTGCCAACCTAATTGTAAAAGCAGGCCTAAACAAAAAGGATATTGTTTATATTCGTTGGCCGTGGCGTTTGATTATGGGAATCATAAGAATGATCCCAGAATGGATATTCAAACGTCTTCCTCCCTTTTGATTCTTCCGGCAAAAGATTAAGGAAAACTAATATAGTTCCAGACAGTTTGGAATCCGTTGACCATGGGGCAACTATGTAATGCGGCCGTTCCCATTCCATTACAAGCACTCGTCACCAAACGTTTGCTATTAGCATAAGGGGCACCGACACTCGTATTAGTAAGAGTTCCTGTCATACCCAATTGATTCAACCAAGCATCTGTTACTTGGTTTGCGTTTCCACTAAAATTGGCAATGGTGTCATTTTCATGGATGAGTCCATAATATGATCCTGCAGGTGCCGTTTGTGCCGCTCCGAGCCATGATGGAATTGAGGAGTATTGCAAACTATAATCGGAAACACCACTATAAATGGAAACCCGGGCCACGGCCCTTCTTTTGCCATGGTAGGCAGCATGCCCACTTCCTTGGGAATGCCCACCCACATAAACCAAAGACCAATTGATATTGTTTCCTGTAATATACTGGTCCCAACCTTCACCGGGTCTTGTTGAAATTAAATACTGAAGGAGAAAAACTAACCTTCCTTCAATGGAATTATTTATATCCACAGAAATGTATGGAGAAACATCAACACCTGTCACTACTTCGTTCCGAAAATTTTCAAAACAACTAACATCGGATCTTGCATCCCCTTGGTTACAAATACCATTCACAGCATCATTATTAGGATAATTCAGACCTATGACATGGTAACCACGCGATGCACCCTGTTGTAAAATTGCTCCAACTTCACAAGGGCTAGAACCTGTACCCGGATAAAATACTGAAAGAATATTTTTTCGACTCACAGTTGATTGAGGTGGGTAAACATGGTGGGGGTTATTGTATGATGTAATGGAACTAGAGGTTTGTGAAGGTTGGATTTGTAATCGGGTTAACGCACCGACAGCACCGTTTGAGGGAAAACTATTTTGGCCGGCACAAGACCTAGCATACAATCCAAGTCCAAGAAGGAGGATCAAATCTTCTTTCTCATCAGATTTTTTTTTACAGGAAAGGTGAAATGTACCAAGAAGGGATAAAATAACGAAACTACGAAGAAGGCGACTATAAACAAAAAAATCCAAAAAAGTTTCCTTAAAAAAATGAAATTATTGGTTAAAATAAAATAGAATGATTACAAATGCAATCAATTCTAAATCAGAAAAGGGTTCCCTCGTCTTTTCGTATCTGCTGAAAGAATAACCAAGATGAAGAAAAATAAAACTTAAACGAACGATATAAAACTAATTCGTAAATTTAAATCTATAACTTTTGATACATGTTTATGAGTGAATCCGTATTGGAACCCACTCCTTCCACCCGAGAAACAACCCATCCTTCTTTTGAAACCAAACTATAAACTGCTGAGTGGTTGAACTCCCCATTGGAAATCTTTTTATAATTGATTCCAAGCACTACAGACAACATACGCACGTCTTCTTCTTTACCAGAAAGAAGAGACCAGTTTTCTCCTAGTTTCATTTTCTTTTTATATTCGTTTAGAATGTTGGGGTTGTCTTTTTCGGAATCAAAACTAACGAGAACCATTCGTGGATCTTTTCCGGTTTTTTCTTTTATTTTTTTAGCCAACTCTTCCATATCGGCCACAAGTCTTGGACAAACAGATTGGCAAGAAGCATAAAACATACTAATCACAAAAGGAGATCCTTGGATTTGATTGAGTAAAAATGTTTGGCCGGACTCCATTTTCCAACTGACTGGCAAATCAAAGAGACTTCCCTTGGCTCCCTCACTTGCTGCCAAAATAGACCCCTCTCCATGTTGGTGGTCTGCATGCGAATGATGGTCATCGCAAAAAGAATAAAATGAGAAACAAAAAAATAAAACCAAAGTTCTTAAGATATATTCGTTTTTCATAATAGACTCTCCTAAATTTTTAATCCTTAGCACATCGAAATCCTAAATATTTAGCCGTATACCAACCCTTTAAACCTGCACGATATCCATAACGCATGTAAGATGCATAGTTGGAAAAATCGTTGGCTTTTAGGGAACCACCACCGCAAAACAAACTACTTTCGATATCAGTATCTTGCCTGGAATCTCCTGTCACAGAAGTGTTATTAAAGTCAAAGACCCATTCCCAAATCATTCCATGTTGGTCATACACACCAAAAGCATTTTTGTATTTACCAACATTAGGAAGGAATTCTGGCCGAACCTCCCCGTACCAGTTAAGGATCACTGTTTCTACTGCCTTTTTATTTTTACTAGCCGGTGGGATACTCGCAACATATTCCCACTCCGATTCTTTAGGTAACCGCTTCCCTTTCCATTGGCAATAGGCATTGGCAGTAAACCAAGAAACATAAGTTACAGGGGAATCTGTTTGATTCTCTTCATAAGTTTTTCCCTTCCAATCACCCAAGTAACCGCCATCGGCAAATAAAGAAGAAACCTTTCCTTTTTTCCACTGTGGATTTGTCTTTATGAATTCAGAATATTCTTTATTTGTAACAGGATACTCATCCAAATAAAAACTTTTAACGGGAATGGTAACACCTAACTTTGATTCTGATTCTTTTAGAAATGGCCTCCATTTTCCTTCAGGAATTTTTACCATCTCGCCAGAAACGGAAACCGATAAAAAACAGAATAAAAAAATCAAACGACTCATCATTTTATAAATCTTATAAGATTATTTTATTTCGGACTCACTTACCATGATCCCCTTATTTCCCCAATTGTTATAAACATAACTAAGCACACTGGCGATCTCTTCTTTTGTCAGTTCTAAATGTGGCATTACATTATTATACTTTTGTCCATTCACTGTGATGGGACCACTAAGGCCTTTTTGTAATACTTGGATGGCACGAAATTTATCAGCATTGAGATAGTCGGATTTTGCTAGAGGTGGAAATACTCCCGGCACACCTTGCCCTTCCTTCATATGACAGGCAGCGCATACTGATTTATATACTCTTTCCCCATTTGCTAAAATTTCTTTCGGAGTTTTTGCTGAGGTTTTGGGTTTGACTTCGGTCACCATTCTTTGGATGGCTGGCCCTTCCGGAAGGTAAACCGTGTCATCCTGTTTTCCGGAATATACAGTGGAATTTGGTTCTCCTTCCACTTTTAGCATTCCAAGCGAACCTTTGTTAAATGTTCTAAAAATAGAATGATCCACTAAAATAAGTGTACCCGGGACTTCTACTTTAAAATCGACAATAGCAGAACCACCGGCAGGGATGAGAGTGGTTTGGACATTTTTTTGATTGGGAAGGATTCCGCCTTCTGTATAAACATGATCAAAAATTTCTCCAATGACATGAAAGGAAGACACTAAGTTTGGACCTCCATTGCCGACAAAAAGTCGAACGGTTTCTCCCACCTTGGCAGTGATGGCCCTGTCTTCCACAAGCGAACCCACAGATCCATTAAAAACTACGTAATCGGGAATTTCAGTGATCGCCTTCTCCATGCTAAATGGTTGCAGTCCTGGTTCCCCATTTTTTCCTTTGGTATAAAATTCACTTTGAACCACATAATATTCTTTGTCTACTTTGGGAAGATCCTCTTTGGGTTGTACAAAAATTAAACCATACATCCCGTTGGCGATATGCATTCCCACTGGAGAGGTCGCACAGTGATAAATATACAAACCAGGGTTGATTGCCTTAAATGAAAATTTGGAAGCGTGACCCGGAATGGTAAGAGAAGCAGCCGCTCCTCCACCTTGGCCAGTTACTGCGTGCAAATCAATGTTATGTGGCATTTTACTAGTGGGATGATTTTTTAAATGGAATTCAACTTCATCACCTTCACGCACACGAATCATAGGACCTGGAACAGAACCACCAAAAGTCCAAAATGTGTATTCCACACCGTCCGCGAGCCTACCCACCACTTCTACGGTTTCCATATTCACAATGACTTTGGCCTCACTTGACCTATCGATATGTGGAGGAACTTCGGGGGCATAGGTGAGTTGGGCCTCTTCCGTTTTTGGCCCAGAACAAAATGTAAAAAAGCCTAAAGTGGCAACGAGAAAGAGAAAATTTTTTAAAGTTTTGAATTCCGGAAGTTTCATATACATTTCCTATCCTTTGGTATCATTCTAAACAATTGGTACCAAACTCTCATTGATACAAATCAAGGGAATCAGTGACAAACGATACAAAATGCATAAAAAATAAGAATCGTGAAGCAATTTTTGTGTCATTTTCGCAATTCTTAAAAAACTAAAGAGAAATTCTAAATCGACGAATGAGAATCTTGGATAAATATGGGTTTGGTGCCCCATGTCTCTAGATCTCCAAGAAAGTCTTAGTAAGTTTCGTAGCCTACTCCATATTTCCTCCATCCTAAATGCAAACCTAGATTTGCACCAGCTCCTACCTCTGATTATGTTATATTCTAAAGATTTATTAGAAGCAGAGGCTAGTTCCCTTTTTCTTTTGGAAGAGGAAGATTTTTTATACTGCGAAGTGGCTTTAGGTGAAAAGGGAGAAATCATCCAAGAATACGCCAGGTTAGAGTTAGGTGAAGGAATCGTAGGAAAAGTTGCCCAAGAGAAAAAACCCATTGCCTTGGAAGATGCTTACAAAGACTCAAGATTCAATGACAGTATGGACAAACGTACTGGATTTAAAACAAAATCGCTGATTTGTGTCCCTTTATTTGTAGAAGACCGACTGATTGGAACTCTTGAGGTCATCAACAAAACAAACAACAGAATTTTTGATCACTCGGATTTAGAATATTTAATTTCCCTATCGGAAGTGGCAGCAACGGCAATCCAAAATGCAAATACCAAAGATAGTTTGGATAAACGAATTCTTGAACTATCGTTATTATATGAATTTGAAAGATTATCCGTTTCCGAAAAAAGTTTAAACGAACTGGGAAAATGGATTCTCAATCGAGTTTTAGAATATTTAGGTGCTTCCTCTGGAACCATTTATCTTGCCAATGCCGACAAACAAGAATTAAGTATTTTATCTGCAAAAGGAATTCCGGAAGACGCTTATGACCAAATCAAAGTTCCTTATGGAACGGGTGTTTCTGGTTGGGTGGCTGAAAAAAAAGAAAGTCTACTCATCCACAACTTAGATTTGGATCCACGTTACAATAAACTATCGCCTTATAAATTTGAATCCAAGTCACTAATTTCGGCACCTTTAATTTTTCAAAATGAACTTCTTGGTGTGATCAGTATCAATAACAAAATGTCTGGATATGCATTCCAACATTCGGATTTAGATTTACTCACAAATATTGCCGCAAGACTCAGTAGTACGATCAAAAACGCACAACTCTTCCATCAGATTGTAGATACAGGAAAGGAGTTAAATCGTGCGAAAAATATCATGAAAAAAATCATGCCTTCAATCCTTCCTAGTTCCGACAAACTTCTCTTTGGTGTGGCTCATATTCCTTTGGAACAAGTTGGTGGCGATTTTTATGATGTTACCCAACTAGAAGATTCGAAGTATTCCATTTTGATTGCGGATATTTCCGGCCACGGACTTTCTGCTGCTGTCCTTGCCGCTATGGCTCACATGGTTTTAAAAAACTTTGAACAGGATATCAAACTGAGTCCTTCTTTATTTTTAACCACACTCAATCATATGTTGTATGGGAAGTTAGCGGGAAATTTCCTCACTGCCTTTTATGGGATCATTGATCTAAAAACAAATACCATCCTTTGTGCCAATGCAGGCCACCATGCTCCTTTTTTATTGGATAAAAAAGACTCACCAATGATCCAACTGGATGTTAAAGGAAAAATTTTAGGTCTTATTCCTGATTTATTCTACGAAGAAAAAACATTTCCTTTTGTTCCCGGGAACCGACTTGTTATGTACACAGACGGAATTACCGAACACATGTCCAAAGACCATAACAAACGTTATGATGAAGAATTGTTTCAAAAAGCAATTCAAAAGTCAAAAACTTCGGAGACCCAAAACTCGGCCAACGAACTCATCCGAGAAGCCAGAGAGTATGTTGGAACAAATGATTTTGCTGATGACGTCACAGTTTTGTTAGTCGATCGCATTTAAAAACAAATTTACGAAGAAATTTCCATAACCTCTGGATTTCCTGTATGATAATGTTCCACCAAATCCATAATCTTTTTGGGCTCAGAAACTACGAGCGAACTCTTTTCATGGAGAGTTTCCGATTTGTAAGCAATCACTTGTGCTTGTTCTGAGAGACCAAGTATGATATTAGAAATTTGTTTGGATGCAAGATTTGCTTCCGAAACGGACTGATCGATTTGTCTTACCTGTTCTTCCACCGATTCTAATTTCAACTTAACTCTTGTGGATTCTTGAAGATCGTGATACAAAGAAGCCGAAACTTTGTTAGTGATTGCTTTCATTTCATGAAACAAATCGGAGAGAGAAAAAATTTCTAAAGAAGCATCCTTCACTTTTGTTGAAGTATCTTTGATCACTGCCATCGTTTCATCTACATAGGTTTTTATTTCTTCAGCGGAAATCCCAATTTGTTCATTCAAATTCATCATTTCTTTTGCTACAATAGCAAACCCAGCACCCACATGGCCTGCTCTGGCAGCTTCAATAGAAGCATTTAACGAAAGCAAGTTGGTTCTATCAGCAATTTCTGTGATAATAGAAACAATATTCAAAATTTTATTTGAAACTTGTTTGATAGCATCAATCCCTTCCAAAGAATCTGAAATTTTCCTTTTGCCCAAATCAGCTTTTTCCGTGGATCGAAGAGACAAATCACCAAGCCCCTTTAGTGCAGTTTGTGTTCCATTCAAGTTTTGATTCACCGCATTCATATAATCTTTCATATCTGACATGATGATAGAATGGTTTGTTGTAATTTGTTTGATATTAGCAAGAGCAGAAGTCAATTCTTCCATACAAGCTGCGGCTTCTTCACTTCCAGATGCCATCGAATGAGTGGATGTAAAAAAATGATTTGTTAGGTTTGTCAACTCTTCGGAAATGCGAAGCGAAACATGAGTTGCTTTTTGAATTTGAGAAATGATTCCCCAAAGATTGATACTCATACTTTTCATAGAGAGTAACATGATTTTTACTTCGTCTCGGCTATCGTTTTGAAAATGATCAGGGTATTGGAATCTTCCCGAAGAAACGGAAATTACAGATTCTGTGGCTTTTTGTAACTTTCTATTTTTTTTTGAGAGAACAAATACGAAAGCAGAGGAAATCAATGTTTGCAAAAAAAATAAAATACCACAGAGAAGCGGAGTTTTAGGCAAATGAAAGAGAAACAAAGCCAAAAAAGGCAAGGAACTTAAAAACACAAAAAAAATATCTAAGGGTTTAACAGGTCTTCCGTTTTTAATCACTTTCCCTTTTTTATTCATTAAAAATGGTCTTTCCCCCATTTTTTGATATAAGTTATCATAAAATTCTTTTTTGTCATCTGCTAGTTTTTTTCGAACAGAAACATAACCTACAACTTTCCGTTCTTCATTAAAAATTGGTGTGATCGTTGCATCTACCCAATAGAAATTTCCTGATTTGGCTCTGTTTTTAACGGCTCCCGTCCAAGGAAGTCCTGCTTTTATATAATCCCAAAGTTCTTCAAATACTATCTTGGGCATATCAGGATGCCTTACTATGTTATGCGGTTTCCCAATCATTTCTTCGGCAGAATATTCTGAAATTCTTGCAAAATCGGGAGATACATATGTGATTAGGCCTTTTGCGTCGGTGCGACTAATGATCACATCCGAATCGGTAAGTACATTTTCTATCAAATTCACTTTTACATTTTTCAATTTTATATCCCTAATCATGATATTGGATCAAATACTAACTGGGCCGATACAATCCCTAAACTTAGTATCATTCAACAAATAACAACTAACATACTCTATAGCAGGAGTAGAGGATTTTGTAGCAAGAAGGTTGTCATTTTTTTATCGCCGATTGACCTTGATATTTGTCAATAGGGGCTAGGGGATTCTAGGAATCTATTATCGATTCATAAGCAGTCATCAGACGTTTTTAATCAAAACAGTGAATAAGTGTTTCTATTTTTTCGGTCATCAATTCATCACTTAAAAATATCAATTCTGTAGGTTAATTGGAATACAAAGCTCCCACGCAGGTTCCACAAATATCAGAATCGGCATTAGCAGATTTTGCCACTGCCACTCTAATTTTTTTTAGATCTAGTCTTAGTGAAGATTTTTCCATTGTATGTTTGGAAGGATCAAAACCGCAGGGAAAAGATTTGATCCCCCCTTTCTCTACTTGGATATGTGCTAGTTCTACATTTTCAAAACGAATGAGTGTATACAAATTTTGCCTCTATATTATATGAATCATCTTTTTGTCCATAGAAACCAATACAAATCAAAAATTGGGAAATCGTTCTTTTTAACATAGAGTATGCTTAGGAAATTTGAACAAAAAGTCTAGGAAAAGAATTGAAACTTCAAAAAAAGGCATTAACATGTGATAAACTCCCTCCAATGATCCAAAATTCACGTAGAAATCTATTATTTTTGTTTCTAATACCACTTATGTTTATTGGTATTTGCGTGAATAGTCATGTGATAGAACATATAAATGCGATAACAACTGCGTCGTCATTACGATGTAGAGAGGAACCAAACACCAATTCTAAAATCATTCAAAAATTTCCTTTTGCGACCCTCATTCGGTTAGAACTGAAATCAAAAATCAAAGAATTAACAAAAGAATCTTGGATCAAGGTTCAGAACCAAAATTGTTTTGTTTCCGTAGAACATTTAATTTTTGATCAAACAAACAAAAATGATTTAATTAAATTGGTTCCAGAAGAATACAAATGCGCACCGACAGAATCCATCAAAGAACTACCTTATTATTTGATCGGGGATTTGTACATTCATTTGGTTCATGAACCTATGGGTAACGAATATTCCCCCTCAAACCTACTTATCGAGATTGGATATCTTCATTTTGATAAAGCGGAAATAAGTATGTCTAATAAAAAGACTGGAATATTCAACCCGATTGGCGAATGGAAAGGAGAATCCAAAAAAAAGAATGTTTTTGGATTAGTCGAGAGTTACGAAAACAATTTAAGTTATTATAAAAGTAAAAACAGTGAATACACTAAAACTGAAGCATTCAAAAGGTGCAAAGAACTAGAGAATAAACCCAGCTCACTCAACAATTTAAAAAATGTTCCCTGGGAAACCTACTACAACCCAATCAAAATATCTCTAGAGGACATTCAAATAGAAATGGATCACTATAGAAATCCGAAGGAATCCGATAAAATTAGATACCATGAATATCTAAAAACTTCAAAATAACCTAAACCTACTTAACGGCAGCCCAATATCCCTCCCCATAACGAATGGTAGTGATCCGAGCTCTCTATAACCACAAATTGCGATAAAAACCTTCAAACCCATACAAAAAAACGAATATAATCGTTTACTTTATTAGGTGGGGAAGTCGAATATTACGAGTTACACGGAATTTAAAAACTTTCGAGAAAACGAACGTGACCGATTTAAAAATAAACTTATCTAGTTATTCCAAATTATTCACAGAAAACAGCGTTATACTTACGATTTCAAATAAAATAAACTATATTTATGGCAAAAATGGAATAGGAAAATCCACTATAGCCAAAACTATCAAAGACCAGTTTTTCACTATTTTTAATATTCATTTGTTCAATGGATTCGAAGGAATAGTTGGAGAAAATAATCGATTTGATGCCGTTGCACTCGGAATAGAAATTAACAAAATCAAAACTCCTTTATATAAAAAATAGCGATACCCATATTTATAACCATTTAAAAGAATGTTACGCTAATTAAATCGGTATATTGGTCACCAAATAAGAAACAAAATACGCAAGAGGGCAAACCTTACAATGAAGAAAAAAACTAAATATACATCAGCATTATTCTTTTGCATAATGCTTTTCACTTTTGAAATCCAAGCGGAATCGGATACCAACCCGGAACCAAACAATGAAAGAAAAAAATTCCATATCTACATCACTCCGGTATATTTATCAAGATACACGGAATACCCGTTCAGAACTAGACCCGAGAAGAAAACTCTTACAGCTCTCTATGGACTTACCAATAACCTATATATGGGTATTTCTTATAACCGAGGAGAAAGTCAGGAAGAGAGAGGAATGTTTGCTTATACGGCGCCAAGAAATTCATCAGGGACTCAAGAATATAAAAAAACAAGGGAAGGTGAATATTTTGTTTTTAAAACCCAATACTTTTTTGGAGGCAACTTTTACGGAAGTATTAACCTAGGACTGGAAAAAGGATTCAAAATCGAAGAGAAAAACTTTTTACTATTTCAAGGGAATAACATACAGCTAATACCATATTCAAAAAGCACAATTTATTCGGATCGCCACTTTGTTTCCGCGGGAGTTGGATACAGAAAAGAAATCTTCGAATACTTTATTTTGGGAACTGAATTCGAATATGGAGTCATGAATTCCGGAAACACAAACCAACATTATACTTTTGATCCAAGTTATTATAATGGTTTACCAACTCGTTATGTTACCGACCAACTCATCTTAAGAGATCGAAACAAACCGAGTAGCGAATATATGTTTATTTCATTTTATGCAGGGATTGCAATTTAAACAAAAAATTTTAAATTAAAAAATGAAAACATTTACCAATTTAATCACTTGAGATTCGAAGCTGAAATCACCAATTGGGATCATCCTTGGTTTGGAATAGACTTCACTCATTCCCTAACTGTTAGGTACATCCTATACAATGAGAATAACATACAAGTATACAACAAAGAAATTTACTCGATAGAAACTGCAACAACGGAGGAAACGTTGATTGGAGTCTACAGAGCGAACCGAGCAAACGAATATGCAGCAAAAGAGAATATCCGATTGTTGTTGTTAGATTTAGAGAATGTTAAATAACCAACTGCTCCATTTTTAATCGTTCAGGGATTTTTTGGTCTCACGCAAAATGATATTCTGATTAATTTTGATCGTTATGGAATCTTATAGAGTAATCACTTTCAAATTTAATTAGGTTAAATTTTTTCCCCTTTCTCCAATTTTTGAATCATTTCTTTGATACGTTTTTCTCTGGTTTCTATTTTTTTTGCAGTGTGAAGTCGAAATCCAATAGAGAAAAGACTGGTTTTGCCTAGTTCCTTAAAGAACTTTTCTGCTTTTTTGTTTTTACTAAGTTCCAATAAAAAATCATCTGGCACCGACATTTTACTTGGTGAATCGTATGCCTGATCCCATCTTCCATCTGCTTTCGCCTTTTCGACAGCTATTAAACCAGCAGGTTTCATTTTACCTTGGTCGATTAATCTTTCTACATGTCCAATGTTAACTTTTGACCAAATGCTTTTTGTTGTTCTTGGGGAAAACTTTTGTAACCAGGACTCTTCATCAAACTTTTGTTTTTGACTATCGATCCAACCATAACAAAGTGCAACGTCCAGTGCTTCTGAATAACTGACAGTTTTGATTCCCGAATCTTTTTTAAATATTTTTAACCAAATTCCACTAGAACGGTCATGATTTTTATCCAACCATTCTTCAAATTTATTTTGTGTTTTAAATTCTTTCGTTGGTATCGTATTCAATTGATTCATCAATATTACAATTTCCTGTTTTGTTCTAAAATCTATCCAGGGATCAAACATTCACAACATCGCATTTTGTAGTTACCGATAGACTATGCCTACAGGAGACTGTTATGCGTAGATTTTGATTTTACTGACTATTTGAGTTTATAGAATTTATTAAATCACCCATGCTCTTAATTTCCGGTAGAGCAGATTGGATAATAAAAGCAATAAAAGTGAAGATAGCAAGTAATATTAAAAATGGCATAATTGTATTTTTCAAAACGACGCCATACCATCCAATTCGTTGGTAATTTTGTATTTTTTTATATACAAAGGTCATAGCAAAAGATTCTAAAACCAATTCAGAAAGAAATAAGGGTGAAATAAAAATAACATAACCAAAAATAACTAAAATTGACAGAGCAAGAATCAGAAAAAGTATCATAAGGAAAGTCTGTTCATGTTCGAATATAAAGTCATATGGAGCAGAAGATACATTAATATCTGAATTACCGTACAACTTATTGGAATCAATTCTGAGTATATTAATTGATTCGTCCGGATGAAGATTTATGCCTTTGAAAGCAAAGAAGACCCAAATTCTAAGAAAAAGAAAGAAGGAAAGATATCCTGTCAAAATAGCAAGGGGATATCGAATGAACATTTTTGTAATTCCGAAATTTAATAATGAAATCGAACAGAGTGTTGCACAAATAAAAGTGGCACTTAGAATCACAAACATCTGAAATCTAGGATTCCCTCTTTTTAATAAAATCGCTTTGATTTGATCTAGTTGTTTAATCTTTGGATTTTCTATTTTTTCTTTGTTTATCTTTTTCATAATTAATTTTCAAAAACTACAGATACCAAACGAGTGGAGACGACGTCTCCCTGACACTGCCGAAGCGGAGTATTTCCCGTTGTTATGCGTAGTGTTCCTATTTTTAGAGTAAAGTAATTTCTCTACTTCAATCCTCTCCAGAATAACACTTTTCCAGCAATTTCTTCTGCCATCTTTTCAGAAAGAAAACGATTTTCGTTCATTAGAATACTTCTTAAACTAACAATATTCTGCGCGAGCAAACTTGCATTCGTCCAATTGGATTGATAATGTTTTTCTGCTTCATTGAAGATTGATAAATAGAAATCGAATTTTTCAGCGATTATTTTTTTCTGAATTTTGGGGAACCTGGATTCTAAATCTTTTATATAAAATTCATTTTCTACTTTTTGCCAATGATAAAGTCTCTTTTCACATGAGCTGATAATTTCAATGTCAATATTCATGATTTTTATTCAGGTATCAAATTTTGAAAGAAATATTAGCTTAATATCGATTTTACGCAATTCGAATTATTTTCTTGTCTAATTTGGAATTTTTCTGTATCCAAAATGCTTTCAGATTTCTATTTCATTTATTAGTTTCGATTGAATCGGTAGCTTAGTTTGTTAGCTAAAAGAGTGTAAAATGAATTTCTAATTAAAAAGAAATGGTGTTTGGAACATTTCGCATAACACCATGTAACTTCCAACACTCCCCCGCACAAGGGGTAGTAGCGGAAATCCTTTCGCGTGCGAAAGATTGGAGCGGATGACCCGGTCCCTTTCCGTTAGGAAAGGGATGTGCCCCCAATTCCTTCACTGCGATAGTTTTCTTTATACTTGGTGTAGTTATTTGCGGTACGAGTGATGATCTCTCGGTCTTTGTCTGTGATGTCTCGGATGATTTTGGCGGGACTTCCCATCACGAGAACTCCCGGGGGAATTTTTTTTCCTGGAGGGACAAGGGAGCCGGCGCCCACAAAAGACCATTCCCCGATTTCCACATCATCCATAAGCATCGCACCCATCCCCACAAAACTATGATCCCGCAAAACACAACCGTGGATGGTCGCATGGTGGCCTATGGATACATAATCCCCAATCGTTACGGGATACAAATCTCTTGCTACATGTACGAGTGTCATGTCTTGGATGTTCACATGTTTGCCAATGGTGATGGTATTTACGTCACCACGAAGCACACATTGGAACCAAATGGAGGACTCTTCGCCAATTGTGACTTTTCCAAGTACATCAGCGGAGGGTGCCACCCAGGCCGTTGGGTGGATGGAAGGTGTGTGGCCTTGGAAAGATCGGATCATACTTGCTAAACATCGGGGAACTAACTGAAACTCAAGGTCTTTTCGTTTTTCCGCTTGCGTTTTTACCTTCACGCAAGTTACCGTAGTCTTAGATTCAAATGGGATCTCACTCCTCAAAAACGCTATTTTTCTCTAAAAACCTGCTAAGGAACATTTCATGGCAATAGATATCAAAGTCCCCGAGATGGGGGAATCCGTAACCGAAGCGACCATCAGTGCTTGGACCAAAAAAGAAGGCGATGCCGTAAAAGTAGACGAAGTGCTCGCTATTTTAGAAACAGACAAAGTCTCATTAGAGATTCCTGCTCCCACTTCTGGGGTTTTGAAATCCATCACCAAAAAGGTGGGGGATGTGGTTCATGTGCGTGATATCATGGGAATCATTGAAGAAGGTGCTGTGGCTTCGGCTCCTGCAAGTTCCACTGCCCCTGCTCCTAAAGCAGAAACTCCCGCAGCCCAACCTAACACAGGCAAAGTGAACGAAGAACTTCCTCCTGCGGCTCGCAAACTCATCGAAGAAAATAAGTTAGATGTTTCCAAAATTACAGGAACTGGTCGCAACGGACAAATCACAAAAGAAGATGTGATCCTCTTTATGGAAAAAGGTGGCGCCAGTTCTGCAGGTGCTCCTAAGGCTGCGTCATCAAGTCCAGAAATTCCAAGAGCGGTTGTGGCTTCGGCAAATGCTGGCCCAAGAGAAACTGTGGTTCCAATGACGAAACTTCGTCAAACGATCGCTAACCGATTGGTAAACGCACAACATACGGCAGCCATCCTCACTACGTTCAACGAAGTGGATATGTCTCCGATTATGGAACTCCGAAATAAATACAAAGACAAGTTCAAAGAAACTCACGGTGTGGGTCTTGGATTCATGTCTCTTTTTACCAAAGCAGTGGTGGCCGCACTCAAAGCTTATCCTGCGATCAATGCAGAAATTCGCGGAACAGACATCGTCTACAAAAACTTCTATGATATCGGAGTGGCTGTGGGTGGACCAAAAGGTCTTGTGGTTCCGATTGTTCGTAACGCCGACCTACTCAGCTTTGCTGGTGTGGAACAAGAGATCGCAAGACTTGCCGGTAAAGTCAAAGACGGAAAAATCTCTCTCGAAGATATGGAAGGCGGAACTTTCTCCATTTCCAATGGCGGTGTGTATGGATCGATGATGTCGACACCAATCCTCAACCCTCCACAATCGGGAATTCTCGGAATGCATAACATCGTCAAACGCGCGGTAGTTGTGAATGACCAAATTGTGATTCGTCCGATGATGTATCTCGCTCTTTCTTATGACCACAGAATTGTGGATGGAAAAGAAGCGGTTCAGTTCCTTGTGAAGATCAAAGAAATGGTAGAGGATCCAACAAGACTCCTCTTTGAGGTATAAGGTTTTATGGAACAATACGATATCATTGTCATTGGTGCGGGTCCCGGTGGGTATGTGGCTGCGGTTCGCGCAGCCCAACTCGGGAAAAAAGTTGCCATCATTGAAAAAAGAAAAACTCTCGGTGGGACTTGTCTCAACGTAGGTTGTATCCCTTCCAAAGCCCTTCTCGATTCTTCTGAAGAATACCACAAAACAAAACATAAATTAGCCGACCACGGAATCTCCGTCAAAGATGTCAAAATCGACATCGCTAAAATGATGGCTCGTAAAGACAAAGTAGTGAGTGAAGTGACATCGGGTGTAGACTACCTGATGAAAAAAAACAAAATCACTCGTTACTTGGGTCATGCTAGTTTTGTTTCTAAAACAGAAATTTCGATCACCGCAGAAGATGGAAAAAAAGAATCCATCTCTGGAACGAATATCATCATTGCTACTGGTTCCACTCCGATTGAAATCCCTCCCCTTCCTGTGGATGGAAAAAATATCGTTACCTCTGACCACGCCATTGGTTTGGATTCGGTTCCCGAACACCTAATCATTGTAGGTGCCGGAGTGATCGGTCTCGAACTCGGATCGGTTTGGTTACGACTTGGTGCGAAAGTCACAGTGGTTGAACTGATGCCGCGTCTTTTCGGAACGGCTGACCAAGCGATGGCTTCCCTTGCGGAAAGACTTCTCACGCAGCAAGGGATCAACTTTCTCTTTGAAACCAAAGTGCATGGTGCGAAGGTCAAAGGCAAAAAAGTAGAAGTAGAAATCGAAGGCAAAGACGGCAAAAAAACCATTCTCGAAGGAGACAAGGTTCTTGTTTCCATTGGTCGCCGTCCGAACACAGATGGACTTGGTGCCAAAGAAATTGGAATCGAGATGACAGACCGTGGTCGTGTGAAAGTAGAACTCAATCAATTCCAAACCAACATTCCCAATATCTATGCCATTGGGGATGTGGTGGACGGCCCTATGCTTGCTCACAAAGCAGAAGATGAAGGGATTGCTGTTGCCGAACTCATTTGTGGAAAGTATGGCCATGTGAATTACAAAGCCATTCCTTGGATCGTTTACACTTGGCCGGAAGTGGCTTGGGTTGGCCTCGGCGAAGAAGAACTAAAAGCCAAAGGCATCGAATACAAAGTGGGTAAGTACATGTTCAAACCCAACGCTCGTGCCAAAGCCATGAATGAAACCGATGGACAAGTCAAAGTCATTGCCGACAAAAAAACGGATAAACTTCTTGGAGTTTATATCGTTGGACCAAGAGCTTCCGATATGATCGCAGAAGCAGCGATTGCTTTTGAATTTGGTGCCAGTGCGGAAGACATTGCTCGTTCCACACATGCCCACCCCACTCTTTCCGAAGTACTTCGGGAAGCGGCGATGGATGCTGATGCGAAATGGTCCATCCATTCGTAATTTAACTGTTGTTTTGTTGTTTTAGGGAGAGTATATGACAACCGACCAGATGATGAGTTTATACGGCGATAACGTCGTATTATTGGAAGAGTATTACAAACAATTCAAAGAAGATCCGCAAAGTCTTACCAAAGACTGGATCGACTTTTTTGGGGAACTAGAAAGATCATCCGTATCCAGTAATGGATCCAACGGAAATGGGTTTAACGGAAATGGATATGTCAACTATGCTTCCACCGAACACAGAAAAGGTTCCTCTCTCAGCGACTTCGGGATCATCAACCTTCTCAATGCTTACAGAAGACAAGGTCACTTAGCGGCAAACCTCGACCCACTCGGAATCAACAAACCAAACCGCGAATTCATCGACCTCAAAATTGGCGCACTCAAACAAAGTGACTTAGAAACAGAAGTGGATTCTGGAATTGCCAATCTTGGGAAAGCAAAACTAAAAGATGTCATCGATTGGTTTGAAAAAACCTACTGCGGATCCATCGGTTGTGAACACTACTACCTCGTCAATGATGAGGAAAGAGAGTGGTTACAAAACCGTATGGAACCACTCGCCAACAGCGAACCCATCAGCAAAAAAACCGCCTTACGTTTATTTGAAAAACTTTACCAAGCTGATAGTTTTGAAAACTTCCTCGCTAAAAAATTCGTAGGGAAAAAACGTTTTTCTCTCGAAGGTGGGGAAACCATGATCCCTATGCTTGATACCCTTGTGGAAGAAGCAGGTGGTCATAAAATGGATGCTCTTGTGATTGGTATGGCACATAGGGGACGTTTGAATGTTCTTGTGAATATCATTCGTAAACCGGCTGGCCTTATCTTTGCTGAGTTCGAAGAAAAACTAAACCCTGGCCAACTTGGTTATGCGGATGTTAAATACCATCTTGGGTATTCCAACAATGTCATGACCCATTACGGAAAAGAAGTCAAACTCTCTCTTGCCTTCAACCCTTCTCACTTAGAAGCTGTAGACCCTGTGATCTTTGGATCGGTGCGTGCACGCCAAGAAATGGCAAAAGATGTAGACCGCTCCAAATTTATGCCTGTGGCCATCCACGGAGATGCGGCCTTTGCTGGACAAGGTGTGGTGGCAGAAACTCTCAACATGATGAACCTAGATGGTTATACGGTTGGGGGAACTTTCCATATTGTGATCAATAACCAAATTGGATTCACCACTCTTCCTAGCGAATCTAGATCTACTTTGTATGCAACAGACCTTGCCAAAGGTTTCCAAGTTCCGATTTTCCATGTGAACGGAGATGACCCGGAAGCAACCTACCGAGTCACAAAACTTGCGTTAGAATACCGTCAAAAGTTTAAAAAAGATGTGATCATCGATTTAATCTGTTACAGAAGGCTTGGACATAACGAAACAGACGAACCAACCTTCACACAACCACAGATGTATGATATCATCAAAAAACATCCCAAAACCATCAAAATTTATGAAGAGAAATTATTACAACGTGGCGACATCACTCAGGAAGAAATTCAATTCATTAAAGATGGAATTGCGCAAGGACTTGAAGACTCTTTCCAACAAGCAAAGGAAAAAGACACTCGCATTACCGTAGACACACTTGGCGGTGTTTGGTCTAGATACACCAAAGAACCTCTAGATTCCGATGTCCACACTCAACTCCTCCAACAACAATTAGGTGGGATTGTGAAAGCAGTCACAACCCTTCCCGAAGGATATACGGCAAATCCAAAACACATCAAGGTTTTAGATGATCGTAAAAAGATGGGTGCTGGAGAACTTCCAATTGATTGGGGATTTGCAGAATCACTTTCCTTTGGTTCCATTTTGGAAAACGGATTTCCGATTCGACTCGGAGGACAAGATGCACAAAGAGGAACTTTCTCTCATAGGCATGCCACTCTTTCCGATATTGCCAATGGGAAAAAACTCACCCTTCTCAATCATATCAGCGACAAACAAGCAAAGATAGAAATTGTTAACTCCTCTCTTTCTGAATATTCCTGCCTCGGATTTGAGTATGGGTTTTCTCTTGCAGATCCGAATAGCCTTGTAATTTGGGAAGCGCAGTTTGGAGACTTTGCTAACAACGCACAGGTGATCTTTGACCAGTTCATTTCCAGTTCGGAAATCAAATGGCAAAGAATGTCTGGTCTTGTTTGTTTACTCCCTCATGGATACGAAGGACAAGGTCCAGAACACTCTTCGGCAAGACTTGAAAGGTTCTTACAACTTTGTGCTCTCGACAATATCCAAGTAGCAAACCTAACAACACCGGCGCAGTACTTCCATATCTTACGTCGGCAAATCTTACAAAGTTTTAGAAAACCACTCATCATCATGACACCGAAGTCACTCCTTCGTTTGAAAGATGCTGCCTCTAGTTTGGAAGATATCACAACGGGTGCTTTTAGAAAGATCCTTCCTGATCCAGTAGCAAAACCGGAAAAAGTGGAGAAGTTACTCTTCTGTTCTGGAAAAGTTTACTACGACTTACGAAAAGCCATCGACGCGCAAAAACTGGAAAACGTAGCAGTGGTTCGTATCGAACAACTTTATCCATTCCCAGAAAACCATATAAAACAAATGATCACAAGTTATGGAAAATTGAAAAAATTTGTATGGGTACAAGAAGAACCGAAAAACCAAGGGGCTTGGTTCTTTGTTCGGGATCGAATTGAAGCTTTGATGCCGGAAAACAAACGATTGCATTACGCAGGTCGTTCCGAGTTCCCAAGTCCTGCTTGTGGTCACGTAGTCACACACTTAAAAGAACAAGAAGATTTAGTAAAGGATGCTTTGTCTTAAAAGATAAAACATCCGAATCTAACGATAGATCAATTGTTTTGAATGAGAAACCTTGGGAGAAATCTCAAGGTTTTTTTATTTTAATGACTAGGACTAGTTGGCGTGGTTAGAGCTTCTAATGATCCGCTCAAAACCCCTTTGGCTGAAGTGGCATCATAATCAAAAATATGAATTTTTGTTTCTGGTTCGGGGAGTTTTTTTCGTTTGTTGATTTGTTTATCAGGATTTTTTCCCAAAATTAAGGTTAGGTGATTTTTCATAGAATTATAGATTAACTTTCGAAAATGGAATCCAAGAGGGAGGACGGTTTGTAAGCCACTGGTTTCTGGATCAAAAAGATAAACTAATTTATGATCTTTATAATTTAAAACCCCATCCAAATTGCTATCTTCTGTGACTGCCAGGATGATGATTTTTTTCTCCAAGGAAAGGACATCTTCTTTAGGATCATCAATTGTGTTCGAAACTGTTTTTTTGGCAAAGTCTCCCACAAAAAAATCCCAAATGTAAACATCATGGGGGAAAAGTTTTTGCACCTTTCCATCTTTTAAATTGATAGAATATAAATTTCTGGCGTGAGATAAAATCCCATCAGGACCAAACCCACCGGATTCTGTCACGAGTCCATGTGGGTAAATGAAGTATTGTTTCCAATAGATCTTTCCATTCCCATCTTCTAAATCCAAAGTATCCGATGGTTCGGGAGTGTTATCTTTTTCTTTAGACTCGGGAGTTTCTACTGTAACTTCATACCCATCATCATAGAGGCGCCAACTCTTAGATAAACTAAAAGTAAGCACCGCAAGGATGAGTAAAAAAAATAGGAAAACTCCGACTCTAAACTTTTCCATTATTTGTTAGCGTTATATGCTTTAATTGCGCTAAACACTTCATCAAGCTCCGAATCTGTCATATAAGCAAACAGAGGGAAATTAAGAACGGATTTAGAGATTCTAGCTGCATTTCCATCCTTTCCAAATCTTTCGACGAGGTATGGTTTTGCACCTGGTTGGTCAGACATAGCCCCTGGATAGATATTTCCAAATCCAATTCCTTTGTCTTTCAGAACTGCTTCAATTTTTGGACGAACTTCTGGATCCACCAAAGTCACGTTACAGTAACCATTTTCGTCATAACCTTTAGGAGGTTTTATGACACCAATTCCAAGACCTGGAAGTTCTTTGTAATAGACATCTTGTGCTTTTTTACGTGAATCAATTCTTGCTTGTAAGTGTTTCAAAGATAAATTAAGAAAAGCAGCTTGCAAGGAATCAAGTCTAGAGTTCCAACCCACAAGTCCATGTTCATAATGAGATGTTCTGCCGTGGTTGACAAGGCGGCGTGTGACAATCGATAATTCTTCGTCATTGGTAAATACAGCACCACCATCACCAGCGGCACCTAACACCTTTGCAGGATAAAAGGAAGTTGTGGAGATCAGAGCATCTTTGTATAAAGACTTTCCATTGTATTTGACTCCGAAACATTGTGCCCCATCTTCAATGAGAGCTACGTTTTTTTCTTTGCAGAACTTTCGAAGGTCTTCAATATTTGCTGTTCCCCATCCATACAAATGAACCACAAGAGCAGCCTTTGGTTTTACTTTTTCGACTGCCTCCTTAAATACTTGGAAATCCATTTGTAAGTCAGTAGGATTGGTATCCACAGTATAAGGATCACCACCCACATTCACAACAGCTTCAAAGGTTGCCCAAAATGTTGAATCCGGTAACAAAACTTTATCACCACGACCCACGCCCACTGCACGAAGCGCGAGTTGCAAAGCATCGGTTCCATTGGCACAACCAATGGCATACTTTGTCTCAGCCCAAGTTGCAAGACCTGCTTCCAAGTCTGTCACTTCGTTTCCACCGATAAACTGTGCGTTTACGGACATGGACTTTACTTTTTCATTCCAGGTGTCCAAAAAACCTGGTTCAAATCGTTTGATATCTATAAATGGAACTGCCATTGTATGCCCTTTTTATTTACTTATTGTGAAAATTTGATGAAGCCAACCGTTGAACTCTTTGGAATACATGGTCCAAAGAAAAAATAATGCCCAATACAGAACCGTCCCATAAGCAAGTGCTGGGATCAAGGTTTTACTTAAGTTATTGGATGCGGAATAATAAATTCGAATGAGAACGAGAGGCCATAAAAAGAATAAAAATACATAGATAGAATTTCCCATAGCAGAAATCCAAAGGAGAACCTCTGCTTTAGGATTTTCCTTCCAACGAGCCACACCTTCCCAAAATTCGGGAAAAAATTGAACCAAATAAAAACAAAACACGAGAAAGAAAAAAAACTTCCAATGGGATTCTAAATCTCTTCGGAATAAAGTGAGAAGAAGGCCCACAAACCAAATGAAAAGAACCGGAACAGCAACAACTTCCAATAGTGTCATGAATTTGTTTTTATATTCTCCGTGAGTCGTTCTAAACAGGAAATGAGTCCCGTTGGATCTGCTATCCCTTTTCCCGCGATGTCAAAGGCTGTTCCATGGTCGGGGGAGATCCGGGTAAAATCCAGACCTAAGGTTATATTGACTCCCTTCTTCCCTTCAAGCAATTTAAATGGGATTAGGCCTTGGTCATGGTAACCCGCTAAATACAAATCGTACGTTTTGGCTCCTGGTAAAAAAGCAGAATCTGCAGAAAGTGGTCCTTCGACAGAAAACTTTGCTTTGCTCAGAACCTGAACACCGCGGGCTAAAATGGTGGATTCCTCTTCCCCAATCTTTCCCCCTTCCCCGGCATGAGGGTTCAGACCCAAATAGGCAATTTTGGGATTTTTTAAAAAGGGAGAACGAGTAAGTGCCTTACTCAGTTCCTTCCAAGAAAACTTTTTTAATTCTTTTACCACATCCTTCAAAGGAACATGGGTGGTTAAGGGAATGACGTTTAATTTTTCCCCTGACATCATCATAAAGGTAGGTCGTTTGTAATACTCGGCGAGAGTTTCCGTATGACCCCGAAATCCTTTGATCCCCGCTTTCTGCACCCACTCCTTAGAGAGAGGCAAAGTGATAAGATCCGCCCCAAGTTCCTTTTGTAAGTCCATGGCGGCGAGAAGCGAATCATAGGCCATCTGGCCGGAAGTTTTGGAAGGTTTTCCCAGGACAAAGGAACGAGTTTTTTTAGAATCTGTCCAAGTGAGTGAATAGAATCCAGGTTCGGCACTGGGTTTTGTCAAATTGGGAAGAGAAGGAATGTTTTGGTTGTGGGGGCCGCGGACTAGATAGATGCGGTAGTGTTTCCCTAAGGCTAACAAATGAGGGAAGGCTGAAACCACAAGTTCGTAGTTGATACTTGTTGGATCGCCTTCCGAAATCAGAATGGTTTTCAATTATTCTTTTGCGTTTGGTTGTTTCCCAAAAATCTTCTCAACACTTAAAGAATCTTTTGAGTATTCCAATTCAATTAAGTCTTTGGCGCTGTGTTTGAGGTCGTTGGAGATCATACAACGACCTTCCAAGATCACCCCATTTTGGATGATGAGCTCTGGAGTTTTGATGTCTCCGAGAATTTTGGAAGTAGGAAGGAGCATCACTCGGTTTCTTGCTGTGACGTTTCCGGCAACAATCCCTTCTACGATGACACTGGCAGCAGTGATATTGGTTTTGACCTTTCCTGTAACACCGATGTAAAGGTGTTCGGCTTGGAGGGATTTTCCCTCGAATTTACCGTCAATTTTTAAAGATCCATTGATAAAGAATTTACCATTGAAGTAAGAATTCTCACCAATCGTTGAATTGGTAACTTCGGTCTGATTTTTGACTAATGCCATGCTGTTACGAGTCCGTTATTGTGATTTTTCACAGTGTGCGTTTCCCCCCGGGAATGAAAAGGTTTTTTTACCCTCGAAAGGACGGGAGTCGAATCAAATCACATGCCTCTTCTGCAAATTCTTGGAATTCGCGAAGTCCTTCCATGATCGAACGACCTTCCAAAACCGTGGCCTTTTCAAACCTCGGATTGAATTTGAGCGGTTCTTCCATATTCATAATGACGTTATTTCCCTCTTTGATGTCCTTATTTACCGCCGTGAGGAAATCTCTGAATTTACCCAAGGTTTCAAAGGACTCAGCGATGAAAATTCGCGACTGTTTGTTTTTCATCCGAGAGAGCTGCTCACGAAACTCTTGTTTGTCGGCAGCGGCATATTCCTCCACTGTTTCCACAAGGATTTTCATATTCCGGCGTAAGTTCTCCATATACTTAAGAACCGAATCTCTTTCTGTGGCATGGGAATAATCAAATTTAATATGGCCGTCACCTAGGATAGGAATGTATTCCAAATCCATAATATTCACAAGAGTTCCAATTTGATTGATTTCGCTATCATTCGAATTGGGAGATACTTTCATCACCGGATATTGAGAGATGATTTTGTGTTTGAGGTTTTCCGGATTTTCTTCTCTCGTTTTTGCATTCCGCATCGTCTGCTCTAAGTTATCCGGAATTCCTTCAGGGGATACTTCTTGCATACGCCTCCTGTAACGTTCTATGTCGAAAGCAACTCGTTCTTTTTGTAGATCGTTTTTGGCGTTTCTTTCGATTTTCTCCAAATTCCTTAGCATTTTCTGCAATTTGGAGAGTTCCATAATCTGTTCTTGCGTGAGTGGCATTTATTCCCAACCTTCAGGAATGTTTGTGGATTCGCCTGTCGCTATTAACGTTCGTTCAATGGATTTTGCAAGAACCTCTTCGCCGTTTGATTTCAAAACTCTCCAATACAAATTGAGAGCCAAAGGTAAATATTTGAGTCGTCCTGCTTTTTTATAAAATTCCAAAAAGATTTGGTTTTCTTTTTTCACGAAACTAATAAAAGCCAATTGTAAATTGATAAAATAAGAATAAGGTCTTTTTATGAGTTCGTTTTTTAATTCATCTTCAAATTTTTCTTTGTCTGTTCGAAACCTTACGATGGTTTCCACAAAGGGATCCATTTGGTGGGTCAGTTCATAACCAAATCCATCACCATAAGTCCAGTCTCCGCGTAAGTTCGTTTCCAATTCCACTTGGTATGATAAAAATGTATCCTGTGGAAAATACCTTTTTGCATATCGTAATGCGGGGAAAGCAGGGATTTTTCCAAGAGATACCGAACGAAATTTTTGTTTTTCCCAATCTTCCCATTCCGCGTAAAATCCAATGAGAAACTTCCAAAATCGGAATGTTTCTTCTCCAGTAAACCAGCCTGTTTCAATCGCATGAAATAAAACACCTGAAATTTGCCAATGGGAATCGACAATGACTGCATCAGTTAGTGTTTTGAAATTTAAAACATCCCGATTCCCTTTTACATATTCAACTAATATATGCAATATGGAGTTTTCAAATGGGAACTCTGAGGATTCCCAACCGAGCAAAAATAAAAACCTACGGTTGTCATCGGTTTGGCCGAAAAATTCTTTGGTTTTCAAAACCCAATTGCGAAACTCTTTGGTATTTCCCAAATACAAATGTCCAAACCCAATGAGTTCCCAATCCTCTCTTTCCATTTCTTCAAACTCACGGTTTTGGCAAAGTTTCCAAATCTGCTCCAAAGTATCTTTCGGAAAGGGACTTGGACTGATGAGCCTAGGATCTGAAAACCGAATGTTTGCCTCATTTTCGCCCAAAATGGAACAAAGGCTGAACCCCCCGGAAAAATCGGTCGATAGATAGTATAGATAGTTTGCAAAACGAGACTGACTGCCTGAAAAGAAGGCACGTAAAGCAGGCCAAAGCTCCGGCAGTGTCGCCGTTTTTGGAATATGAGGCCTTAGGTGGAATTCAATCCGATATTCCGGCCATTGCAGTTTGTATTCTGTTTGTAAGCTCATAAGGAGAGGAACCTTCCCTCTCTAAATTCGTAATCATAGGAAGTATGCATGAGGCATTTTTGGTTAGCAAGTAGAATTCTTCTCTTTTTCACAACATCCCTATTTGCGGAAACTGACCTTCAATATTTAATCAAATCACACCAATGGGGGCAAATCGAAAATCATTTTCGAAATACAAATCCTTCCCGTGAAAGTGAAGTGTATAGCCTGATCGAATTTCACGAAAAAGCACCTAACGGAGACAAGGAGAAACGATTTCGATATTTAATTTCTTTAGTACGTGGAGTTTTTGTCACAGAATCCTCAGAAGAAGAAGTAAGAAAAATTCTGACACAAACCATGCCCTTCCAAACGACTATTTTTAAACTGAGTTATTGGAAGTTGTACACAGAAATCACTCAAAAAAATTATCTCACCCCTGCTGAAAGAATCCAATTTTTAAACCGATTGAATTTGGAAGAAGATCCCATTTGTCGTAGGTTACTCGATGAACTCCTTCGTCTCCATGCCGCAAACAACCAATGGAAAGAGATTTTTGATAAAGTAAATTCCATCCAAGAATCACATAGAAAATACCTTCTTACAGGAGACAGCCAATACCGGTACGGAAAAGCAAAACTCGTCTTAGGTGATGAAAAAGGAGCAGTCGAAGAGTGGCTGAACTGTTTGTCACGAGATGGACTTTCCGATTCTACGGTTCATATGATTGCAGCAGACTGGTCTAAATACAAAGGATCGGGAAGTATATTACAACTGGCTCCGTCGGAACTAACCTTATTACTTCCCGCAATCAGTAATAATGACAAAGAAGCCTTGTTTCGCACAAGACCTGAGTTATTTTCCACAAGACTTGCCTATTACGAAGGTTTCAAACACCTCGCTACTATTTTAACAAAAACAGGGAAAACAAACGAACTTTTCAGGGTTTTACGTTCCAATAAAACCTTTGTAGATATGGATTCTTCGTATATTGTTAGCTTAGCTGATATTTTATACCAACAAAACAAATTCCAAAATGCAATTGAACTTTTAAAAACATTTCCAGGAAAAGATGCAGGTTATTACCGAGTGCTTGCGGCCACTTACGACAGATTAGGTGACAAGGAAATGTATTTTGAAAACCTAATTTTATATTTAGGAAAATATCCTTTTAATCTTTTTTACCAAGATCGTCTCATCGAATACTTAGTGAATCGAAAAGGAGATAAATCAGACTATGCTCCAATTGTAAAATTCGAAAAAGCCCTTGCGGAAATTCCAAACTTACCAGTGAAAGGCCGACTTGTGTATTGGTATTTGCGTGCACTAAAAGAAAATGGTGAGACCGACAAGTTAAAAAAAGAATTAAAAAGATACTATGCCCTTTGCCCTGGTTCTTACTACACGCGTGTCATCCGCGAAGAATTTTTATCCCTCATCAAAGAAGGAAGTAAACCAGACAACCCTACGTATAACAAAGAGTATCTTTATGAATATCTATCTTATACTGCAGGAATTCCAGAAGAATCGTATGCCATCCTTGGTAGAAACTTAGGGTTTGTCTATCCCAAGGATTCTTATGAATTAGGGAACAAACTGGGTGGAATGAGTTCAAGAATCCAAGGCCACAAACTTCTGAATTTAGCCAAAGAATACTTTCGACTCGGCGAAGATAGTTTGGGCCTCAGTCTTGTAAACTTTCATGTAAAAAGAGAAAATCTTACCGACGAAGAAAAAGATGAAATTTTAGTAGGAATCGGTGACTTAACATATAATACATATTATACGGCGTTTCACACAAGGTCTCTTTTGAAAAGGCATCTCATTCCCGACGACCCGATACTTTTGCCAACTTCGCTTTCTGTACGAATGTATCCAAGGCCACACCAAAGTATTGTTTCCCGTTACGCGCAGGAAAATGACATCTCAGAAGACAAAATTTATGCTCTGATGCGCCAAGAATCCTTTTTCAAAGAAACAGCCACTTCCAGATCCAACGCCCGGGGCCTCATGCAAATTATGCCAGCGACAGGGAAGGAATTGGCAAATCGTATGGGAATCACTTCCTACTCCCTCTACGAACCAGAAACCTCCATCCGTTTGGGGACAAAATTTCTGGCCTACCTTTTAAAATCCAACGACAACGAATTGAAATGGGCGTCTATCGCGTACAACGGAGGCCCTGGGAATTTACGAAAGTGGAAGAAGTCCGTTTACACCGGTGATTTTAACCATTTTTTGGAAGACCTTCCTTACAAAGAGTCGAGAGATTACTGTCGCATCGTGGTTTCGAATTTCTACGCATATGACATCATGAAAAAATACCATAAGTTGTAAAAAATGGCTTTTCCCCACTCTTTCCTCCGTCTATCCTTTGAAATAGACAGAGATATACAGGAGAAGATATGTCCGAAAAGGCAATTCTGAAAGTGGATGGAAAAGAGTTCGAACTTCCGATTTTAGTGGGAAGCGAAAACGAGAAGGCAATTGATATTACTAAACTCCGCCAATTGTCCGGTTATGTTACGATTGATTCCGGTTATTTAAATACAGGTGCTTGCACCAGTGAGATTACCTTTCTCGATGGAGAACAAGGGATCCTGCGTTACCGCGGAATTCCTATCGATGATTTGGCCGCTAAGTCTACGTTTACTGAAGTAGCTTATTTACTCATCTACGGCAAACTTCCTAGTGACACACAACTCAAAGAGTGGAATACTTCTATCACCAATCATACAATGATCCATGAGGATCTCAAACGACTGTTTAACGGTTTTCCAAAAGACGGACACCCGATGGCAATCATGTCTTGTATGATGGGATGTTTGTCAACATACTACCAAGATAGTTACGATCCAATGAATGAGGAACATAGAGAAATCTCAATCATTCGTTTGCTCGCAAAATTTCCAACGATCGCAGCTTACGCTTACAAAAAATCAATCGGACAACCGATCATACATCCACTCAACGAATTAGATTATGCATCTAACTTCATGAACATGATGTTTGCGGTTCCTGCGGAAGATTATCATATCGATCCAGAAATTGTTTCTGCACTCAACTTACTTCTCATCCTCCACGCAGATCACGAACAAAACTGTTCTACATCTACCGTGCGTTTGGTGGGATCTTCCCTTGCCAACTTGTATGGTGCGATTTCTGCGGGAATCCTTGCACTTTGGGGACCACGTCACGGTGGTGCTAACCAAGAAGTATTGGAAATGTTGGAAGGAATTAAAAAAAGCGGACTTTCTGTGAAAAAAATCGTAGAACAAGCCAAAGACAAAAATTCCAGTTTCCGATTGAATGGATTTGGTCACCGAGTTTACAAAAACTTTGACCCTCGTGCCAAAATCATCAAAGTTGCTTGTGATAAAGTCCTAAACAAACTAGGAATCAAAGATCCACTTCTAGACATTGCAAAAGAATTGGAAGAAGCAGCTCTCAATGATCCTTACTTCGTAGAAAGAAAACTTTATCCAAACGTTGACTTCTACTCAGGGATCATCTACCGCGCGTTAGGAATTCCTACCAATATGTTTACAGTGATGTTTGCTATGGGAAGACTTCCAGGTTGGATTGCACAATGGAAAGAGATGATTGAAGACCCAAGTTTAAAGATTGGCCGACCACGCCAAATTTACACAGGCCCACAAGAGATCTCTTACGAAGCAGCCAAAAAACAGGCTTAATGCCAAACGAAAAAAGGACAGGGGTGAATCACCCTTGTCCACAACCTAAGAATTGAAAAATACCTTTTCTAAATCGATTTTTTTTCTTTTTTCTACCTTAACTCTTTTTTTTACCCATCCCCTTTTTTCAGAATCACAAAACGATATTGGCGAAAGGATCGTCCACACAACCAAATTTTCCTATTGGATTGATCCCAGTTCTTCTGTTCCTGTGGAATCCGTTTTAACTACCGGTGTTTTCCAAAAAATTGTAGATCCCTTTCCAAATTTTGGATTTCTAAAGGGGACTCTTTGGTTAAAACTAGATCCACAGGATTTCCCTGATCCTACAAAATATCCTCTTCTACTCATACAAGCACATAATATTGATTTGGTGGAACTATTCCACAAAAACGACGGTAAAAAATATATCATTTCCAAATCGGGTCATATCCAACCCGTTTTCCAAAGAGAAATTCCTCACAGAAACTTTGTCTTTCGGGTAGGGCATGAAAGGGAAACCATACTGATTGCCATTCGTTCAGATATTTCTTTGCAGTTTTCTCTCATTTTTACCAACCAAAGGAATCTCCAAAGAGAAGACTATATCACACAATGGATTTATGGATTATTCTTTGGAAGCCTCGGAATCATAATTTTATACAATCTCGCCATTGCATTTTTTGTTCGGGATCGAAACTATTTTTATTATATTGGTTATGTTTTGTTTTTTGGCCTTGGCCAACTTTCTTTACTGGGGTTCTGGGGCTATTTTTTTGTTCCCGATTCTTATTTTTGGAAACGAATAGGGATTCCTTTTTTCTTTAGCATTTGCCTCTTTTTCTTTGTTCTCTTTACTTCTAATTTTCTAAAACTAAAAATCCGAATTCCCAGAATCGCAAGGTTCTACCAGGTATTGGGATATTTCTCCCTACTGAACGCAACAGTTTCCTTGTTAGGTGGAATATCTGAATCATCCATTGGCGTGACTTGGCTTTCTGTATTCATTTGTCTTAGTTTACTCGGAGTTTTGATTTGGGGAATTTATAAAAGGCTTAGGTCTTTTTATTATTTTGCTTTCGCCTTTGTTTTATTACTCGTAACTTGCCTTGTTTATGGATTACTGAAATTTGGAATCCTTCCTTCCAATTCCTTTTTAGAAGAAATGTTATTTCCCATTGCTTCTCTTGCAGACATCACTTTGTTTGCCTTTGCTTTGGCTGACCGTATCCAGTTATTACGCCAAGAAAAAGATTTGGCCCTAGCCCAAGTCACAAGCCTTAGGAAAGAAAGAAAAATTTCTAGGGACATTCTTATGCAGTCCCTTCCCAAAACAATTCCGGATGTAAAAAACTTACAAATGCAAATTTACATCCAACCAATGAAAGATGTAGGTGGAGATTTTTACGAATACTTCTCACCCAATCCTTATGAACTAGGAATTGTTCTTTGTGATGTTTCGGGCCATGGAATTCCCGCATCTCTGATTTCAGCAATGGGAAAGGTTGCCTTTACTACACAAAAAGACAATATCCCTTCACCCAAACAGGTATTAGAAGGAATGAACCGCGTGTTATACGGAAATTGTAACCCGCAGTATGTTACGGCTTCTTATGTATATCTCAATACATCCACCAAAGTTTGGAGGTTTGGAAGGGCAGGCCATCCCAGTGCCTATTTACAAAGGGCCAGTGGTGAGATCATCAAAGTCCATCCCAAGGGGAAAATCATTGGAGTTTTTCCAGAAATTCAAATCGAAGAAACCACACATAGAGTGGAACCAAAAGATAGAATTCTTATCTTAAGTGATGGAGTTTTGGAATGTTTTAATCCAGAAGGGGAAATGTATGGAGAATCGGGACTTCTGGAATTTTTAAAAGCCAACCGCGAAATTCCAAATCATCTTTTTAAAATAAAACTCATCCAAGATTTAGAGTCATTTTCTAAAAGAGAAATAAAAGACTGGGACGACGACCTAACCTTTATTTTTCTGGAATTGGTATGACAAAAAGTTACGAACTCCTGGATTCAGGTGACCTATCCAAATTAGAAATCGTTGGCGGATACAAACTCCATCGTTCTTCCCCTACTTCTGCTTATGGAAAAGAAACTCCTGGAATCTGGAACGACCTTCATGCCCAATACATCAAAAATGACTCGGGTTCGGGGCATTGGAATTTTCAAAAAAAAGTTCCTGAAAGTTTTACCATCGAATTTTCCAATCTAACATTCAAAATCAAACTCACACCCTTTGGCCATATTGGCCTTTTCCCCGAACAAGAAACCAATTGGAACCGCATCCGAGAGATTGGAAAAAAGAAACAAGGTCTCGAAGTATTAAACCTTTTTGCTTATTCCGGTGGTTCCACACTCGCCTGTCTTGATGCTGGGATGAGTGTCTGCCATGTGGATGCCTCCAAAGGGATGGTCGACTGGGCACGAGAAAATGCAAAACTATCAGGACTCGATTCGAAACCTGTGCGTTGGATTGTGGATGATGTGATGAAATTCATCCGCCGTGAAATCAAACGGGGAAAAAAATACCAAGGCCTTATCCTTGATCCTCCTAGTTTTGGACGTGGTTCCAAAGGAGAGGTTTGGAAAATTGAAGAAAACTTAAGTGAACTGATGGATGCCCTTATGGAACTCTCCGATTCCAAACCAGAATTTGTCATCCTCAGTTGTCATAGCCAAGGTTTTAGTCCCTTAACCTTAGAAAGGATTTTATCTTCACGAATCAAAACCAAAGGGAACTACCAAACCTCTGAATTATTCATTCCAGAAAAATCGGGGAAAAAATACCCAGCTGGGTTTTGTACTTTCTTCTCAAAATAAACCAGGCAAACCTAAAGTTTCCAATCCTGTTATATGCCAAATAAAAGACAATACATCACCAGTTTTTCCAATCCCAAGGTCAAGTGGGTTGCGGGACTCAAAGAAAAACGAAATCGCGATGAAGAAAAAAAGTTTTTCATTGAAGGGTATCGTGAAATCAAAAAAGCAATCACAAGCAATCCAACCTCACCTATTCCATGTTTACCGGTAAATATCACAAGTCTCTTCATTTCCCCAGAATGTTTTTTAGGAGAAAATGAAGAGGCCCTCATAAACTCAATCCAATGTCCTATCTTTGAACTTCCCCGTAAAATTTTTGAAAAAATTTCTTACAGGGATCGGCCAGACGGCCTCATCGCTGTGGCAGAAACTCCCGATGCCCATGTCCCTTGGGAAAAAATCAAATCGATTGATACCAATCCCATCCTCATCATCGAAGGAGTGGAAAAACCGGGAAACCTCGGAACCATCCTACGAACAGCAGAAGGTGCAGGTGTTGGCCTTGTGATTGTCACCGATCCAAGAATTGATCTTTTTAATCCAAATGTAGTGCGAGCAAGTACGGGAACTATTTTTACTTTACCCGTTTATATTGGAGATTTACAGGAAGTTCTAAAAAAGTTCAAATCCAAAGGGTACAAACGTTATGCGGTCACTCCAGAAGGAAAAACTCTTTATACTTCGATCAATATGAAAGAAAAGTCCGTATTTCTTTTTGGAAGTGAACAATATGGACTAAGTGATGATGCCAAACAACTTTCTGATGACACCCTTCATTTACCCATGCTTGGAGAAGCCGATTCATTAAACCTTGCCATGTCCTGTGGAATTGTATTATATGAATCCATTAGACAAAGAAAGAAATGAAATTATATTTTTATATTTCAGGTCACGGTTTTGGCCATATCAGTCGCTCTGGAAATATCATAAGGCGCCTACTAAAAGAGGATTTCATTGAAGAAATTCACTTAGTCAGTCCAAGAATTTCATTTTTAGAGTTTACCCATCCAAAACTCATCACAAAAAATTTAAAACTGGATGTAGGTGTTTCGCAAAAAAACTCACTCTCCATTGATTTACAAACCACAAAAGAAGAACTCATCGACTTCGAAAAAAACAAATCAAAACTTCTAAAAGAAGAAACAGAATACTGCAAAAAAAACAAAATAAGTTTGATCCTTACAGATAGTTCTTCGTTTCCCATTACCATAGCTCTAGAAACAGGAATTCCCAGTGTATTTATTGGAAATTTTACTTGGGATTTTATCTACCAAAATTACGCGAAAGACGATTCTTACTTTGGAACTCTCAGCGAACAACTTCAAGTGGAATATGGATTTGCAACGGAAGCATTGGTATTACCTTTTTTTTGTCCGATGCCTCCTTTCCTTGAACAAACTAACATTGGTCTTGTGGGAAGAAAACCAACCCTCTCCAAAGAAAAGGCCAGACAAAATTTTGGAATGAAGGATGATACCACTTACATCCTTTTATCCTTTGGAGCTTATGGATTAGAGGGAACCAAACTACAAACAGAAAATCTTCCTAAGTCCATCCAACTTATGGCATACGGTGTTCCCGGAATCCAGAGTGAAGGAATTTTAGTCCCCGAAGTCTCCCATTATCCTGACTTGGTGGCAGCAGCTGATTATGTTTGTACAAAACCTGGATATGGAATTCTTGCGGAATGTTATTATGCCAAAACTCCTATTCTTTATACAGATCGTGGGGATTTTAGCGAATACTTCCATTTGGTAAATGCACTCGATTTATACTTTCGTTCCGCTTATATTGACCTATCCCGAATAATTTCTTGTCAATTTGAAGAAGTGCTGACTCTAATTAATACAATCGACTCGATGACTCCGAAGTTAGAATTAAAAACCGATGGAGAGGAAGATGTCGTTTCTCACTTATTAGAATACAATTAAATGCCAGGCCCAGACTCATATACCGATCGTATCCTCCAAGATTTAGAAGCCTCCGAAAATGGATATTTCCAAATCGAAAACTCTGGAGGCAAAGCAGTTTTAAAAATATCAAAACCGGGTGCCAAAGGTAAAAAAGTCGATTACAAGGATGTGCTCGCACGGGTGCAACTTTTTGGAGTCGAAGGTTACAACCAGGAACAAATCAAAAAAGCCGTTGTATTAGCTGAAAACAAACCAGTGGAAATTGGAACTTGGTCAAAGGGTGATCCCATCAGTTCTTACGCAGACATCACCATCTCCGAAGATTATATGGAAGCGAAAATGGTTCTCCATCCACCCAAACATGGAGGAGACCTCCTCACCGAATACCAGTTACGTGAACAAATTGCTTCGGTGGGAATTTCCGTTGGGATCATTGATGTTGTCATTCAAAACCAAATCAAAAACCCAGATTTTTTTGTTCCTTATACGATTGCCAAAGGTTACCCACCCGTTCCCGGTAAAGATGGACAAATCAAAATCTACTTTCGTTCCGACAACAAACCTCAGTTGGAAGAAGATGAACATGGCCGAATTGACTATAAAAACATTGGTGTCATCCAATCTGTAAAACCGGGAGATCTCATCGCGGAAAGAATTCCTCCCAAAAAGGGTGAATTTGGAAAAACTGTAAATGGAACCATCATCCCCTACCAAGAAGAAAAATCAGTGGATTGGCATCTTGGGCCAAACGTAGAACTAAAAGATGACAAACTGTACGCTAAAATTGCAGGTCGTCCTGTTTTATCTGCATCCTGGGAAATCAAAGTGGATGAAGTGATCCAATTAGAAGCAGTCGATTATTCCACAGGGAATATCGATTTTCCGGGAACCATTATCGTGGAAGAAAAAATTGGGGATGGATTTTCATTAACCACAAACGGAAGTATCATCATTCGTAATTCTGTAGGCAAAGCCTTTCTGAAAGCCAAAGGTGACATTGTTTTATCCGGTGGGTTTATGGGTCGCGGGGAAGGTTATATTGAATCCGAAGGAAATATCTACGCCAAATTTGTGGAACAAGGAAAACTCACAGCCCAAGGAAGTATCTTTGTAGAAGAAGCAGTCATGCATTCCGAAATCTCTGCCAAAGATTTTATCCGTGTGATGGGTGGACGAGGTGAGGTGATCGGTGGAACTTTGATTGCAGGAAACTCACTCACTTGTGCCAAACTGGGTGCTGTGGTGGAAACCAAAACCAAGGTTGCGATAGGAACCCCACCGGAGTTACTTGATGAACTCAACCGCATGAAAAAAGATATCGCGGAAAAAGAAATCACTCTTCACAAAGTCCAACTAACACTCACAAAACTTGTTGAAAAAAGCCAAAAAAAAGAACTGACTTCGGAAGAAAAAGAAACCATAGCCAAACTCAAAGAGGCAAACGAAAAGTTTACCAAAGTATTAGAAACTGAATCCAAACAGTTTGAAACTGCCCTTGGTTCCTATGAACCAAACCCTGATGCCTTTGTGGATGTAGAAAGGGAAGTATTCCCTGGTGTGGATCTTAGTTTTGGAGCAGGGAAAAACTATCGTATGGGAATCAATTCCCTTGTAGGAAAATCCCGTTTTTATTTAGGAACCGACGGAAGCATTCAAACAGAAAGAACCGTCATTAGAAAAGAAGACTAAATAAAACGAATCTTATTTAACAAAGATTGGTTAAACAATCAATCTCCGTTGATAATCCCTTCTTCTTCATCACGAGAAATTCTTTTTTCGGGTTTGAGATCAGCATCTACGGAATTGGTGACTTCAGGAACGATTGTTTTTTTTCGTTTTTCAAATTTCAACTTTGCCAAATCAGTTTTATCAAAAACTAACCAGTGTTTATTACGAAATCCAGAAACCTTTTTAAAAGAAAAACCTGGGCCTTGGAGGATGTAAGTAGACTGCGGAAAATGTTCAAAAGGAATGTCTGGAATATTGGACCAGTCATAATAATTCCCTTGTTCATCATAAGTGACTTCTTTTTGAAGTTCACCAAACAAAATCTCAATAGAAGTTTCCGAAGACCAAATATAAAATCCAGTCCTTGCATAATGGGAAACCACAGAACGAACAGGATTGTATTTAGAGATAACAAGCAGTAGTTGGTCTGATTTTAGTTTTTGTAATCCATCCACAAGATCAAGTGCAAATTCTTTGATTTCCTTTTCTTCAAATATGTATTGGTTTACATCGCCATAAGAACTTTCTTCCCGAAAACGAATGTTACCAAGTAAATCTAAAACCTTGTCCTCTGTGATTTCCACAGGATGGGCAAAAGTTTTGGGAACTGAAGATTCTGCCTTCAAATTGATTTTGTCGCGGTTTACTGTGTAAATCGCAAACTCGTTGCTACGGAATAACAAAGCCCTGGACTTAACACCAGTGGCACATGAGTTTAAAGTGATGGATAAAATAAGAAAAGAAAGAAGTCTAACGAGTTTCATTACGCTTATGCCTCTAGAGTTTTTTGAAACTCTGGAAATTTAGAAAGGTATTCATCTAAAGTTAAAATGGAAAGGATATGGTTGAGCCCGGATAGACGAAATACGGAGTTTAGATTTTTATTCAGATTAGTGACAAAGATTTCGACCCCGCGGTTGTGTAGGGCAGAGGAAGCTTTGATGACGGCTCCAATTCCGCTGGAGTCCAAAAACTTCACAGAATGAAAATCCATTGTCAACTTTCCGAAATTCTGACTATCGATTGCCCTCTCGAATTCTTGGTAAAATTCACGTGAGTTTTCCATCAGGACATCTCTTTGGATCGATAGAAGCAGGTGGTTTTCCTGACGGTGGCTTAGAATCAACATAGTTGGATTAACAATACGTTACGATTCTCTGGATTTGTGTCAAGAAAATCGGGTTTAAGAAAGCGGAGCCAAATCCGTCAGATTCATCTCTAAATCGTGCGGGTATCCTTCTTTATCATTATAAACGACTATGGCTTTTTCGGATCCGACTTCTTTGATTTCCACTGTCGAACCAGTAAAAATAAAAATACCTTGGTGAAGGAACGTTTGTTTGGTGAGTTTTGCCTTGTCGCCTGGCTTCATTCCCCATCCTCTTTTTTCAAATAAAGGTCTTTGCCGGCTTTTTTCATCACATCGAAGATGTACATTTGGCTGTGGTCCACTCGAGTTCCAATATCATAAATGGCGTCGGTAAAATCAGCACCTTCGATTTTGGCAGATGCAAGTTTCGCAAATCGGAGGTCAGCACCACGGAAGTTTGCGTTTCTTAAATCGGCTCCGTTAAAAAAGGAGGCCTTTAAGTTGGCACCTTGGAAATTGGCACCGACAAAACTGGAATTTTGAAGGAAAGCATTGTGCAGGTCAGCACCTGAAAAATCCACTCCATCCAATTTTTCCTTTTCCAACATAACACTAGATAACTTTGCTTCTCTAAGGTGGCCTTGGTTGTGGAGGAGTTCCATTGTTTGTGCTTTGGTGATTCGGTTTTCTTTCGGAACACCTTGCCCAGACTCATAATCTTCCACTGCTTTTTTGAGAGCAGCAACAGCAGATGCCGGGTAGTTTTTTCTTCTCTCTGGAAATTCGAAAAGTGTTTCTAAGGTTTCAGGAGTGAGGTTTCTTAAATCGTTTAGAGATTTGCCTTTTGCATATTCAGTGGCCATAGCAAGAGCGACAATTCCAAATCCACAACCCGTTGTGGTGTAACTTGCGTCTTCCACAACAGAGTCTTCGTTTAACTTTAAATAAATGCGATATCCGTCTCCGCAACCAGTGTTGCGGTAATAGGAGACAACTGTTGCGTCTTCCATCTCACGGTAATTCATCCTTTGGTCGTTGATTTCTTTGTAGCGAGCAAAGTCCATTACTGCCATGAGTTGTTCCCCCGTTATAACTTAGACGGATATGAGGCCGTAACCTCTTACTTCATTTTGTATTTTTTCTTGAACTTGTCTACTCGACCGGTTGTATCCACTAGTTTGGATTTTCCAGTAAAGAAGGGGTGGCAGTTGGAACAAATTTCCACACTGATATCCCCGGCAGTGGATCTAGTTTCGATCACAGTACCACAAGCGCATTTGATTTTTGCAGAAACGTATTTTGGATGTATGTCAGTTTTCATGGTGGCCCTTCTAATTTGTATTCATGCTGGCGAGGAACTGGTCGTTCGTCTTTGCGCCACGCATCTTTTCGATCAATAGTTCCATACTTTCGGTGATACTCATGGGAGAAAGTACTTTTCGGAGGATAAAGACACGAGTGAGGGTATCTTGCGGTAGCAGAAGTTCCTCTTTTCTTGTCCCGGAGCGGTTGATGTCGATGGCCGGGAAAATTCGTTTGTCAGCGAGTTTTCTGTCCAAATGGATTTCCATATTTCCCGTTCCCTTAAATTCCTCAAATATCACCTCGTCCATTCGGGAACCAGTGTCAATGAGAGCAGTGGCGATGATGGTGAGTGACCCACCCTCTTCGATATTTCTTGCCGCTCCAAAGAAACGTTTTGGTTTGTGGAGGGCATTGGAATCCACACCACCGGAAAGGATTTTTCCAGAAGTAGGAACCACTTGGTTATAAGCACGGGCAAGCCTTGTGATGGAGTCAAGAAGGATGACCACATCCTTTCCGTGTTCCACAAGTCGTTTTGCTTTTTCGATGACCATCTCTGCTACTTGGACGTGGCGTTGTGCTGGTTCATCAAATGTAGAACTCACAACCTCACCCTTCACATGACGAGCCATATCAGTTACCTCTTCCGGACGTTCATCAATGAGTAACACGATGAGAAAAATTTCTGGGTGGTTTCTGGTAATCGCATTGGCAATGGATTGCATAAGAACTGTTTTACCTGTTCTTGGAGGAGCCACAATCAGAGCCCTTTGGCCCTTTCCAATCGGACACATAAGATCAATGACCCTTGTATCCAAATGACTTGGATCGAACTCCATATTGATTCTTTCGTCTGGGTAAAGAGGTGTTAGGTTATCAAATAAATTTCTTTTTTGTGCCACTTCCACCGGGAAACCGTTGATGGATTCCACACGTAACATAGCAAAAAATCTTTCTGCTTCTTTAGGTGGTCTGATGAGCCCGGTTACAGTATCTCCCGTACGAAGACCGAACAATTTGATTTGAGAAGGAGAAACATAAATATCATCTGGACCTGGCACATAATTGTAGTCAGGTGAACGAAGGAAACCGTATCCGTCAGGAAGTCTTTCCATCACCCCTGCTGCATGCACTTGTCCGTCTTTTTCGGTTTGTGCTTGGAGGAGAGCGAACATCAAGTTTTGTTTTTTCAAACCATGAGTGTTTTCCACCCCTAAACCCTTCGCAAGGTCAGCCAGTTCGTTGATGTTTTTTTTCTTTAGTTCGACTAAGTCGAGTGGAGGAGGAACGGGGCCTTCATAACGGTTCTTTTTTTTCTTAAACTGTTTTGGGGGTTCGGAACCATCTTCTTGGTCCATGATGCCGTTGGTATATTCAGTTGGTTCTTCGGGAGGATTAACTTGGATTTCTTCTTGTTTGCGTGATGCCATAGATTGTTCTACATTGAGTTGTTAGAGTATTTGATTAAAATCGGGAAACCATTTGTGCAAGTTATGTATGCAAGGGAAACAGCGAAGTGCGGAGGTGTTTTCTCAAACGGTAATGAAAAAATTGTTTTTCCGAGTGTTTTCGTCAACGTCTTTTTTTCGACTTTTTCCCTGCTTGCCTTGGTTTTGGGCTCTGTTTCTTCCCTTTTGGCACTGGTTTTGAAGATTTCACTGGTTTCTGAATGGTTTTAGCCTTTTTCACCGGCAGTGGATTCTTCTTTTCTGTGACTTTTTTGGGTTTTTCTTCCGGTTTTTCCGAACGTTTTCTAGGAATTACAGACTTTACTTTGCCTTCATTTTGAAAACGTTCTGAAAGTTTTAAAAACCGAATTCTGTTTTGTAAGGTTGTTCTTGGAACACCCAGTTCCGTTGCCGTATGAGAGATATTGTTGGAATTTCTTTTTAGCGACTTATGGATGTAATGCGCTTCCATTTCTTCCAATACCGATTCTAAAGGTAGTTTCGAACGGAAAGCATCCCCTAAATTTGGGAATTCCAAATCTCCTTCTCCCGAAGGATGGGAAAATGATGACGGAGAAAAGTGGTATAAAAACCCAAAAACTTTTTTTTCTTTCTTTAAGGTTACAATACGAAGAGTGACTTTTATCTCAGTGATGTTGGTATATAGGACACTCGTATCTGCATCCTTACCCAAACTCAAATCATGATCTTTTAAGTAAGTTGCGAGAACTTCTCGATTTAAATTATGAAGGTATTTTTCCGCAAACTGAAGCGAATCGCGAAACAAAGGTTTTGTGAGAATATGATTTTCAAAATTTTCGTTATAAAAGATTGTAGAACCATTTACATCTGTTGCGAGAAGCCCATCTGGAAAATGGGAAAGGATGAGTTCCATAAACCACTGCACTGAGTCCGCATTTTCTTTTTTCTTTTCTAACTTGGATTCGATGTCTTCCAGTTTGGGATCACGTGAATGAGAAGAATCGAGACGTGTGAAGGCTGCAAGAAACCTAGGTTTGTCCCAATTGTCTTTTTTTTCGCCGTCCAAACCAATGACAGGGATTTGTGTGGATTCTTTAAAATAGAGTAAAAGATTTTCGTGAAGTTCTGTTTCTAAAATTTCAAAAGGAATTTGGTCTAGGTTTTCTCTTTCTTTTCCCAAATCAGACAGTTCGCGATGGACACGGTCTTTGGATAGTAAACCGAGTAACTCACCCTCTTCCGAAATGACGGGAAGATGGGTAGCCTTTGTCAGCAAAAAATGACGATACAGCGATTCAAACTTCACTAAGCAGTCATTTTTTGGAATTTAGTATCAGTGAAAATCGAAATTTTTAGTTTTCTTGAATCGCGGTTTGCTTTTGTTTGTGGAGGCTCATCCAAATGGGTTGCACCCAAACATTGTCAGCAGTTTGGTATTCTTCAGGGATCTCTGCTTTTTGCGATCGTAAAGACATAAGACTGTAAACTAGCGAACGTTTGTATGTATGGAGTGATAGTTGGTAGTTCCCAGACAAAAAGTATTCTTTTGCATGGTCTTTTTCACTTTTTGCCATCACAAGATATCTTTGGATTTTTTCCTTTGTATCCCACTCCAATGTGCGAGTGCCGGCTTTATCTTCCCCTTCTAGAAGGATCCATTGTCCCATGGCTTTTTGGTAGAGCCCATTTGCTGATTCTTCCATAGGAAAACAAAGTTTTCGTTGTGTGACAAGAAGATCCCCTTCGGCAACAGAAAGAGTTTTTTCAATTTCCACTCGGTTGCCTGCGCGGTAAGTTTCTTCTACTTGGGTACGAATGGATTCAACTGAAGTTTTTCCCGTTTCCGGTTCCAACTTCAGTTGTTCTTTGATGTCGAGGACTAGTGTTATTTTTCCATCTAATTGTTTTTTACGTTCTCGATAGGACATTGTGGTTTTTGCCACAAGTGCCAAACTAAAACTCAAGATGATAACACTAACAATCCACTTCATATTATTTTTTCTTTTCTTCTGGGTAGATGGCTTTTCCGTTTTCATCAAACTTAGGAGTAGGAGGAACGGACTCACGTCTTGCACCTTCTGTCTCTTTGATTTGAGCATTGGCTTCCAAAAGTAAATCTAACTTTTTAGAAGTAATGAAACCATAGTTGTCATCGTGTTGCTCTAAAAGATCCAAAGGTTTTGCGTCTGGATTGCCTGGCGGCACAACAGTTCTTTCCATACGTTTATTTTCTACGAAGTTGATGATGGTATCTCTCACCTTTTCGTAATTACGTTGTTTTTCTTCGTTACGAGCTTCTTTTAAATCTTCGTTGGAACGGTATTGGTATTCTGGTTTGTCTTCGTCTGGAGTTTTACTATAAATCATCGCGAGTATAGCAAAACGTTTGGCACGACGTAGAGTCAGAATCCCTTCTTTATAAAGAGTGAGTTTGTATCGGTATTGGTGTGGGCTGGAATTAAGACCTGTTGTATAAAGGTCTTCCGAAGAACGAAGGTCACGAAAACCAAGACGTAACAACGCTTTGGCGTTATTGTCATTGGAACGAATGATGGTAGGAGCTGCGGCTTCGAGGAGTGCTCTTGCATCTTCGATATATTTTTGAAGTACGATTTCAAAAATATTTTTTAGTTCCCCTTGGGCTTGGCGGAGTTGGCGAAATCCATACACATAGTTACTTTGCAGATACCACATGTTTCCACTAAAGTCAGATTGGTTGGCTGCTTTTAGAAGTTTGAAATAATCAAAATCCAAATTCTTTTTGGAAGGATCCGCTGCGGGAGTTTCAGCCCCTGGCTGCGCAGAACTTTGTGTTTCTTCTTGCGAAGGAGCCAAATTGCTCAGAGCAACATTGATAAAATTTAAGTTTTCTTTGTTTTCAAAGATTAAAATCCCCAGATTCGTCTGTTCTGGTGATACTGCACTGATATGTGATATATGACTCACAACCATTGCAAAAAAGAGGATGATTTTCCATTTTCCCATAGCTCTACCTTGTTTTTATATATCGGAGCTACGGGAAAAACCAGGACTAAATTTTACATTTTTTGGATTCGTTCTATCGCAGAAATCACATCTTCCCGCTTTCCAAAGGCAGAAAGTCGGAAATATCCCTCTCCGGCAGGCCCAAATCCCGATCCGGGAGTTCCCACCACTTGTGCTTTCCCCAAAAGTTCGTCAAAAAATTCCCAGGATTTCAGTCCTCTCGGAGTTTTTAACCAAATGTAAGGAGCGTTTGTTCCGCCAAAAACAGTGTATCCAGCAGTTGCCAAACCTTCGCGAATGAGTTTTGCATTTTGCATATAGTAGGAAATTTGTTCTTTGATCTCCACTTGGCCCTGTGCTGAGAAAACTGCCTCAGCTCCTTTTTGTGTCACGTAAGACACTCCATTGAACTTGGTTGTGTGGCGACGGTTCCAAAGAGAATTGAAACTAATTTCTTCGCCCGCTTTTGTTTTTCCTTTTAGATCTTTCGGAATCACAAGGTAGGCACAACGAGTTCCTGTAAATCCAGCTGTTTTGGAAAAGGATCTAAATTCCATAGCCACTTCTTTAGCACCAGGAATTTCATAAATGGATTTTGGAATTTCTGGATCTTGGATGAAAGATTCGTAAGCAGAATCATAAAGGATGATACTTCCGATTTTTTTTGCAAAGTTCACCCATTCCGTAAGGCGTGCCTTCGTTGCCACCATTCCCGTTGGGTTATTCGGATAACAAAGGTAAATGATATCTGGTTTTTCTTTTGGAAAGTCTGGTTCAAAATTATTTTCTTCTGTGGCTGGCATATAAATGATATTCGCATATCTTCCGTCTGTTCCCACTTCTCCTGTGCGACCTGCCATCACGTTTGTATCTACATACACCGGATACACGGGATCCACCACGGCAATTTTACTATCTAAAGAAAAAATCTCTTGGATGTTACCGCAGTCACATTTAGATCCATCAGAAACAAATACTTCATCTTCTGCGATTTGGACACCACGAGCCGTATAATCATGAGCAATGATTTTTTGGATGAGAAAGGAGTATCCTTGTTCTGGGCCATAACCATGAAATCCGCCAGCACTTCCCATCTCCTTAGCTGCATCAACCATTGCATTTACAATCGTTGGAGCGAGTGGTAAAGTCACATCACCTATTCCGAGTCGGATGATTTTAGCACTTTGGTTGGCATCGGAATAAACTTTTACCCTTCTTCCGATTTCAGGAAATAGATATCCTGCTTTCAATTTTAAATAGTTTTCATTTATCTGAGTCATTTTCTTCTTTATTTTCCTCTATGAGTTTTCTCGATCTAAATCCTTCATGATAACCGTGTTCGTATAACACATCTTCTTCGCCCCAGGTCCAACAGTAGAACCCAGTGCCGTGGTCAAAATCAACCAACCACAATCCTTTCACATCGATCTGCATTGCCAATATTTCATTTGTCCAATGTTTTACGATTTCACCGATTTCTTCTTCTTTGGCTTCTAAAACATTTTCCGGCAAAAGTTTATTTCTAACATCATCCGCAAGAACACTGGCTTTTAGATAATATTCTCTTGTGATGTCTCGCACTAAAGGAAGGACGTCTCGGGCTTCCGCTAGTGTCCAAATCTTTTTAGTCAAAATTCACTCCGAGACTGAGACAAAGTAAAACCATTCTTACCACAACGCCATACTGCGCCTGACGGAAGTAAGCTGCATTCGGTAAATCATCTACATCAGTGGAAAGTTCATTCACACGTGGGAGTGGATGGAGGATGGTTGTGTCCTTTTTGGAAGCAAGAACCAGTTCCTTATTCACTTTATAAATATCTTTTAGCTTTTCGTATTCTCTATGATCAGGAAATCTTTCTTCTTGGATTCTAGTCACGTAGGCAACATCCGCATCCCAAAAAGCTTTGATGTCAGTGGTTTCTTCCCAAGTCATGGGAAAACCTTCTAAGTTCTTTTTGTATTTTTCAGGAAGTTTCAATTCTTCGGGACTAATCAGATACAAATGTACAGGATAATGTCTTAAGAGATTGATTAATGAATGGATGGTCCTTCCATACTTAAGATCCCCAATAAAGGCAATGTTCAGGCCATCGATTTTTCCTTTTTCTGAAAAGATCGTGTATAAATCCAGAAGTGCTTGGGTAGGATGTTGGCCTGCCCCATCTCCTGCATTGATCACAGGAATGGTGACTGCACCCGCGGCAATCCGAGAAGAACCTTCTACAGGGTGACGAATGACAGCGATATCCACATAGGCTTCAATCATCTTCATGGTATCGTAAAGAGTTTCGCCCTTTGAAATGGAGGAAAATTGAAATCCTACTGTGGAAATCAACCTTCCACCTAACCTTTCCATGGCCGCCTCGAAGGACATTCGCGTGCGTGTGCTTGCTTCAAAAAATAAAGAGGCAAGGAGTTTTCCATTCAGAATTCCAAACGCTTCCCCCGATTCATGGAGGACACTCATACGGTTTGTTTTTTCGATTAAGAAATTTAGGTCTTCTTTGGAAAATTGGAGGGTGTCTAAGATGTTTTTGTGGGAGTAAGAGTACATAGTTCGGAAATCTTTTCTCTAGGGTTTTTGGTATCGAATAAATCGAAAACATATTTTTTGGTATTTATGGTCGATACAATCCAGAACAAACTCCGTGATATGGAACTGGTCACCCAACACCTAGTCCAACCAGACGATTTGAACTACCATAACAATCTTTTTGGGGGAAAAATGCTCTCCTGGATCGACGAGGGAATGGCAATGTATGTGATGAATAAAATTCGTTATACCAATATTGTCACCATGAGTATGGACAATGTGGTATTTCGTTCCCCCGCTCGGGCGGGAGACATCATCCAAATTTATGGAAAAATTGTAAAATACGGAAAATCCTCGGTCACTTCTCGAACTTTGGCCATCACCAACAACCCACAAACCGGAAAAATGTCGGCAGTGATTGAAAGTGACATCACCTACGTTTGTTTAGGTGAGAATGGAAAACCTACAGCTTATTTTCGAAATTTTACCCCAACCACTTAGGAAAAAGTGTTTGGTTTACCCCAAGGAGATTCAAAATCCTTCCGGCAATAAAATCTCCTAGGTCATCTAGTGTTTTTGGCATTTGGTAGAATCCGGGAGAAGCAGGAAGGATGATGGCTCCGGCTTCGTCCAAAGCCAAAAGATTTTTAAGATGGATGCGGTTGTATGGAGTTTCTCTCGGAACCACAATGAGCCTTCTTCTTTCTTTCAAACTGACATCAGCGGCCCTTTCAATTAGATTTTCCGTAAGGCCTGCCGACATGGAAGCCACAGTTTTCATACTACAAGGAATCACAACCATCCCATCCCATGTATTCGAACCACTGGCAATGTCTGAACCTATATCAAAAAAATTACGAACTTGAAATTTGTGTTTGGATTTTACTTTCCACTTGGTTTCGACAAAAGATAAAATGTCTTCTGCCGATTCCACCTTTGTTTCATATTCCTCTGAAAAGATACGTAAAGCCGCAGGGCTTGCCGTAATATAAGTTTCACCTTCTAGTTCATAGAGAGCGCGAAGAAACCTTGCCGCATAAATACTGCCACTGGCACCGGCAAGGCCCACAACTAGTTTCATCGAAAACTAATTCCAGAAGAAACTTTCAGTAAAAATTCGTTCCATTTATCAAAAAGAATCGCAAGGAATAAAACTACACTGATCCAAGAATTGATCTGGTAAAACACCATCGGTAAATCTTTGGATTTGTACTGATAAGAAATTTTATGTTCATACAAAACCAAAATTCCAATCACTGAAAGGATAAGGAAATACATAACCCCAAGCCCTGCGCTGATTCCTGCAAAAACAAAAAATACTAAGGAAAGAATATGAAGGACAAGTGCAATGATCCTTGATTTGGTTTCACCTAGACGTGAAGGAATGCTATGAAGATTTTCTTTGGCATCAAAATCCATATCTTGAATGGCATATAACACATCGAAGGCGGAAATATGAAAGAGTAATCCTAAAGAAAAGAGAATGGGAACCAAACTCACGGTTTCTGTGATGGCAATCCAAGCACCGAGTGGGGCGAGGGAGATGGCAAATCCCAAAACCAAATGACAAAAGAGAGTAAACCTTTTGGTAAGCGAATAAAGAAACAAAACAAAAAGAGCCGGGAAAGAAAGTAGGAAGGCTAGTTTGTTCACAAAAAAACTAGCAAAAATAAAAATAAAAGAAGAAAGGCCTATAAACAGAAGTGCGGAAAGTTTGGAAATTTTTCCGGAAGGGATTTCTCTATTTTGAGTGCGTGGGTTTTTTTCATCAATTTCTGAATCCACATACCGGTTGAATCCCATGGCAGCACTGCGGGCCGTGACCATACAAACAAGGACAAGGGCTCCAATTCGGAGCAAATCCCCCGTATCCAAAGTGGATTCTAAGTAGGCCAGGATGAAACTAATCCCTGCAAAAGGGAGAGCGAAGAGTGTGTGGGAAAATTTTACCATTTTAGCGTAGAGAATTAGGTTTTTAAAGAAGTTCATGGCATCCTTTCTGCCCTTAGTTTAGACAGTCGGAAGGTTTTTTGGTTCATTCAGATTCGATTTCTTCCGTTCTTAGAACCAAGGTCACAAATTATGAATATCCGTCTTTCCTTTCTTGGGCGATTCCCCGCATCCACTGTGACAATCGGGATTTTTCTCCTCACAACTGTAATTTTTTCTCATCCAAGTCTTGAGGATCGTCCCCTCCGGATTTTTTTCCACTGTGGCAAAGAACTCTTCACTAAAATGGATGAGGAAGGCCGCGGAGGACTCAGTGCCCTCCTAGGTTTTGTCGAAAGAGAAAAAATGGATTTGGATTTAAAACGTGGGAAAGGTTACATGTTGTACCCTTTTACTCCCAAAGACAAACCACTCGAATTTCCCTTTGATGGATTCACTCTTGGAAAACCGAGAGAGTTGAACCATGGCCTCGTAAAACTCGGATTAGGTTCCATTCAGGAACTCATCGATGTTAAAAATATTGAAGATTATGATGGTTGGATTGTTTATGTGAATGCTGATGATGAAACCAAAATCCCTCTCTTACCTTGGCAAAACCATCCAGAACTTCCATTATTCCTCCTTGTCGAAGGAAAACCACAAGCAAGGTTTCGTTACTTGTCCAATGTCCATCAAATCGAATGTCCGAAAGATTACGGTAGGCTTGGCACTTTAAATTTATTCTTTCGCAAACGAAACTTAATTCGTTTGGATTATAAATTAGAATCCATTAATTTAACAGACAGAAATCGTTCTTGGAAACAAAGAAAGGAATCAGAAACCGAAGAAGGTTTAGAGAAACCTACTCCGAAAACGAAGGACATAGGGAAGAAAGAGGACAAGTCGAACAAAATGTCCGGCGGGCTTGGCAATTCTTACGACCGAGAAATATTAGGTACAGAGATAGGTTTCGGCAAATCTCCTTAGGTGTGATTTTCATCATTTCCCGTTCAATCTGAACGGGATCTGTTTTTTTGGTAAAACCCAATCGTTTGGTGAGTCGTTTCACATGGGTATCCACAACAAACCCTTCCACCACACCATAAATTTCTGCAAGCACCACATTGGCAGTTTTCCTTCCAAACCCAGGAAGTTTGATGGCCTCCTCCATTGTTTTTGGAATTTCACCACCAAATTCATCAAGAACCATTCGCGCAAAACCTTGGATACTTTTGGCTTTGTTTTTATAAAATCCTGTGGAGAAGATTTTTTTCTCTATGGCTGGGAGAGGTGCACTCGCAAAGGATTCTAAAGTGGGAAAGGTGCGAAAAAGTTCCGGCGTGACTTGGTTTACACGTTCATCCGTACACTGTGCACTTAAAATGACAGCGATGGCCAATTCATAAGGTTTTGTAAACGTGAGGGGAGTTTCTACGGCACCGAACTCCGCCTCTAAGAGACGGTAGACTTCGGTGATTTTTGGTGTTTTTCTGGATTGTTTCAATCCAAAAGAGCGCTTAAAAGATTTAAGCTGCTGGTTGTGCTTTTGGGGTGATCCCTACGTATTTTTTAGGAGTGATGGCAGTGATATCGCCGCCGTGGTCTTTGATTGCCACTTTCAAACCTTTTTTACGAAGAGTTCGCAAAGCACGTGTAGAAATCTTAACGCGAACCCAACGGTTCTCGTCTTCCAAAAAGATTTTCTTTGTGATCACATTCACCTTCCAGATACGGCGGTTCTTTTTATGAGAATGGGATACGTTGTTCCCTGCCGTCGTTCCTTTTCCGGTTACTACACATGTTCTAGCCATAATTATTACCTTGTTTCGCTATGTTTTTGTACCCGTGGAATGGGTCAATTCGAAACGAATCTTTTCCTGAAAGAATCGAAGTGCTTCTTCAGGACTGTCTGCAAATCCGAATAAATCCAGATCTTCTTCCGAAATCAGGCGCATCTCGGCGAGTTTTTTGAAATTGATCACTTGTGTCCAAAATTCCTTTCCATAAAGAAGGATAGGGATTTTAGATTTTTTACCCGTTTGGACAAGAGTCAGTGTTTCAAATAATTCATCGAAGGTTCCAAACCCACCAGGAAAGGCAACCATCCCCCGGCAAGCCTTCATAAACCAAAGTTTTCTCATAAAAAAATAATGAAACTCGAAAGCAAGCTCCGGATCCACATAAGGATTCACATGTTGTTCATGCGGAAGGACGATATTCAGAGCCACCGACTTGGCCCCAGCTTCTCTGGCACCCCGGTTCCCCGCTTCCATAATCCCAGGCCCACCACCAGTACAAATATTCAGATTACGGCCGGGCCTTTTTGATTTTAAAGAATCGGCCCATTCGGAGATTAGTTTCGCAAAAGCTGTGGCTTCCGCATAATAATTGCTTAGATTCTCGAGGGCTGTGGGAGGATTGGACTTAGGTGATTCGGGTGACGGGATTCTAGCCGATCCAAAAACAACAATGGTATCAGTGATCCCATGAGTTTGGAATTCTGATTTGGGGTGCAGGTATTCCGAAAGGATACGAACGGGACCGGCTTCATTTCCCCATAAAAAATTTTGGTTCTCAAATGCTAAATCAGTCATCTTGTTATCAAAGATCGACCGATTGGAATAAAAAATGCGGAAATTCCCAAAAACACTTTTTGTCTCTATTTCCTTAGAACATCTCCCTATGACAGAGGGTGAACTCAAACAATTCTGCATCGAATGGGAGGATTCTAGGTTCCAAAATCTCAGACCAGCCGTTGTCACTCGTTGGAAAACGGAAACTTTAGCTCTCGGAAAATCAAAAGTGGATTTTGAACTGATTTTCCCTTTAAGATTTTGGGATGGCTTAATCTACTTTTTTTTCCCTAAAAGATATTCCCAAAAAGAAAAAGGCAAACTAACGGATATTTTACGGAATTATATTTTATTTAAAGAACCTATAGAAAAACCCAAACCTTTCAAAGAACTTTGGATTCAGTTTTGGAAAAGACCCATTACAATTGTTTGGTTGAATTTAGGATTTACAAAACTTCGGATGGAACTGGATTTCATTCCGGATCTTTTACCAAATGCACATCCACTTCATTTTGATGGGGAAAAAAAACTCTACTTTCGTACAGGATACTTAAAAACAATCACCTATAGGTTTACGAAAAAAGAATTTAAAGCGCCTTATCCTAAGTTTGCAGAAATGTACATCAAAACAAAAGACAAACATTCTGACCAAAGTTTTGGCAAAACATATTATAGTTTTCTTGGATACTTACTGGAAACTAAAGACGACGAATATCTGTTATCCTATTTTGGTTTAAATCCTATTTTACCAATGTCGATTCGAAAGGAAATTCCAAATGAAATTTGGAAAATCATTCATCCAGAGATCCAATCCCAGTGGCTGGAATTGAATCTATTAGGAAATGAATTAGAATTTAGGACTGTCTACCAGGTTTCCACTTCTTCGCAGAATCATCTAAGATGATAAAACGAGAGTTTTTACCAATAACAACCTCATTGATTTTTTTATCTTGTAAAGCGCGATAAACAGAGGTTCTGCTAGTGTTTTTCTTTTCAGCGAAATACTTGATCTCCAATAAATTTTTACTGATTTGTTTGCATGTATTCACTAGTGCATCTGACATTGTTGGACTAACCTCTCTCACGTTAGACAGAATGTTCGCCGAAGTGATTTTATTTTTTTAAAAACGATCCAATCGAATCGAAAATTCTATCTGTTTTTCTGAGTTTGCTGCAATCGTTTTAGGATTACCACCAGGGAAATGTAAAAAATTCCCAGTTCCTGTCATAGGCTCTATCGCTATAGACCTTCTATCTTGTGGTGTATACACTTGATAAAAATCACCACCTTGGATGATTAATTTTTCTTTTTTATTCATAGAGAATAATCCTATATAAGAATTTTCTCCATCGATAGATGCATATAGATCATCTAAATTTTTCCCGACAAGTGTCGTTTCCGAATTTAATACAATCACATCATTCTGAATTTTTTCCGGAAGTAAATAGTCTCCTAACTTAACTTGATGAAACCCTGATCCAAATAAAAATAAATCATCGATCGATTCATCTTCGTTCCAACGAAAGTAAGGATGTATACCTAGTGCAAAAGGGAATTCTGTATCAGACTCGTTTTTTAGTTTATAAAGGATTTTTAACTCCGATGGATAAAGCAGATAACATTCTCTGATTTGAATTTTGGAGAGTAAACTACCCTTCCAACTTGAGGGGATTTCCATTTCAAATTCGGCATAAGACTCGGTATCACCTATTTCTTCTGCCACCAAATGCCTGGGTAAGTTGTGATAAAGGCCGTGTAATGGGATTCCATTTCCATCGGTCAGCCAATGAGTGCTCGGATAAAACGGCTCTCTAGCCCATGGATTGGGTTCTAGACGATTCACCCATGGAAACATCAAAAAAGACCCGGAAGCAAAAAAAGGATCTGGTGCTCTATGTCCAGAAACGACAGAAACGGGTTTTCCGTCCACAGGTGAGAAAAGATGCAAACCAAGCCATTGGCCGCCACCTGTTGGGTGGGTCTCAAAACTGGACTGTTTTGTTTTCAGTTGGTACAAGATTTATCTCCCAAAAATGATTGAAGTCATAGTTTGCCATCTTAGAAAGGTTTGTATGCCTTTAAGAAAGCCCTTTCTTTTCATTTGTGTCGTTCTGCTTTCGGTTCTTTTTACCGAATCTTGTGTCATTGGGAACAGTATGAACTTGTTACCGCAAAGTGGCAAGGCTGATTTCGAAGAGAAACTCATTGCCGGAAGGGATCAAGAAAAAATCGTCATCATCTCTATCGAAGGAATGATTTCTGATGATTCCAAAGAATCTTTTTTTGGTCCACCCACGGAATCGATGGTGGCTCGGGTCAAAGAATCCCTCAAATATGCAGAACGAGATCCAGATGTAAAAGCTGTGATTTTAAAAATCAACTCACCTGGTGGAACGGTGACCGCCAGTGATATCATCTACCAAGAAGTTTTAAAATTCAAAAACAGAAAATCCATTCCCGTGTTTGCCGGATTTATGGATACAGCTGCTAGTGGTGCTTATTACATTGCAATGGCGACAGATGCTATTGGTGCTCACCCAACAACTGTTACAGGTTCCGTTGGTGTTATCATGTCAGGATTCAATGTAAAAGAAGGTTTGGATAAAATTGGAGTGAAAGATCAGTCATTTACTTCTGGCCCAAACAAAGCACTTGGATCTCCCACTACGGAGATGACTGCAGAACAAAGAAAAATCCTCCAATCCATCATTGATAGTTTGTATGGTCGTTTTTTCGAAGTTGTTAAAAAAGGAAGATCAAATGTAGCAGAGTCTCGCCTGAGAGAAATTTGTGACGGAAGGATTTTTACTGCAGAACAAGCGAAAAAAGAAGGGATGATTGATTTCATCGGATACTTTGATGACTTTGTTTACCAAACCATGCAACATCCAAAATTCCAAGGAAACCGTAGCGGGAACCCACGTGTCATCACTTACCAAAGAGGGAAAGGTCGTGTAGATAATATCTACCAAGCGACTGATGCCAACAAAAACCCTTTTTCTTTGGGCATAGCTGATAAAATCCTCGGAACCAGTACCAACGCTAAATTTCTTTATCTTTGGGATCTATAATTTCAAGGCCGACTAATCAATGTTATTCAATTCTATTCCCTATTTACTTCTTTTTGCGTTTACGTATTTAATTTACTGGAATATCCCACAAAAAGGAAGAAAACCATTACTGGTTATCTCTTCCTTAATTTTTTATGCATATTTCAGTTTTCCTTTTTTGTTTCACTTCCTGCTTGTGATTCTTATCAATTATGGATTTAGTGAATGGATTTTTAATCGAAAAGAAAAAGGTGAAAAATACAACCGATTACTATTTTCAATTGTTGCTTTAAACTTAATCAATTTAGGTTTTTTTAAGTATTTCTACTTCTTTACGGGATCTTTATATTCTCTCACCGGTTATCCGGCGTTCAAAGAAATCTCTGGTTCTTGGAGTATCTTTTTACCACTAGCAATTAGTTTTTATACCTTCCAAATCATTGCAGTGCAGGTGGACATCCATAGAGGGATTATAGAAAAAAGAATGTCCGCTGTGGACTATTTTCTATTCATCCTTTTCTTCCCCCAATTGATCGCGGGTCCCATCATGCGGTCCCAAGATTTTCTTCCACAACTAGACAACCCTACCATCGATTCAGACCGAATGAAAAAAGGTCTTTTTCTCATCATTGGTGGTCTTTTTAAGAAAGTAATCATTGCGGAAAACATTTCTCCGATCATTTCCCCCATCTTTATGGATCCTGCAAAATTCGATAGTTTTTCGATATTTTTCAGTGTTCTTGCATTTGCCGTACAAGTGTATTGTGACTTCTCAGGATATACGGATATGGCTCGTGGATCGGCCAATTTACTGGGGTATGAAATTCCGGAAAACTTCCAAGGGCCATTTTTTTCCCAATCGTTCCGGGAACTTTGGTCTAGATGGCATATCACTCTTTCTTCTTGGTTACGGGATTATATTTACATCCCACTTGGTGGAAGCAAAGGATCTATCTTTCGTTCCAATGTAAACTCGTTCATCACCATGTGTCTTGGTGGGTTATGGCATGGAGCCAACTGGGCCTTTGTGTTTTGGGGGGCTTACTTAGGTGCTCTCATTTGGATTGAAAGGTCTTTGTATTTACACCGAGGTAAAAAGAAATTCCTTCCTGATACCCTTCCCTTTGTAGGAATCATTAGAACCATCGTTGTGTTTATCATCTTCACTTTTTCTGGTGTTTTTTTCCGAGCCGCCGCACGTGGCGATGAATCGATGAATGTAGCCTACGAAATTTTTAAAGGTGTATTAACGTTTCGTAACACTGGAGAAACTCTCAGTCGTGTGGATGAACTGCCAACTTTCATTGCCCTTGGTTTGATGTTTAACTGGTTCCAATATTCGAACTATGTGTATGAAAAACTAAAACCTTATCAAAATATCCTCCTTCCTTTCCTTGCAGTAGTCATTTTGCTGTTACTCGGAATTTTTGGAGATGGCGGACAAGATTTTATCTACTTCCAATTCTAAATCCTTACTTCAAAGAAGTAGGATCTACGCGGAACAACCGGGAAGAATTAGTTTCATTCTTTCCGGTTTTCTTGCACTCCTCACTTTAATAGAATGTGCTCCTAAATTAGAATGGATTCGTTCCCTTCCTTCTGATTTTCCAAGAGATCAAAAGATAACACTTGGAATTTACCAAAGGCCTTCAGAAAACAAATCTGCTTATGGATCCAAAGAATACCAACTGCACTGGCAGGAAGAAATTCATTTACAACCCAATTCCAAATTCATAAAAACTTGGAGCGAATGGAAGGTTTATAAAGATCATTCTGAATTCCAATTCAAAGAAGGAACGGGAGATTTTGAAAAGTCAGGAGATTGGGTTTTACTCAAAACAATCTTCATTTCTGAATTTGAATGTAAATCGAACGAAAAAGTAAATGCGATCCCACGAAACAGAAATTGGGTTCATACATTTCCCTGTTCGGAAAAACAGAAACCGAATCTCCATTCCACAAATCATAACTTGTTATATTTTTATGATGGTAAATCTTTATATCCTCTGCAATACGAATCAGGGTATAAAGAAGCCGATTTTGGAATCGCCTGGGAGTCAGACCTTCCCTACACCAAATCTAGTCTGTTTGAAAAAGCTAAGTTGAAATATGGGAAAAAAGAATTCCAACCCCACGTGTACAACCACGTGAAGTTGGATTGATTCGAAGAAGAATCAAAAAAGGGTAACCATCTCTAGAAAGAATCATTACATATTGTTATTTGAAAGCTACTACTGCACAAGCTCGTGCATATTCTCTGTAATCATCATTTGCTTTTTGTTCAAATTTAGAAATTCCGTGTAAACGAAATGCATCACTTGCTTTTTTTGCATGTGTGGATGCTTCACAAAAATTTCCGGCCTTTGAATGAGCTAGGCTTGCTAAGTATTGGATGGATGCAAAACTTTTGTGTTCGCTCATTCCAATCGCTTCTCTAATTTTAATAGCACGAGTATAATGTCCGGAAGCTAAATCAAACTCACCTAAACCCTCTTCTTCGCTAGCAAGTTTCACAAGTTCGTTAGAAATCACAGTTAAGGTTTCTTTGTCATATTGACTGATGAGGGAATCCAGATCTTCATTCATCAAAGAAGATTCTCCAGCAGAAATGGAAGCGGTAAGTGCCAAAACTAGGATGGTTAAAACTGCCTTTTTCATATTCCCTCCGAACCAATGGTTCTCTTACATTATTGCAACTATCGTACCAGGTGAAAACTGGCCTAAACCGCAAGGGAATGGCAGATCCAGGCTTTTTTTCGAGACGGAATCTATTAAATTTGCTCAAAAAATAAGCAGAATGTTGATTTGGAAATAAATTGCCTAAGATTGCGATGGGCGATGGCAGAGGTCGGGTAAGCGGGTTTCGAAAGTGAGGGCGGGGAAAAAGAAAGTCACTCACTTTCGTGTGTGTCCTTCTTGGGTAAGTGGATTTCGAAAGTGAGGGCGGGGAAAAAAGAAAGTCACTCACTTTCGTGTGTGTCCTTCTTTGGTAAGTGGATTTCGAAGGCGAGTGAGGGAAAGAAGAAAGTCACTTACTTTCGTGTGTGACTTTCTTTGGTTTGTTAGAGGGGGTTTACTTCAATTCGTCATCAGAAATTTCTAATTCTCTTTGGAGAAAGTCGGTGAGATCCATCGAGCGGTAGTGGTCGCGGTCACCGTCACATTGCCTTCCGCCAGGGACTGCCAAGGTCCGGCCAGCAATGGTAATTGGTTTTAGAAATAAATTCCCTGTCAAAGGACAATTGGGTCCGGGAGAAAGTCCATTGAATGCACAAGTGGCTCCCTTAACGACATCAGCAGGAATTTCTTCTGCTTTTCCGTTTGGATAAAATACAGGATATGGGCCTTCGTTGTACCAACGAGAATACAATTTTCCCCAAATTGGTGCCGCCACTCCCGCAGCAGTGACACCCTTTCCAAGAGAAAGCGAAGATTTATCAAATCCCATCCACACAACGGATGTGTATTTTGGATCGAAACCAGCATACCAAACATTTGTATAAGAAGAAGTAGATCCTGTTTTTCCGCCGGATTCTCCCTTATAATTTCCTTTATCGGCTGCTCGGAGGGCTTGGGTAGGAGTTCCCCCCATCGCCACACCAATTAACATTTGTTTGATAATGTAAGCTGTAGCTTCTGGAATGATTTGGATGGAACCATTTTTTGCTTCTTCCGCAAGAGTTTCTTGTACTTCTTTTTCTTTATTATAGACAACAGAACCACTTTGATTTAGCACATAACGCACGCTAAAAGGAATCACATCCTTTCCTTTATTTGCTAAAATGGAATAACCAAGAGCCATTTCATAAGGTGTAAGTTCAGCAACACCTAAAGCCAAAGCAGGGCCTGTGGGAAACCTAGATTTATTTGCTTTTGTCACTTTAGATGCAAAATCGATGACGGCATCTGTTCCTGTTCGCATCAAAACTTGAACAGAAACAATATTTAAAGACAAAGATAACGCTCGAGAAAGTGGAACCATACCTCTAAAATCACCAGAAATATCTTGTGGAGAATACCCTTCTCCTTCTTCTGTAATCGTTGTTAGAGGAGCATCCATAATCCCAGTTCCTGAACCAACGGCTCTATTTTGGATGGCTGCTGCATAAACAAATGGTTTGAAGGCCGATCCGGTTTGGCGACGAGCCTGCATGGCGCGATTGAACTGATTTTTCGGGGAGAACCTAGATCCCCCAACCATCGTTTGGATATAACCAGTTTGATGGTCTATAGTGACAATGGCACCTTCTACGTGTAAGTTGGAGGAAAACACAAGGGAAGATCTTTGGAATTCTTTGACTGCCGAACTTTCATTTTCTGATGGGGTAAAATCAGTTAGAAGTTCTAAGGCTGGAGCCATTTCTTTTTCTAAATGGAGTCGGAAAACTTGTCTATCATCCAAACTCGTAACGTAAGAAACTCCGACAGGAAAAATGGATCCAAGTAAATTATATAAAGAAACAAGGCCTTTATCCGCCCTTCCCACATAACGAAAGTTTGCACCAAATGCATATTTATCTTGTTCGATAAGACCTTTTCTAAGTTCTTCTTCGGCAATCTCTTGTTTTCTGACATCAAGAGTTGTGTATACTCGGAGTCCCCCAGTGTACAATGCCTCTTCCCCTAGTTCCTTCTCTAAGATTTGCCGCACCCACTCAGTAAAATATGGGGCTCTATTGAGTTTGGCACCCCAAGTGGAACGAGAGGGAGATTGTGTGATGACCACTGGCCAGTATCTTTCCCAAAAATCATCATGGATTTTTTGGACTTGGTCTTTGGGGATAAATCCGTTCTTCGCCATAAGGCTAAGAACCACCATATGCGCTTGTTTTGCTTCTTTTGGATTTTTGAATGGTGAATAAGTTACTGGAGCTTTGGGAAGTCGTGCCAGCATGGCCGCCTCAGCGATACTTAAGTCCCTGACATCTTTTTGAAAGTAAACATTGGCTGCAGAAGAAAGACCAGTGGTTCCATGTCCCAAATAGATTAAGTTAAAATAAATTTCTAAAATTTCTTCTTTGGTATACTCTTGTTCAATTTGTAAAGTGAGGAGTGCTTCTAAAAACTTACGACCAAAAGTTTTTTTCCTTTGTTGTAAGATGGTTTTTGCCAACTGCTGAGTTAAGGTTGATCCACCTTGGACAATCCGTCCGGCAAAAACGTTTTTGATGGCAGCACGAACGATGGCTAAAAAGTCGATCCCAAAGTGATTGAAGAAGTTATCATCTTCCACGGAAAGAAAGGCATGGATGACATGAGGAGGAATGTCACTGTATTTTAATAATTCTTGTTTGTGGCGATAGAGTTCCGCAAACAAAACTCCATTCGAATCATATAATTTTGTGGGAGTGGTTGGCTGGTAAGATGCCAACTTCTGTAACTCCTTTCCTTTATTAACCTCAGAAAGGATGTATCCAAAAAAGAATCCACCGAGAAGTGCAATCGTAAAGAAAGTAGTAATAGTGATCCGAAGTGTTTTTTCTTTGTTCATGGTATTATAGGTGGAAGCGTAATCCTTCCCTTGCTAAATGAATTTTTAATTTTTTTTCGCCTAAGTGTTCTTTGTGAAGTTTGGCATCATTATAAATTTCGTAAATTTTTTCATCTGAATAACTTGGTTCATGGTGAGTTAACACTAAATTTTTGACCTTCCATGACGAAGCACAATTCACAGACATGGTATAAGCAGTATGACCCCAATCAAATTTGGAAAAAGATTCGTCTAACGTGTATTGGGTGTCGAGGATGAGTAAATCTGCTTCTGCAAAAAAAGGATAACATTCATGGATTAAATCCATATCAGCACCTGTAAATTCCGCATCCGTTGCAAAAATAAAAATTTTGCCTGCACGGTTTGTGAATTTATACGCGAAGGATCCACCAGGATGTTTTAAAGGATAACATTCTACCTTCATCCCCGAACCAAATTCCAAAACATCACCAGGAAAAAAAAGTTTGAAGTCTTTGGCAGAACCCGTTCCGTCCAAAGGAACAGGAAAAAATTCTGGTTCTTGTTGTTTTTGCAAACGAGATTCCAAATCGGAATAGGGAGAATAAAAATTAAGTAGGAAGTCAGGAAAATAGATGGGTTTGAAAAAAGGAAGCCCTTGGATATGATCCCAATGTGTGTGTGTGATAAAAAAGGAAACAGTCCGTTTTAACTTATTGGAAAGGTATTCGGAAACAAGTTCGTCCCCTAAGTTCCGAAGGCCAGTTCCCATATCCAAAACATAAACTTCCCCTTCATCATCAGTGACCGACACACAGGTTGTGTCAGATCCTGTGACAAATTTCAGGTGGTAAGGGAGGTCTTGCCAAAATTCATCCGCCGACACACCAGCCCCCGATTGCCGATAGAGGTCTAGGATATCGATAATTTTTTTGCGGTAATCTTGGTTGCGGAGGGGGCTCGCTATGGAGCCGCGGACTCCGTAGAGTTGCACAATCACTTCCTCGATGCTAGGAAATCGACTTTCCTTGTCACTCAAGATTTGCGACCTTGAATTTATGGCCTCTCGTTACCCAGGATATGAACTCCGATTTGGACCTCCGATGGTTCCCGTTGTACGCACTCTTATGATCATCAATGCAGTTTTATTCCTCCTGCAGATGGCAACGAAACTGGCCTTCCATTCTCCGATTGTGGAACTCTATTTTGGACTCACTCCTGAGCTGGTTTTGAATGGTTGGGTCTGGCAACTTCTCAGTTATGCCTTCCTCCACGGGAGTTTCCTACATATCCTTTTTAATATGCTGAGCCTTTGGATGTTCGGTTCCGAACTCGCTGAAATTTGGGGAGAACGTGCCTTTTTAAAATTTTATCTTTTCACTGCCTTTCTGGGTGGGATAGGAACCGTGGTTGCCCATTTTTTTGGCATTCCGCAAGGATTAGTTGTCGGAGCCAGTGCCAGTATCTACGGGTTACTTGTTGCCTATGCGATGACTTGGCCCAACCGAGAACTTCTTGTATTTTTGATTTTTCCGATGCGAGCCAAATACTTTGTGATGATCGTCATGTTAATGGTTCTTTTCGCCCAAGGGGAACATGTAGCACATTTTGCTCATTTAGGGGGAGCCATTGGAGGTTTACTTTTAATGAAAGTTTACACTGGCTGGAAAAAGAAAGTGGGTAACCTTCCCACTTGGTCTCTCTCTAGGTATTTACAGAAACGCAGATTTATGCGTTACCAAGAAGAAATGGCAAAAAGAGAAAATGCAAAAACGAAAGTGGATGAACTTCTTGAAAAAATTTCCAAAAATGGAATGGATTCCCTCTCAAGAAGCGAAAGAAAGTTTTTAAACGAAGCGTCTCAGAAATACTTTAACGAGTGAATTCTAAAGTTTTCTTTTTTCCACAAATTCCTCCAAGATCACCTTACTATAATTTGGCGATTGAAGAGGCAATAGCCGTCCAACTGGTTAAAGAAGGAATTACTGCGGGAGTCAGGCTTTGGAAAAATCCTGATTCTATCATTCTCGGCCTTTCCGAAAATCCCTTTCGTAACATCAAAGAAGAAGTGGTGACAAAATACGAAACGGTTGCAAGAACCATTGGTTTTCAGAAAAAACCGATACCTAATTTTTGTTATATTGCTAGACGAGCCTCTGGTGGCGGAACCGTTTTTCATTCCTTATCAGGGAATATTAATTATTCCCTATATGTCAATTTGGATGAGAGGAAAGAACTTTTTCCTGTCAAAGATTCCTATGATATCCTTCTTGGAATTGTTGCGAAGTCCCTAAAAAGGCAAAACATCCAATGTTTTCCGAAGGGAAAGTCCGATTTGGTTTTAGAAAAAAATGGAATTTTCAAAAAGATTTCAGGCAATGCACAGTTTCGGAAACGAGGTTGTATTGTCCAACACGGGACACTCATCTTAGAAGATCAGTTAATCGAACGAGTGGCAGAAGTGCTCCACCATCCACCAGAAGAACCAGATTATCGTAAAGAAAGAAGCCATAAAGATTTTCTCACATCTTTACCTGATTTTTTTTCTGAAACCAATTGGGCCAATGATCTTGTGCGAGAAGTTTTTTCTTATTTAGGAGAACCAGAACCGGATTCTCTGGAAGATTTTTCAAAAATTTCCTTCTTTGGCCCCGACTTTTCTACTTTTCGGAAACACGTCCTCCAAGAATCTGAATCTATTCGCAAGAAGAAATACCAAAATCCAGAATACACACTTCACAGAGAAATTCACACATGAGTTATTTAGAAAAACAAGATCCAGAAGTTTACGCCGCATTAAAAAAAGAAGACGAACGCCAAGAACATTCCCTAGAGATGATTGCCAGTGAGAACTTTGTTTCGCGTCCAGTTTTGGAAGCTTACCATTCCACTCTCACAAATAAATATGCAGAAGGGTATCCTGGAAAACGTTACTACAATGGCTGTGAAAATGCAGACCAGGTAGAACAACTCGCAATCGAAAGAGCAAAAAAAATGTTCGGTGCTGAATATGCAAACGTTCAACCACATAGCGGTGCACAGGCGAATATGGCGGTATTTCTTGCAACCCTCGAACCCGGTGATAGTTTTCTTGGAATGAATTTGGCTCATGGTGGTCACCTAACACACGGTAGTGCCGTCAATATCAGTGGAAAATATTTTAAACCTATCCCTTATGGTGTGGATGAAAAAACAGAAACCATCAATTATGATGAAGTGGCAAAACTTGCCAAAGAACACAAACCGAAACTAATTGTTGTAGGTGCATCCGCTTACCCAAGAACCATTGATTTTAATAAGTTCCGTGAAATTGCGGATGGAATTGGTGCAAAAATCATGGCAGACATTGCACATATTTCCGGTCTTGTCGTTGCCGGAGAACACCCAAGTCCGATTGGAGTTTGTGATTTTGTCACAACCACAACTCACAAAACTTTACGTGGACCAAGAGGGGGACTCATCCTTTCCTCTTCTGAACATGAAAAGATTTTAAACTCACGAGTGTTCCCTGGAATCCAAGGCGGACCACTGATGCACGTAATCGCAGCAAAAGCTGTTGCATTTGGCGAAGCTCTCAGGCCAGATTTCAAAACCTATATCCAACAAGTTGTTAAGAATGCAAAAGTTCTCGCAGATGTTTTCCAAAAACGGGGTTTTCGTGTGGTTTCTGGTGGGACTGACAACCATATTGTTCTTCTCGATGTTTCCGTAAAAGGACTCACTGGAAATGATGCGGCGAATGGACTAGATCATATCGGAGTGACAGTGAATAAAAATGCAATTCCATTTGATAAAAATCCACCGGCGGTTGCCTCTGGAATCCGACTAGGAACACCGGCTCTCACAACTCGTGGTCTAAAAGAAAAAGAAATCGAAGCCGTGGGAAATTTGATCTGTGATTATCTAGATCATTTTGGTGATTCTTCTTGGGAAACTAAGGTAAAAGCAGGGGTGAAAGAAATCACATCTGCTTTCCCTATGGTAAATTTCCGCCTAGAAAACTAACTCTCGCTAAATGCTAAAACATCCCTCCGTTCCGTGAATTCATTTGAAAGCGGATCGGAGAAGGTGCGTTCCAATACTTCCACCCCATCCTTACCACAAAATAAAACTGTAGAAGCGCGGGTTCCATAACCAGGAACACGAATTCTTATCGATGATAAATACCTTTCGCGTTCAAGCCCAATTCCGGTGTCAGGAAGGAGTGAATCCTCTTTGACTAAATCGGCATCCGCCAGTAACCGAAAGAATTCGGATGTGACAAGGGTTCGCCAATTTTCGTTCATAGGAATGGAATCAAACACCTGTTCGACGTTTGCTTTGAGTTTTGCAGTTTTCGGCCAAACAGTATTCCAACTGGCATTACTTACAGCATGAAATCCTGGCTCTATAGTCAAAACCTGTATAGGATCCCCTCCTACATAGTTTGCTTCCTTTCCATCATAAACAAATAAATTGAATCCTTCATACTCGTTCGCATCACGTTGCACCTTCTCAAGATAATCCTTTGAAGAAACTTCCTTTTCCGATTTTAAAAAATCTAAAACCAAACTTCCTCGTGATATGGGATGGGGGTGGGAAGGTTTTCGTAAATTCCTAACATTGGTGAGAAATGCCACCTTACCGAAAGAACTGGCACCAAGCCAAGTTCCCCCGGCTTTTAAATCTTTTCCCCCAATGATTTCGGGACTAGTATCCCATAAATGAAGGGATTCTGTCGGCCTTTCAAAAAACTCATCTCTGTTGGAAACAATGACAAGTGGATAATCCGGATGAACCTTATAGGCGATCACAACTAGGCACATATCCAGTAGATACCTGGAAAAAGTGGCAAAAGAAAGCGAAAAACCTGGGAAATATTTCGATTGAACGCCAAAAACCATATGAAAACGTGAATTGCATTACGATATGAAAGCATTGGAAGCCAAAAAAGCCGTCTCTATTTTCCAAGAATCCGTTCTGGATTGGCATAAAAAAGAAGCCCCTCATCCAAATCCTTACCCAGAAGGAAGTTTAGAGTCCACCCTCTACCAAAAAAACCACATCGATACCATCCAATGGCATATTGAAGATGAAATCCGAAGGCCGGACATTGCTTTGGAAGATGTCGTGGCACTCAAACGTAAGATCGACAAACTAAACCAAGACAGAACCGATATGGTAGAAAAACTGGACGACTTTGTGATTGATATGTTTCGTTCAGCCACTCCCAAACCAGACGCAAGATTAAATTCCGAATCACCCGCTTGGTTACTCGATCGTATGAGTATCTTAGAACTCAAAATCTACCATATGGAAGAACAAGTTTCTAGAAAGGATGCCTCTGCCTCAAAAGAACATATTGCCAAATGCCAAACCAAACTAGACATTCTCCTCGACCAGAGAGAAGATCTCAAAAAATGTTTGGATGAACTATTCTCCGACTACGCAGAAGGAACCAAACGAGTAAAAGTTTATCGTCAGATGAAGATGTACAATGACCAAAATTTAAATCCGTCATTGTATAAGAATCAAAAATGACAAACCTCTTAGTACTTAGATTTTCAGCGATGGGGGATGTGGCTTTAATGACACCTGCCCTCATTGCCATTGCAGCTAAATACTCTAATATTCAGCTGACAGTTGTTACAAGAGGAAACTTCGCACCTTTTTTTTACAACATTCCCAATTTGAATGTTTTAGGGATCAATCTAAAAAAATACAAAGGCATTTTAGGTCTTGTTAGGATGTATCGTGACATCGCCAAACTAGGACCATTCGGTCATGTGATTGACCTTCACGGTTCTGTTCGTTCCAGGTTCATTGCCTTTTTGTTTCGTAGCCAAGGTATTCCATATTCAAAAATCATCAAAGGCCGCCGCGAAAAATTAAAACAAACACGACGTTATAATAAAAAATTAAACCAACTCCCCCACACTGTAGAACGTTATTTAAACGTATTTCGTAAAGCCGGATTTGATGCTCCCATTCGCAAAGGCCCTTGGCTCAACGTGGATGGAGAATCAAAAATATATGCGAGAGATTTTTTTAAGTCGATTGGAATTGATAAAAAAGAAGGCCAATGGTTTGGATTTGCTCCTTTTGCAGGACATGCACTCAAAGAATGGAGTTTTGAAAAATGCAAACGACTCGTAGAAGTTTTACTCGATGAATTTCCAGACTGCAATGTGTTTCTGTTTGGTGGAAAGGACGAAGCAAAAGAATTAGAAATCCTTCGGAATGGCCAAACACGCGCACATATTGTCCAAGGTGGAAAATTAGGAATCCGCGGAGAACTCGGGATTATGGATCGTTTGGATGTGATGATTGGAATGGATAGTTCCAACGTCCACATTGCAGCCCTACTCAAAAAACCTGTAATCGGAATTTATGGAACCACACACCCGCTTTCAGGATTTGGACCATTTGCACAAGAAGATTCAGGTGTTTTACAGGTAGACTTACCTTGTCGCCCATGTTCCATTTATGGGAACACCAAATGTTGGCGCGGTGACCATGCTTGTATGGAACTCATTGACCCACTTGATGTTGTTAGACGAATTAGACTCATTCAAAATGTAAACACACTTTGGTGACTTAGTGTATCTTTCGCTAAACAGATAAGGAGAATTCCATGTTATTTCGAATCAAAAGTTTGAATTCTCCTAAGATTTCTAGATCAAAAAGGTCTATTTCTATTCATTCCAATCCTAAGGGTTGGATGCAAAAAAGATTCCTCTTCTTTTTTTTATCTCTTATTTTTTCTCTTTTGATTTACCCTCCAGAAACTAAAGCAGAAGAATTTTCTTCTGAATTCCAACCGGTCATCCTCCCTTCCCCTAATCACACTGATTACGAAGAACAAATCAAGTGCCAAGAATTCTATTGTAAAAAGATTTCTTATACAGAAGACGGAAACTATTTAGATGAAGTTTGGAAAGAACTAGGTAAAAACGGGGGTAAGGTGGTGGTTGATTATTTAGACCACCCACTTTCTCTCAGTGAATCGAAAATGGATGATATCACTGAATACTTACGAGAAATTGCCAAACGTGACGGCCATGTGAGTTTAGAACCTTTTTATATAGCCACTAGAGGTTTGGGGGTTATGGATGTTCCCATTGTAAAAGATCTTTTTGGCCTTAGTTACAATTTGTACAAACGAATTCGTTCGGTGGTAAAGTTTGGAAGGATGGGTCACTATAACGCAAAAGTACTTTACCATCCCACAACAGGCAAAGTGCTACAGGTATTCTTCTTTCACAAAAATTTTGGGAATCTATGTAATACAGTTTATTCCACTTGTGATCGAATTGAATACATTGATGATGTTCTCTTTGACAAACAATTATCGCTGAGACTCGGAGAACCCAATGCTCGTAAAATCGAAGTTAGTTTCAAACAAACTCCAGCCATCCTGCCTCAAATGAAATTGGATATCGGGAATCTTTTGGACACTAATCGTTCGGCAAGACTATATAAATGGTTAATCATCACTAAAAAAACCGAAACTAAAACTGTGACTCGTGAACGGTTTCTGGGTGCCGAACTTGCCATCAAAGCTCTGGATTACACACTCAGTGCTTACGAAATTGTAGAAGCAATCCAACTCTATATGCCGGCTCGCACCAAACAAGCCGAAGTGGTTTATGAAGATACCGAAGAAGGAAGAATGCTAAGATCTGTTATTTTTTATCCAGTTGTGGACAAGGAATGAACTAAGATAGAATACCTAGTCTTATTTTTCTGATCTTCACCATCACCACAAAAACAACACAAGCAATTCCGGCAGATCCAGGGAACAATAAGGTTGTTGTGTTCCACTCAGCAAGTCCGGCCATAGCCAAAAAATTACGAAACAAAAAGATAAGATAAAATCCCACTGGTTCGGAGTTGGGAAGGAAGTATCCTTTACGGAATGTCGGTATAAAACCCAAAATGTCAGCGATAGACAAAACAATCACCGCCGCCAAAGGATCCGAAAAATAAAACCAAAACGGCAAACTAGAAACTGCCAACCCAAAGAAAAACCAATCGAATTTGGTAATTTCGATATCTCCACGTTTTCTATAGGCGATATAGGCGACTAAAATGGTAATGATTCCTGAAACACCAATGGGTAAACTTCCCACTCCACCATTTCCAGCAATTTGTGCGAAGAACACGATAAAGGTGGTGGCTCCCCAAATGATCCACGAAAATACATGGGGCCGGATAGTACCTGTCCAAATCCCTTTGATATAAGGAATGTATGCATAAAAAGTTAAAAATATAGCAATCCCTGTAATGAGGGAACGTAACTCAATAGATATAAAACTTGTCATTGCATAAAATCAAAAAACAAATCAAAGATAGTTGATTTTTTAACTTTGCCCTTCATTGCTTCCACAACTTTCGAATACACCTCTTCCATCGCATCGACACATTTTTCCATTTCATGGCCTGAGGCAATCTGAATGGAATTTTTGGAAAATTTAAGGTAGTCTTCTGGATTCCGAATGATAGAAAGTGCACCCTCTGCAATTCCTTTGGCATCAAAAGATTTTGTGATGTATCCATTTTCGCCATGACGGATGAGTTCTGGCAAAGCAAAAGCATCCACACCTACAGCAGGCAACCCACAAGCAATGGCCTCTAAAACTACAAGACCTTGTGTTTCCATGGTTGATGCTGTCAAAAATACATCATACTTTGGATATTCTTCGTGTAACACAGCATTGGGGATAAATCCTTTAAAACTAACCGACTTCTCAATTCCTAAATGTTCCGCTTGGCGTTCTAAAGATGGAATGGCTGGCCCCTCACCAATCACTGTGAGAGTTGCATTAGGGTAATGTTCATGTATGAGTTTAAAAGCATTGATGACCACATCACAATTTTTTTCATAAGAAATTCGACCCACATGTAAAAACTTAGGAGCATCTCCACCAGTATATGTTTTTGGTGTTCCTTGAAATCTTTTTAAATCCATTCCATTGGAAACAACCGTAATCGGACGAGTGATTCCATATTCGATGAGTTGTTCTTTGATGAGATGGCTCGGGGAAATAACTACATCACATCTGTTATATATATCGTTACAAATTTTTAGAATGATTTTTTTGCGAATATTAAAGTTATCAAATTTTACAATTTTATCTAACTCATCGATATTTAATTTTTTCTTAAACTTATTGGCCTTAAAAAAAAGTTTATCAAGTTTAAACAAACGATAGAAGGAAACGTACATTTCTTGTTCGGCCATAAGAGTGTGGTAGGTTCCAATCGTTGGAACTCCAAATCTTTCCGCAGCATTTACAGCATAAAGCCCAAGAAGGCCAGGTGTGTGAATGTGGATGAGATCGGGTTTGAAATCTTCGATGATACGTTTGATTTTTCCTGGAGAGGGCAAAACCACTTTGATATCAGGGTAACTCGGCAAATACCCGGATCGAAAACGAACCACCTGGATATTGTCCGTCATCCGGTCAAAATCCCCATCTCCGTATTTGGGAGCACAGATACAAAACTCATGCCCACGTAGAGCCAAAAGTTCAGAAAAATTCTTAATGGAAACAGCAACTCCGTCGGTTTTTGGCAAAAAAGTATCGGAAAAATATAAGACTCGCAACTGTTACCTCTTTACAAATTGGAGAAAAGCATTAGTCTCATCCAAAGTTATGTATTACCGAATCTATCGTTCGTTTCTAACCTTGTCCATCATTTCCTGTGCGCTCTCTGTTTCCCTTAGCCAACTTTTCTTACTGCTATCTTTTGTTTTTTTCCTCTTCCTTCCCGAAAAACCAAAACTTTCCAGCAATCTGGTCAAAATTCTATTTTTATTTTACATTTGGCAAATTGTAACCGTTTTGTATCATTTCTCCGCTTCCGGTTTTGAATTCGAATCCATCAAACATGCGTTTCATGATGAAATGAAAGACATTTTTCTTGTCACTGCATTTGTTTCTGTGCAAGGGATTAAACCAGAGGATAGAAAGTATTTATACAAAACATTCTTCGTTTTTGCTTTAGTCATCGTGATTACGGGATTTATCTCTATATTTTCTATGACAAGGCTCTCACGATTAATTTCTGATCTGTACAAAACTTCTGCATCTTGGCCCTACCAACACCATTATGGCAAAATCAGCAATATCAATATCTACCTCCCCATCGGCCTAATGAATACCCACCTTACCTTTGGTGGACTACTTGCTTTCATTTTCCCAGGATTTGTATTTCGGTTGTATGATTCTTGGTATAAAAAAGAATCATTGTCTAAAATCTCGATCAATGCCATATTACTTTTGTTAGTATCCATTGTTTTTTTATTCAACAATGCAAGATCCTCCCTTCTCGGAGCATTGGTAAGCACACTGTTTGGGATCTATATTCTTGTTTTTATCGATAAGGATATTTCCAAAAAAATGTTAAAACGAATTGGGATATTTATCCTTCTGATTTTAGTTTTAGTTTTCGTAGGATATAAAACTACGAGTGCTGTCAAACGAGTTGTAGATCCACTCTTCGGTGGAGAAAAACATACGGACTCGGGAAGAACTTTTATCTGGGATTCGACCTTTCCTTTGATTGAAAAAAATCCAATCTTTGGAATTGGTTCTGGAAATTATCAAAAAGAAATCGAAATCTCAAGGAAACAAAGAGAACAGGAAAACAAAGAACTTAGTTTCTTTTATGAAGTCACACAAAGAGGACATGCTCATAACGATTATTTTCATTTAACCGCGGTCTTTGGTGGTCCTCAAGGGATCCTTTATCTTATGTTATTTGGAATCATTCTGTATACTTTACTGAATGGAAAGATACCTAAAAATATCCGATTTATGACTTATGGACTCGTTGGATTTTTCTTTTCTGGACTTTTGCAATGTTATTTTCAAGATGATGAAGTTTTGATTGTATTTTACTTTTTACTCGGGTATCTCAATCTTTATGCTGAGTTAGAAAAAAATACAAATGAGTTAGTTTAAAAGGATTAGTTAATGGCACAAAAAAAACTCACACCCCAAGGCGAATGGTTTGTAGACGTTAGCGGAAGAAAAGTAATTTTACGTGGAATTAATTTAGGTGGAGATACCAAGGTTCCTTTTCCCAATGGCGGAACGCAGTTTCCTAGTGATTTTTCTGACCACAGAGAAGTAAGTTTTATCGGAAGACCCTTCCCACTTGCCGAAGCAGATGACCATTTAACAAGACTCAAACGATGGGGCTTTAACGTTCTTCGTTTATTAACCACTTGGGAAGCTGTCGAACACAAAGGTCCAAATGAATACGATGAGGCTTATTTGGATTATTTTACAGAGATTGTTCGTCTGGCTGGTGAATATGGTTTTTATGTATTTATTGATTTTCACCAAGACGTTTGGTCGAGGATGACGGGTGGAGATGGTGCCCCAGGTTGGATTTTTGAAAAACTAGGAATTGATTATCGCAAACTTTCCGAAGCAGATGCGGCAATTGTCATGCAAAGAGCTTATGACTATTCAAAACCTGGTCTCCGTCAGGAAGATAATTACCCGACCATGTGCTGGTCACAAAACTATCGTTATGCCGGGAATGGCATCCTTTGGACTTTGTTCTTTGGAGGAAAAGATTTTGCACCAAACTTCCTCATCGACGGAAAAAATGTTCAGGACTATTTACAAGATCACTACTTGGGTTGTATGAAGGAAATTGCAAAACGAGTCAAAGACTTTGACTTTGTTTTGGGTTTTGATTCGTTGAATGAACCAGGAAAGGGATTTATTGGTAGGGCAATGAATGATCGTTGTTTAAACAATGGCGATGCAGACCCCGCCAAACCTGGCCTTGCTTGGTCACCGATTGACGCACTATTCTCTTCTCATGGACATTCGATTGATTTGCCTTACCTCACCCTTAAAGTTTGGAAGGGAGGATTTGTTCCCACAAAAACAGTCACTGTCAATCAGAACCAAGTATCTATCTGGTTACCCGAATCTCCGGGAGATCCATTCCAATTAGAAGGTGCATACACCATCACAAAAGACGGAACGCCATTTATCGAAAAAAACGATTTTTTCCAAAAGGTAAATGGACGTACCATCGATTTTGACGCTGATTATCTAATTCCATTTATGCGTACTGTTGGTAAAACGATTCAAGAAATCCGAAAGGATTGGATGGTTTTTATTGAAAGAGAGGCATCGGATGCATTCACCCATCCTCATCTCAATGGGGAAGCGCCAAAACTTGCGGTGAATGCGGCACATTGGTACGATATACTTACACTTCTATTCAAAAAATTCCTTTATCCAATTGCTATTGATACTCTCACCAAACGACCCGTATTCGGTAAATCAGGTATCGAAGCTATGTATGTGCGCCAACTCACTCGAATCAAAAATACAGCAGATTCAGTTCCTGGAAAAATCCCAAGTCTTATCGGTGAATTTGGAATCCCTTTTGACTTACAAGGGGGGAAAGCATATAAAGAATGGAAAAAAGGAAATCATTCTCCAAAAATTTGGAAACGTCATGTAATGGCTCTTGATGCCATGTATAATGCGATGGATCATCTTCTTTTATCCAATACAATCTGGAACTACACTGCCTCAAATCAAAACGATTTGATGGTGGGAGATGGTTGGAACCAAGAAGACCTTAGCATTTTTTCAAAAGACCAAATCATTCCTGGTTCTGATCCCGATGTCTATGGTGGTGGTGGTCGTGCCATTGAAGGTTTTTGTCGGCCTTACGCTGCCTTTACCCAAGGGACTCCAACCAAAATGCAATACAACTTAGAAACCAGAGAATTTCATTTCGAATGGGATTCTGATTCCAAAATCTTGGAACCTTGTATCATCAAAGTTCCAAGGTTCGTTTACCCCAATGGTGTACAAATTGTACTCTCCAATGCAGAAAAAATTTCAGAGACAGACGGTGAATTGACAGTCAAAGGAAATGGGGGGAAGGCAACCCTCATCCTAAAACCACTATGATTGATTTAAATTCCTTACTTCAAAAATATCCTTGGGAAGATCGTTGGAAAAATCTCGCAACCCCACTTGATTCTCTTTGGGAATTTGACCTTCCTGTGACTCGGGAAGAAATGTGGCCACATTTAATCGATACTTCTTCCCTCAACAAAAGGGTCGGTATGCCCAGATATGATTACCAGGAACGAAACGGGAAACTAATGGGGAAAACTAAACAAGTTGGTTTCCGATTAGAATGGGAAGAAGTCCCTTGGGAATGGGAGTATCTCAAAGAAATAGGTAACGCAAGAATTTACAGTAAAGGATTTGGATATTATGTCCGAAGTCGAATCATTTTAGAAACGTTAGGTGAATCCAGGTGTAAAGTTTATTTGTACTTTGGTTGGATTCCTCGAAATTTCTTTATGAGAAAACTTTTGCAATATGCAATGCCAAAATTGGAAATTTCTTTTCGCAAAGCTTTGAATGATATTGCAGAAGAGATTAAACATAAAAAACCAAAAGCAACTCCCATCGCAGGAAAAGAATTTTCCTTTGTCCCCGAAGCCCAGTGGATTCATCCAGAAAAACTAGACAAAGAAACCCAAAACCTCATTAACAAAGGTGTTTCCAAGGAAGCCGTTACCGCCGTTTTTCAATGGATCAAAACCGCAAGTGATAACGAACTCGATCGCATTCGAATCAAAGAGGTGAGTCGAAGGTTAAACCTAGATCCCGATGAAACTCTTTTTCTTTTTCTACATGGCTGTCGGTTAGGAATATTCACACTCAGTTGGGATATTGTCTGCCCCCATTGCCGTGGGGTGAGGACAAGCCTCACCAAACTCAGCGACATTCCCGAAAAAGACGAATGTGAAGTATGTGAAATTGACTTTGATACTACAGGTGTTAACTCCATCGAAGTCACCTTTCACCTGCACCAAAGCATTCGTATCATTGAAAAACAATTCTATTGTGCAGCAGAACCCGCCACAAAAAACCATATCCTCCTAACAAAAACGATCCCTGCTAAAAAATCCTACTCGGCAAGTTTGCTTGTTGGATCAGGAGTGTTTCGTCTGCGTAAAAAAGGTGAAAAAAAATATCGGCTTGTAGATATCAAACCATCCTACAACCAAACAGATATTTTGTGGTTACCCGAAACCAGAGAAGAAGAAATCAAAGTTTCTCCAAAACCTAACTTAGTTTTCGAAAACGAATCTGATGATGATGTCACCATCATTTTAGAAGAACGAAACGAAGACCAAACGAGCCTCAGACCATCCGAAATTTTTGATTACCAAGAATTTAGGGATTTATTTTCCGAAGAAGCCATTGCGACGAATTTACAGTTAGACATTGGTCTCAAAACCATTTTATTCACTGACATTGTTGGCTCGACCAAGTTCTATGAATCCGAAGGTGACCACGGTGCTTTTTTGCAAGTGCGCGAACACTTTATCAAAACCAACCAAATCATTCAAAACTTTCGCGGTGTGGTTGTGAAAACCATCGGCGACGCTGTGATGGCTAGTTTTTCAACCCCCTTACACGCATTAAAAGCTGCAAAGGAAATGCAAGAATGGTTCCATCCCGAAAACAAACATACGCCTGTTAGGATACGGATCTCAATCCATACAGGAAACTGCCTCGCAGTAAACCTAAACAGCAATATTGATTATTTTGGAAACACAGTCAACTACACAGCCAAACTCCAATCTGTAACCAATTCCGGCGAAATTTCCTTTAGCGAAACCATCTTCCGCGACCGTGACATCCGCGAATACCTACGAGCCGGATCCATCAAACTCCACAAAGTTGCGTTCCCTCTCCCCTGGGCTGACCGCACTGATTTTGTTTATGTTTGGAAGGTATAAGTTTCCCATTCCCCACTCCTGCCGGCGGAACATCGTGTTCCGACCGGCGAGCTTCGGCCATCGCTGCCGAGGGGAAAGGAATCACTTACTAGTTATTTGTTGGTTCCTTATCAGAAGGACTTTCGTTTATTTCAGGAGCCGGTTCGCCACAGCTAACTCCTTTATCACCGATTGTATCAACTATGATTCTTGACATTGGGCAGTTCCTTAACTCTGACGGCCTCTTAAAGATATAAATATTTCTTTTTAAATCGAAAAAGTCTTCTGCCTTTTTATAAGGAATTCCTACATCACTGTCTTGGTAGCCTAACTGTCTTACATTGGAACTTATTAATTTAACCACATCCTTGTTAATGACTTGAAATTTCAACTCACCATCAGGCTCCCCCATCAGACGTTCGCCCGGTTTTTCTTTTATGATACAAAGATCATTGATACAGGAAAGTTCTGCTAGTGTCAGCCATACGCTATTATCTAATGTAACATTTTGAACAAGGATTCTAAAATTACCATACTTATCATCGCACTTCAATACAGGAAGATATTCGCCTGTTTTCATAGTAATTTCATAATACATTAGATCTGTGCTTTCCGAAGACTTACAAAAGAAATCAAAATCAATTTTGCTATTCTTAAATTCTGATTTAATAATGAATTCCTTTGCCTTTTCTTTACAGTTTATAAAGAGAAACAAGATACATGAAACAAAAATCCATTTATTCATTAAGGTACTCCCGACCAATCAAACTCTTCATTTTTCTGTAGAATCCAATCCTCTCCAACTTTCACCTCAACAATAAAATGGAGGTGTGGCCCACCGGAATTTCCCGAATTCCCTGACCTGCCAATAAGGTCTCCCATCTTAACCTTATCACCTGGTTCCACATTGATTTGGCTTAGGTGGTAATAGGTCGTTCTGATTTTAGGATTATCGTTGGAAGATTCAATTCGAACGGAACCGCCATTATGTGTCCCTCCGTCACCAATATTTAAAAAAGAATTATGGCTATTTTCTACTTTTTCCACTGTTCCCTCCATCACAGAAGAGTTACCAGTTCCTATAGGCAAACTATAGTCTGTGCCAGTATGAGCACCTATTCTACCATTGACTGGATTCACTCTGTCCGTGTCCGGTCGAGAAGTTACAACATCGGTTTCAGACATTGGAATCGGTCTTCGAATTTCCTTTCCATCTACAGTTTGATAGATAGATAAATTCCCCTGCCCTGGAGCCGGTTTTAAGGCAACACCTTCAGTAGGAGTTACAATCGTATCAAATAATGGTTTAGAAAATGATACGTTTTTTCCTTTCAAGTTATCCAAGGCGGCAATTTGGTCTTGCCTCGAATTTTCCACTCCAAAAGCTCGATTCAGTTGCTCCAATTTATAATTTAGATCTGAATCATTCTTTCTGAATTCTATACCAATTCCCATTTCTTTATATTTTTCGACTTTAGCCCTTACTTCAAACTCAGCGTCTATTTTTTTAATTGGAAGTGTTAATTGATCAATCTGTTTTTGTATTTCACTCACAGATTTTACGTATTCATTGTATTTTTGCGGATTGGTAATCAGCAAGTTTTGCAGATCAATTGGCTGGTTGATTCCCCCAAACTGAATTTCGTTTACACGATCTAAGTTATTCAATCGAAAATCAGTTTCTAACCTGTCTTTTTGTCCCTGAAGTTCTTTCAATTTTTTGTATTCAGGCAAAGACTGTTTTTCTTGATCTAATCGTGCTTTTGTGTCTTCCGATAATTGACCACCTTTAACAAACTCTCTGATTTGATCATGGGTTTCCTTTTGGTTTTTGTTTTGTTCAAATGTGATGATGTTCGTTATACCGGATTCCAAATTCATTGGGCGAGTTCCTGAAATCAGAGGTGTTTTACTCTCTAAACTTCTTATTTGCGCTTCTTGAACTCTTGCTATTTTTTCTGCATTTTTCTTTTCCGATTGAAGTTTCTTCACCAATTCTTTGTTTTGTGGATCCTTTAAATTTGGATCTGATTCTTTGATCGCTTTGATTTGTGTATCGATTTCCCTGTTATAATTCGCAACGGATACTTTTACATCATCAATACGAGAGGAAACATCATTTATATTTATTGGTTTATTATCGATTGGTGGGAAATGATCTACTGCCCGAAGAATTACCGGTAAAGGCGATTTAGGCCCATCTTCTTTGTTAATCCCAGGAGCTGGAATCACTTGTGCAACATTAGGTGCCGATGGCTGATCTGATTGTTTCGGCAAATTTTGATTGTCTCTCGTTTCCCCTGCCTCTTCCTCTCTCCTACGATTTCTCTCGAGGATCGCTGTCTCGCCCGGATTTGCTGTTGGCGTCGTCGATCCATCCGCTGCCCTTGCCTGCCCCCCGCCATACAATCCGCGTACAATCGCAACCCCTCCGAAAAATAAACTAGAAAGTGCCTTTCCCGCATCCGCTAAATCACGATTCAAATCACCATCGTCCTCTGGACCGCCATTCTCGGATGATTGATTTGGATTTTGATCATTGCTAGTTTTATCCTGGGCTGCATTGATGTTAAGCTCGGCGAAATTTATTTCATCCATTTGGAATCCGTTGGGCCCGTTCGTTGCAAGGCTAACGCCAGTAAATTCGGCGGAAGTAGACATCCCATCTCTATTGAAAGTTGATTTAACACCTAACGTCGAACGTGGATCGGTGTAACCGACACTTCCAGACAGGCCCGTTCCAGCTAGATCATACATCAGAGAGAAATTCCAATCCTTTCTTGGCCCGTTCCCGGTAGGATTGTAATTGAATCCGAGATTGGCTGCACCATTTGTTGTGGCATCACCAGCAAGTTGGATACCACCTTTTCCGAGAGAATAAGATCCTTGGATGGTTGTATCTCCTCTTTGGGAGAAAGAGATACTAGCATTAGAAGTTGTATTACCAATACCAATGGACCCGCCCCATCCATTTTTCGGGTGATACGTTACACCAAGCCCCGGGGTGATTCCTTTGAGTATTCCAGATTGTATAGAACCCATTGCTTGGGTGACGCCACCCAAGAGTCCGTTGGCGATTCCAGCAAGAGCTCCTTCGATACCGTTCTTTGAACCAACAACTCCCTGGACAGTAGCATTCGCCATAGCTGAGATCGCATTAATTGCAGTTTTACTAACCTCCAAAGCACCTGTAGTTACATTTGTTACCATTGTCGTGGTAGCCTGCGCTGTAGATCCTAACAAGGAACCCACTGCATTCCCAACTGTGTTTCCAAAATTAGCAATTGCTGATCCTATGGCAGAAATTGTCGAATTCGCAGATGCAACCATTGCGTTTAAAGCGACCCCGGTACCCATCGTGATGGCAGTGGTCGCAACCATCACAGCTACTTGTTCAATCGCGTTTGCTTGTGCTTTTTTGTCGCTCTCTCTTGTTTTGTAATCACCATAACCTTTGTTGATAAAACCTAAGGCAATCTTTGGATCGATTCCAAAATTCGCAGCCATCTGATTGGCAAGAGCCCTTTTTCCAAGTTCTTCAATGACTCTATCTTTATCTTTGATATTCAGGAGTTCGCTAGTAAAGCTGGTTCCAGTAGCCTTCATCCCATACATTTGCTCTGATAAACCCAAACTAGCGAGTGCAGCACTTGATTGTCTAAGGGAACCACCACTCGCTAATTGATTGGCTTGGGAAATAGACTTTTGGAATTCTCCTTGGGTAACTCCAGTAGCAATCACTGCCGTTTTAACAATCCCCCCAACCACTCCGAAAACTTGACTCGTTCCATCAATGATTGGATTTTTAGTCATAGCTCTTCTTGCATTTTTAGCATCACGGGCACTTGCAAAATCACTGACCCCTGCACTCACAATTTCAATTGGTAATCCCGTAGCACCCGCAATCGCTAGGGAAGCAGCAGACTTAGCTAAAGAGACTTCGTTGGCTTTGATTTCCTTGATACGATTTGTTTGGGCATTTTTGCGCTCCAATAAAACATCCATTTGATCAGAACCGATAACTGCGTTACCAAGTGCAACAACTGGTAACATTGCATTTGTTAGCAATGCACCGGAAAGGCCTCCGGTTGCGTTATTAAAGAAATCCGCATATCCTCCGACCGAGTTTCTAAAAATGTTTTCGATGCCTTGAAAGGGATTACTAGCAGAAACAAAGTTACTACGAGACTCAATTTTTTTTGTCTCAACTTTACCTCTCATAAAGTCCATGATCATACTGACCATTTGTAAGTCTTCTTCACTTCCTCCGGTGGCAGTGATCCAAGCCTTAGCAAGTTCGGTGTTGATGTGATCTTCCACTTTTCCTTTTAAAGAAGCTCTTACACCTGCGGCTCCACCAGTGAAATAAGCTAAAGCCAATTCTTGAATGAGGGAATCTGTTTTCTCTTTTTCAACCTTCCTAGTTACGAACAATTCCTGATTCCGATTGTCCGTTTCAATGATTGAGTTAATATTGGAACCAATTGACTTTTTATCTTTTTGTAAGGAGTTTGTTAGAAAATTTTCTGTGATTTTTGTTTTTGATTGGTAAAGCGAATCCCAATCTTCTTCAGACCAAACTGTAAAAAATCCTTTTTGATCTGGGCTATGAACCTTCTCTAGAGAACTAAGTTTGATATGTCTAACTTCTTCAGTTTTCGCAGCAGTATATTTGCCTTTCTCATTTTTATCTCCAAGTAAACCGTTATGGATTTCTCTTTTTAATGTTAGGATACCCGTATCAGAATTAAAACTTGCTTCAAATTCTTTTTTTAACAATGACTTACAATTTACAGCATTGGGATTTTCATAACAAGACCCAAATTGGCTTAATTCTTCTTTGGAAAGCAGAGACACATCATAATTTCCAATTAAAATGTTTTCTTCTCTAGTTAATTTTCTTTCTCTGATCGATTCCGTATTGATCCCATAAATCAATTGATTGATTAGTTTTTGTTGTTCCGAACGTTGGAATGCCTCTAATTCAGAATTCATCTGAATCACGGAAGCGTATTGGTCCACACCGACAATGGTTCTTTGAAGTTCTTCCAATAGACCAACTCCACCCACCTGAACCCCGGATATAACTTCGTTTGATGAAGCCAAGGTTTGGTATTCAACAAGTTTGGTACGGTCAACCGCTTCCATCTCTTTGTTAGGTGTCCATGAAGTAATGGTTGGAGATGTTATGTCTTTTTTTTCTCCAGTTTCATATAAATTGACCCAAGATTTGATCCCTTCCCTTTTTTCTTCCTCTAAACGATGTAACCATTCTTCCTTTGAACGTTCCAATTCCTGACGATTGGATTCCAATTTAGCAGTGGCTTCTAAAATCAGATTTTCTCGATTTCCTTTCCATTCCTCGTAGGTATCGGCATATTCTTTTACCTTCGATTCCCAATGAGATACAGCAGGAAGTAAGGTATCCTGGAAATATTGATACTGGCCACCTAACTGGGATGAATTTTCTTTCCAATAGAGAGATGTTTTTAAGGAGGTTTCGTCAAACATTTCGTACAGAACGGAATAACCGATTGCCCCCATCTGGAAAGAGTGACGGCCGGGAGTGAGTATAGTAATGAAACGATCCGCGATCCAATAACCGTATTTATCATGCCCATCCAACATAAGATTCCCTTGGGTATGATGGGCTTCTTCAAAAGGAACATAAAACCCAGCTATTTTTTCATTATTAACAAAGTGATAGGCATCAGTATATAAATTAGCAGTGATTAATGACTGAACCCTTCTCCCTTCACCTAACTTACTATTAATGATTGACGTTAATCTAGCATAATCACCATGATGGATTGACTGAAATATCCCCCGCATTTCCTCATCTTGAATTTTTGAAAAATTTCCAACTTCCCCCAGTCCTCCGCTCAGCCAATTTTCATACTTCATATCGCTTGTGATGTCGTAATATGATTGGTTTCGAATCCTCCACTCCGCAGCACCCAAATCAAAGCTGGAAGTGGATTGGTTTAAATTGATTTGGAATCCTGTTTGGTAGGTATAAACGCGACCCTGATACATCGTATGTTCCGAATAAGCTTTGTTTGATTCCTCGGACAAAAAATTCTTAATTTTTGTAGAAATAGATGTAAACATCGAATCTGGGTCAATGGATGATTCACTTAGTTCATCGGAAAGATCGTTAATGAATTTTGAAAATATTTTCCCTGCTTCATTATAACTCCCATCAAAGTTTTTGTACTGACAACCTGATTGAACAGAACAAGAAGAATCCAATCCCATTTTTAATTGCGATACCATACCACTTAATGCTGATTTTATGGTTTCCTTATATGAATTGATCGCATTCAAATTTTCTGAAAATCGAATCTCCGTTTCTTGTAATGAAAGAATATATGCATCGTAGTCAGTTTCTAAATCGGAGAAGGCTGTCGCAAACGAATCCAATCCCTCTTGTTTTGTTCTATTCCATTCGAACTCCCATTCTTTTGCCGATTCCAAAATACGATTTTGATTTTCGATGAGAGCTCGTTCCTCTTCTGTATACTCTTCATACAAGGATTCCTGACCGATCCTTTCAAAATAAATCGAATCGACTTTACCAGTTTCTAATTTATATAAAAAAGCATTTCTGTTATCAAAATAATCGGCGAGAAGTTCTCTCTCCCATTCTGAATACAATACAGATACCTCTGAATATAAAGACCTCATCCTTTCATCCAAATAACCAACATTAGAAACAAAGGTATCTTCCCCAGATTCTTCAGATAGAAGTAACCCTACCATTCGGTCTGCGTTTTCCAGCCATTGGTTGATAGAAAAAGTCAAAACTTGTTCGACACGGGCATCCCATTCTTCCATCGAATTAGAAAAATACATCTGTCCATAAAATTCTGAATAATCGGAAGACTGATAACCTGGAACATTCCAAGTTTCAGAAAGGGATTGGCCAAAAGTACGACTGGCAAAAAACAAAAACAAAGAACCAATCAAAACGATAAAAAGACGATAGGAAGAGGGTTTGGAAAACATAGAGAACCTCAGTTCTCTTAGGTATTAAAAAGAAAGTTTGGTTTTAAAAAATTTCCATTGTTCGTGTAATTTTGAATTAAAGAGAAAAAAACTAAAAACCAAAACCATCCCTTCTAAAAAAAATTTACCTCCGTCACCGGGCAAAAAATAAAATAAGAACAATAAAAGAACCAAAGGAATTTGTTTATCGACTCGGAGTGATTTAGAGGGAGAACATAGAATCAAAAAAAGTAATAATGTGGCGATACAGCCAAATAACAAATAATCATCGCTCAAAGCAGAAAGATTGATCCGCCAGAGTAACAAAAAACACAAAAGAGAAATCAAACTTCGAAACTTTTCTTTTTTTCTATACAGGCAAATGGCGACGATCACAAACAAAAAAAATGGTTGGTATTCCTTTTCCGATCCTTTCTCTTCCGTCATTTCTGAAAGACGAACCGGATCTTTTTCTAAAACTTTATGTATCTTTGATTCTAAATCCTTCCATTGGATTTCTTTTCCTTTCACCAAAATTTCTAAACTTGTTTCACCATTTTTGCGATAGATCCTTCCAGGGATTTTGATTTTTTCCGATTTTGTAAAAGATTGATTATGAACGGAACTCCCAGAATTCATTTGAATTGGTTTTTCCAAATATCTTTCCCCTTCTTTATCTTGTTTTACTGAAAATCGAACATCGGTTAACCTGTTCTTCCAAACCATCTTTCCGACTATTGCCGACTGCAAAGAGAGAGACCTTTCTCGAAACAAGTCAACTCTTTCCAAATCTAGTAAATTTCCATACCAATTCGGCGAATGTAACTCCATTCCCTCAGCTTGCGGCTGGAAACAAAGTACAACCTCTTCCACCCGGGCCTTGTGTTGTAACCAAGGAATTAAGCCAAGAATTGTTTTTTCCAAAGATTCGGTGTTAGCGTTCGCAAAACGAAGCCTTCGAGCTACATTTGAATTTCCACCACCTAATACATGAAAGTATCCCGATTCTGTTGGTAAATTCTGAAACCCATTTCTTTTATCTAAATCATTCAACCGAAAATAGAAATCCGAACTTGATCGATTTTGTTTTACCACAAGTAAGTCTGTTAAATTTTGTTTCAAAATAGAATCTTCAACTTGTTTGGTGATTCGAATCGATTCTTGTTCAGGAATCGAAGTCGGGAATTCCAACTTCGCAATTTGAATTTTTCCAAGAGATGGATTCAGTGAATAAAAAGAAAAACTTGAAACCAAAGAAGAAAAAACGCCAACCCAAAATAAACCCAAAAAGAAAAGTTTGTTAGTTTTTCCGATAGTTTTTGATCCTTCTGATTCTTTTCTCTTTAAAAAAGAAATCCATTTAGGAAAGTCATATTCAATTTTAAAATCCGAATCTTTTTTTATAGGTTTAAAAAGAATCACAAGAAACGAATAAAAAAATATAAAGTATATATGACAAAGTGAAAATATATAAAATGATTTTGGAAGCCAATCCAAAATGACAAATAAAGAAAAAATCAAAAAAGAATATAAAACTTGGCGCGCCCAAATTCCGAACTTTCGTATCGGATATACGAATAACAAATACTTCCAAAAAATAAAACTAAAAAGGAAGGCCCGACCTACAGGATAAGCCATGAAATTACAAATTCCCAAAAACAAAATGAAGGAAATATAATAAACGAAAAGATGGATCAGTAATTCAATTTTTGATTTTCCAAAAAAACGACAAAACACAACCAAAACAAAATCCACAGAGAAAAACAAAAAAAAAGAACGAATCAAGTCATTGATAAAATCTTCATGACTACTATACAACAGAACCCAGTCATTATGTTCGTTTAAGATAGATTTAAGTTCAGTGATAATATGATATAAAGCTGTGTTACTTTCTGCTTTGATGATGATTGTTTCCGAACTTTGCCCATTAATTCTTGTTCCATGCCGAAGTTCTTTTTCTCCAAAAGAAACCGATGATATGGCCGAAACTCTTAAACTCTCTCCTAAACGGGAAGGGATGGGAACCTCCGACCAATCCTTTGGTTCCAGTGGGTGGTCTTTTTGAAACCAAAGACCGTTCCTTAAATCTGAACTAAACCCAAAACTATGATTCCTTAATGCAGAAAAAATGATCGATAACGAAGGAAGTCCCGATCTCTGGATTCTTTCCGGTTTAATTTCTAAAACGATTTCCTGTTCTTTATCAGAATGATGTACAAAGGACAAAACGCCCGTTATGTTTCTAATTTTTTGTTCTAATTCCTTTCTTGTGGAATTTGGTTTTTCTTTGATTCTTTGCAAAATTACTATGTATTCGTCTTCCAATTTACCGGATTGGATTCTTGGAAAAAGTGAATCTTTTGGGAATCTTTGTCTTTGGAGTAGATATTCGTTGCGAATGGTTTGGATCGTTTCGGCATTACCGACACCAGGTTCAAACTTGAGATGAATGAATGAAGTTCCTTCCTCCGAGATAGATTCGATTTGTCTATAACCTGAAATGGATTTTAGAATTTGTTCCCAAGGTTTTGTAATCGATTCTTCTATTTGTAGAGCTGTTTTACCAGGGAATCGTGTTGTGATCTGAATCGATTCCCTATTTTCAGGGATCACTACTTCCGCAAATGAGATACCCTTCCAAGAAAGGATTGATAGAAAAACAAAAAAGAATACCAAAGCACAAATTCTATGACGAAACTTCCTAATCCAAGTTTGATTCATCTCACCCTACTCAAAAATTTTGGAAACAGAACGGGATAAAGGTAAAATACAAAAAAAATAGAAATCGGAATTCCAACAAACATAGTCAAGGCGATTGACCTAGAGAATTCTGATCCCGAAAATCCCAAAAACAAAACAGGTAAAAATCCCATCATTGTAGTTCCTGAATTTAGAGACACCGGACGAACCAACCATCGAAACACAGTTTCTCGACTTTCTTTGGTCGAAGTTCCTTTGGTGAGTTCCATCCATCTTTCCCCAAACAGAGAAATATTATCGATAGAAAGTCCAAGTAAAACCACAAGCCCGATATAGTGACCTAAATGAAAAGAATCGAACAAAATAAAAACAATAGAAGAAGTAACCAAAAGATAAAAAATCGAAATCCCCAAATAAAATATAGGGACAAAAAATGATTCATAAATCCCAACTAAAACCAAATAAATAAAAGCAAATGAAATGATAAATAATAGCAGTAGTTTATAAAAAAAATGGTAGGTTTCATTTTTGGCAGAAAATTCAAGAAAAGAAATTCCACTCTTTTTGATTTCGTTTCTATCCAATTGTGGCAACTCCCCTTTCCATTCCATATAAAACAAACCGGACTCCCTACGAAACTGATCATAACTAGTTTTTTTCTCCGATGAAAAAAGAGAACCAACAGAGATGAGATCATTTAACTTGGTCTTAAACCCAGTACGCCCCAGATCAATTTCATCAATAGGCCGAAAGTCACTCATTCCAATACCTAAATAAAGATCCCGTTTGGTTCCTTCTCCAATTTCTCCTAAATATTTGGGATTGTATTCATATAGAATCCGATCTTTTAAATCACCTTCCAGAGGTAGAAGTTCGGGAATCGGGATGGCTTGACGAGTCCATTCTTCTAAAAGAATCTGTTTCGGTAAAAAAGAGAATTCTCCCGTTAACCCCAGTTTAGTGGCCCTATTTTTCCATTCATATGAAAAACTCTGCAATAAATCCCAACTTTTGTTTAAAAATACAATCTTATCATCCGGAAGAAAAGGTAAAACTTTGGTTACCTCTGATCCTATTGGATCCCATTTCCAATCCCAATGCGAAGAATAATAAGAGGAAAGATGATTGGATAAAAAAATTTGGAGTTCTTTTGAGTGTTCCACTCCATTTAACTCCCATTGAATGGGAATTGCTTTTTTTGGGTGTGTCTGGGTGTAATCTGCTCTTTGGATCGGGAAAACAAGGACAGAAATTTTAGAATCAAAGGATTTGATTTTGACTTCCAAATCATTTACAAACGTTAACTCTTCAACGAAAGAAAGTCCATTTTTCGGTAAAGTTTGTAAACGGATTCCAATAGACTCTTGTTTTGGAAAAATTTCGAGTTTAGAACCAAGAGTTATGAGACCGAAAACGAAAAAAAACATAAACCCAATGGCAAACCATCTTAAGTTAAAATGTTTCCCAAACTGATAAGTCTTTTCATACCACCCCAAAACAAAAGTTTCTTGTTTTAAAATGTTCTGGTTGTCTTTCGGGAAATTTCGTAAAGAAACGGCAAGTAGTGGCACCATCCAAAGAGAAGAAATAAAAGAACAAAACACTAATAAGGCGATATTGATTCCAGAATCAAAAAGAAAATCTTTCCATTCCATTGGAAATACCAATAGAGGAATAAATACAACGATCGTAGTCAAAGAAGATGAAAAAAGAGAAACTAAAACTGACTTTATCCCTTTATTGATCGCATTTGAGGTCGTGTCCCCCATTAAAATTTGCCTCCGAATAGAAAATACGGTTAAATTACTTGCATCAAACAACATTCCAGCTCCGACTGAAATTCCACCTAAACTTAATAAGTTGATTGATATTGAAAAAAATAAAATTAGATGAAAAAATAAAACAAAGGAAAAAGAAACTGCCACCAAAAGAAGGAGCGCCGGGATCCAACTTTTGTATAGAAGATAAGAAAACAAAAAAGCAAATAATAATCCCCAAAGGAGGCTCATCACAAATTGCCTAAGAGCCGTGCGTAACTCTACCGAAACATCGGAATAAATATTAGCGGCGAACATGTTAAAATGATTTAGTTTCTTTTGCACTTCCGAAGATAAACGGAGGGGATTTGTTTTTGAGTCAGAAAAAATTGAAAGATAGATGGTGTCTTTTCCATTGATCCTTGTTATCTTTTCTTCGGGTAATTCAGATTTAAAAATCTTTGTTAGTTGTCCTAAAGGGACAGACTTACCACCTTCCAAATGAATAGGAAATTTATTTAAATCATCGTGAGATGTAATTTCAGAAGAAAATTTTAATTCTGAATCTTTCGTATATCCATCTATTTTTCCAAGAGATCCTCCTTCTTTCCCAGATTGGATTTGAGATTCTAATTCTCTGATCGTCAAAGGAAATAAATCCAGAATCTTGGGATCAATGGAAATGAAAGAAGATTCTTTTGCTTTTCCCACCATTCTCACTTCGGTGATTCCAGGAATCCTTTCCAACTGAAACTGCAGTTGTTTTAGATGAAAATCATAATCGTCTAATTTTTTTTTCAAAGGTTTAGGAATCAAAATTTCCATAAAAGGTCTTTCTTCCCTTTCTCCTTCGAACAAACGCGAAACACCAACTCCAGGGGGTAGTTTATCCTTAATTTCAAAAATGGTTTGGTATAATTGTTCTTTAAATTCGGAAAGAGAAGCCCCATACAACAAATCAAGTTCTACTACAGACTTCCCATGTTCAGATAAGGAACGAATTCGTTCCACAGACTTTACAGATGATAAAATTTCCGAAATAGGGAGACTCACCATAAGATCCGTGTCTTCCGCAGAATGATTCGGGAATTCAGTAACGACAAAATATTTAACGGGCATTAGTTTTGGTAATAACCAAATTTCTAATTCAGGAATTCTAAAAAATACCGCGATCAAAAATGAAAGAGAAATTACCCAACACAATCTTTTGTGTTGGATTAAGAAATCGACATATCTTTCAACACTCATAGGGATACGCTGGATTCAACTTGGTCTAAAGAAGACAGTCCCGACAAAACCTCTATCTCATTGAACAAATAAGGTTTGAATTGAATGAATCGTTTCTCTACTCGTTCTCCCTGCTTGACATTGACATAAAAACCGCTAGATTCATCCCCGCGGAGAGATCGTTTGGAAATCAGAATTTTTTCTTTTGTTTCTGGAAGTTTTACCTGGACAAGACCAAACATACCCGGTAGAACTTTGGATTGCTTTGGATCCAACCGAACCTTAATTCCAATACTATGTGACCTTGGATCTAAAAATCCGCCAACACGATCCACCTTCCCATTGATAGGTGGCATACTCTCATCCGAAAATAGGAACAAAACAGATTTGCCTGGTGAAAAATGAATTAGATCCGACTCACCAATTTGAAATCCAACAGAAAGTTCCCCCTTTTCCATAAGAATCATCACTGGAGTTTGGTTTACCAGTTCTCCTTCTTTGATTTGGATTTTTAAAATTTTACCAGATTTCGGTGATCGTAATTTCGTTTCTGCTAATAATTCCCCATTGGCCTTAATTTGATTTTTAATGATTTTCTGTTGGGATAAACTCAATTCATATTCAGATCTTTCTAAAGAGGTATTTTTTTCTCTCCAATTCTTTAGTTTATCCTCAAAACTAAGGCCTTCTTGCCCTAAATCCAAATTCACTCCGCTCAAAAGATTATCACGATCTCGTAATAAATTCTTATACTGAGTTTCTTTGGATTCTTCTTCTTGTTTTAGTTTTTCCAACTCGGAGAGGGAAATAAAACCCTGTTTCCAAAGGATTGTTTTTTTCTCTGTTACATTTCTGGAGAAATTCCATTCTTTCTCGGCTAACCCAATCCATTCTGTTTTTTTATCAATTTCTCGTAATTTAACTTCGATTTGTTTTTCAGCCTGTTTCCATTTTTCCAAAGCAATGGCCACTTGAGATCCCGCAATTTCAAGAGAAAGACGTAACCTCTCTCCTTCCAATCGGAATAATTCATCATCAATTTCTAAAAGAACTTGCCCTTCTCTGACAATACTTCCTTCTTCTACATAGATCTTTCTTACTCTTCCTGTTTGTTTTTGGTGCAACTGGATTTCTTTTGTAGGTTCCACCACCGCCGGAAATTCAATCACCTTATTTTCTTCTATGAAACGAGGACTAGAATACACAAAACCTTGTTTAGGCGCTTCGATAGCATAAATTTCGGTTGTATTTCCCCACTCTTTCTGGTAATAGAACAATTTCACAAACAAAGGGAAACGACCACGGAGTTCTTCCGTTGAAAAAAATGTATAAACAATCGATAAAAGAAAATAAAGAACACTGAAAATAAGAACTTTTTTAACCCAATTTTTTATATTAGATTTAGATAAGTATTGGGATTTCATACGTTTACCAAAACCAATATAAAAAATACAAATAAAATAGGGTTCACATAACCTAAACTATGTGAAACGAATGATACAGAAGAATCTTCTAACACAAATAGCCGTTTGTATAATTTTCCATTTTGGATGATAAAAAGTAAAAAAAGTGTAGTCCAAAACATAACCACGAGTATGGCATAATACCTGGTATGGACTAAATAACCCAAGGTCTGGTTTCCCAAAAACAAAATACAAACAAAAAGAAAAAACTGACGGATTAGATTGCGAAAAAACAGAAGAATATTGGTTCTTAGGCTCTGCCTTGCTTTTCCTCCCAAAGAAAACAAAAAATTAATACTAACACAGAGAAAAAAATACAATCCAGCCGAAAATACCACAGCCATGATTTGGAAAGGATACAAACTCCAAAGGGAAACTTGTTTTCCAGAATTGATGGCATTTAGTTCGATGGAACGATTCAAGCTCATAAACTCATCCCAATTCCAAATACAATGGAATCCATAGAACAAAACATAGAGAAAAAAGAAAAAATAATAAGACTTATGAAAGTTTAAAACCCAATCTATCCCTCTTTTTAATTTAAAATTTATACGATCAAAATCCAAACCTGTCCAGGCTAACCACTTCATTTCATTTCCCCCAATTCAATACCAAGTCTATCAATATGGGTCTGAAAAAGTTTTCCTTGGGCCAAAAAAAGTTTTTTCTGTTTGGATGAAGTTCCTTTCTTTTGGTATTTTAAATACAACAAACAAGCTTCAGGTGATATCGGCAGTAAATCTAAAAGTTTTTTTTCATCTTCTGTGGAAACCAAAACAGGCTGTTTTGAAATTAGAACGGCTTTAAAATACAACAAAACAATTTCGGGAGTTTTGGTATTGATCTGAGTCCAAAGGGAGAAAAATTCTTTCCATTTACCCGAATAAAACAAAGTTTTAAAATAAAAGAGAGACTCTTCCTCCGTTAGTTCCCTTTCTTCTTTGATCTCTTGCAGTATCGTTTGAACAAAACTTAACTGTCCGTTATGAAAAGCATCTCTTAGAATCTTTGAGTTTTTCTTTTCGGATTCACTATTTTTTAAACAATTAAGTATAGAAAAAACCAATACGACATACAACCATTTCCCGTTCATAGTTTTCCTCCCGAAACCTCCAAAAGTTTTTCGCGAAAAGGGAAAGGGTCTTTAAAATCCCAATTCCAATCAAAACGAATCATTTCTTTTTTACTAAGATTGATCCAAAACATACGAATTGATTTTGTTTTTGAGTCTGGATATGGACTATGACGTAATAAAAAAATATCTGATGCACCCATCCTTTCCGCCCGGTCTTTCCAAATTTGAATTCTTGGTGTTTCATTGGTTTTAATATCTTTTAAGCGATTTTGAAAGACTTCTAGTCGGTCAGAAAATCCAAACGTTGTCAGAGGTTCTTCCCAGATAGATTCACCTAACACAACCAAAAATCCGGATTCTTCTAATTCTTCTAAAATTCGCAAACTTAATTCTTTTTCTTCCGAATAGGAATCGGAAAAACAGGAAGGACTCGTATGAATGAATAAAACCTTTCTCCCATTAGGAATGGGGTATGTGACGGTTTTGAGATTCTTTCCATCCTGGAAACAAGAGATAAAAAAGAAAATTATTATCAAATAGGAAAATTTCATTTGGCCTCCACTTGAATGACAAAAACATTTTTCATTCGTTTCCCTAAAATTGATTTAGCTTCTGCTTCCAAACGAAACTCATAATAAGGATAAAAGTTAGGTGCTAAATTAGATGCGGAAAGGTTAAAGTCTCCACCTGTAGAAATGTTTCCAAATAGAGGCCCATTACAACTGGCTTCACTTTCCGCATAAGAATAAGTTAGTTCCCGGCAACCATAGGGAGAAACTGTTTGGCAATGAGACCAAACCCATGTCGATAAACGAATGTTTGATGAAGGTGGAGAAATTTTTGAAAATCTTGTAGCACCAATCACGGAAGTGGTATCCATATATTGATTAAAAAAGATTCGAAAGTTATCGGTGTTTACATCCGCACAAGCCGAATTTGTGCCAGTACCATCATCCCCTCCACGAAATTGGTAAGAATGTGGATCTAAAATTGGCAATCCTAAACTCCAAAAACAAAATCCAGAGTCCCAACGAGCACCCGTTATAGATCCAAATTCCTGAATTCCCAAACCGCAGTTTTGTGATTCCAACCCAAATCCAATTACTTCTGGATCCGATACACTCCCCACAAAAAAATCACGGCGAAACGTTGCGCTTAGTACACTCCCATCAAGAGAGTGAACCCCGGCGGGCAAGAGGATATGATACCTTACATTGGATGAAAAAATAGAATCGGGTAAAATCTTCACCTCTGAAGGATTCATCCATTCCAGCCGAAACGAAACATTCGGTTCCATCCTTAGGCCAAGCCCAACTTCCGTTTGGTTCATCGGTTTGGTAAACCTGATTTGAATGGGAGGAGGACCAGGAACTCCCACACAACCAGAACTTACCTCACCTAACAAAATATCTGAGGGAGAACCCCCGTTGAAACATTCGGCCTCTGTTCCCGTTTGTACGATGATAGAACCAACTGTTGGAGCTTCAGGAACTTCCTTTTCACCCACACGAAAGGAAACCGTATACACACGATCCAAATCCTTCCCATTTTTATCTTCGCATTGTTTGGTAAGCCGGGCAATGTAACCACCCGAAGGAAGTTCTGTTTTCGGAGTGAACTTAAGACTGATTTCCGTGGTTTCAAAACTGCCTCTGACTTGTGGTTCCAGGGAAAATCCAGAAACACAAGATTGGATGGACATAGGATGACTAAAAACAACTGAAATTGTTGTTTGGGGATTCACTTCGGTGGACTCCGAATTAGGAGTAAAAGTTAATACTCTAGGTGTGTCACTGGCACCGAGAACTCCTAACCAATCTTCCAAAGATCCAAATTTGTCAGAACAATTGGCAAATGCACAAACTGCACAAACTAAAGAAAAACATTTCCATCTAACAGGATTCATACGGTCACTCCATTAGAAATGGGTATTGTTTTCCCAGTTTTGGTTCCTTTATTTTGGATTTTTCCTGAGATGGTTTTTCTTTCCAAACTTTTAAAATTTCACTCAGATCACTGGAAATTAATTTGGACTCTACGCGGTAATAACGATTATTGAAAGGATCTTCACCAAGTAATAATACCAAGTCTAAGGCAGTAGCGATGTATTGGAAATAATGGTCGAGAAGTGTTTCCATTCCCACAAACACCTCTTCTTCCGATTTTAAATATTCTAATTCAGAGATAAGCCCTTCTCTTCGCTCGCCCCTTTTCACACGATGATGAAACAGATTGGATTTCGTGTTTTCTAAGTACAAAATGTACTTACGATATAATTCAACGAGTTTGATCTCTGCTGATTGGATTTGGCTTATCAAATGAATTTCCGATTGTTTCCATTCTGTTTTCGCCTGTAAAACAGACATCTTCGTATCAAAAACTTTTTTGTTTCGACCGATATCATCAAATAATCCAATCGATCCGCTTTGGAATGCATTTTCACCAGGGCCTACGGGTTGTGGGCCGTATCCAGGAATTCTTTGGATTCCATTTCCTTCCGATTGGATTCCGTTTTGAGTATTTGATTGGAAACTTGTTCCCCCTAAGTTGGCTTGTACACCAAGGCTCAGTCCATAAATTTCGTTTTGTAACGGGAACCCATTGTTCCCATTTTTTCCCACATAACCACCGAGTATTAGTTTTGGTTTCCAATCATTGTCTAGACTTTCCTGATCTAACTCGGCAAGTTCCATCTGTAGTCGTGATTTTTTCCTTAAAGGATGATTCTCATTGGGAACGGATGGGACAACCGCTGGATCAAACAAACGAATGCGTTCCATCAGTCCTTCTTCTAAAAATAAATCCATTCCTGGTTCCAAAGACATAGATTGTCTTAGTTCTAAATAGGCGAGTTTCCGAGATGATTCCGAATGAATTTTTTTAGATTGGAATTCGACTTCCCAAACTTTTAAAAATCCAAGTTCTGCCTGGGGAGAAAGTCCTAGTTCTGATTCTTGTTTTCTTTTTTTTGTTTCTTCGTTGTATCTTTCAGAACGCAGTTGATAAACAAAATCAACTAACTGACGTTTATTAAAGTTCAGATAAGACAAAGATATGGATTTAAAAATCTTTTCCCTTAGAAGTTTTTTTTCCTCCGCATGAATTAGTTTTCGTAATTCGAGTTTTTGTTTTTCTCTTTCGGTTTCTCCTCCGTCATAAAGTAGTTGTTGGATCTGCAATCGAACATCCCGATATTCTTGGTCAATCTGCTCCTGATTCTTCGAAAAGATTCCAAAATAATGAACACCAAGTTTGGGAAGGTATTGTTTCCACTTATCTCTTGTCAAAATGGGAAAAATTTCTGAACGAACCTGTTCTAACCCCAAACTCCCACTTCGTTCCATCCCAATCCAAACACAGTCCTCCCATAATAATTTTCCCTCAGCTTGCACCTTTGTGTAAGGGTAACTGAGTAAAAAACAAAGGATCCAAAGTTTATGCCACATATCAATAGATAGGTGATAGATCTTTAGTTTGGTTCCAAATCACCTAGTTGTAGGGGATTTTTTAAAATTTTTTTTTAGATTTTGGCTTGTAAGAGTGGAGAGTTATATTATAAAAGTGGCATGATTCGATTTCTTGTGTCCATTTTGTTTCTTTTTATAACCACAACCCTCGCCGCCGATGAAGTAGGGATCATAAGTTTCATCCAAGGCACAAATTATTTAACAGGGCCACGGTTTAAAAAGGCAAAGGAACCCGTAAAGTTAGGTAGTATCCTAAAGAAGGGAGATACAATCACTACAGAAAACGGAACTTGTGAAATCCAATTGGCCACACAAGCTACGGTGCGCCTGGCGAAATTCTCATCCGTCCAAATCGAAGACCTACTCAATCCTAAATCAAAATCCACTACTTTAAAACTCGTTGGTGGTAAACTTTTCGTGAAAGCGCACAAACCAGCGGCAGGAGTTCCTAGCCAAAACCAACTGAGTGTGGTCAATCCTAGTTTTGTTGCGGGAGTTCGCGGCACCGAATTTTTAGCAGCAGCTCCCGATGTTGGGGGAACAGACGAAGACCTAAACCAAGTAGAAACAGGTGTTTATGTCAACGAAGGGACAGTCGCTGTAAGCCCAGATAAAAAGGGAAAACAAACCCTTGTAGCAGAAAATGAAGAAGTTGTGGTATCGGGAAAAGAATTAAAAAAACAAATTTTAGATGAATTTGTGAAAGATAAAATGCGTATTTTCGAAGAGTTCAAAGCCATCAAAGAAGAAAACTACCAACGAATCAAAGAACAATACGAAAAGAACGACCAGCTCATGAACGATTACAAAGGCCAAGGAAAGGTAGACTGATCATGAAATATTTCTTAAGTCTCTCTGCGATCATTTCCCTTTCCCTCTTTTCCTCAGATCGGATTGGAAAGGTTCCCGTTTATAAAATAGCTGTAGAAGCAATTTCTATGAACGAAGAAAGTTTGGCTCTCCGTGATTTCATTAAAGGAGAAATCCAATCCACTTCCCGGGGAACGGTAACGCTCCCTTTAAAAAGTTTAGGAAACAATGGTTGGGAATTTGACAAAGAAGGAAATCCTTCTCCCAAAACACAAATTCGATTGGGAAACTTAAACGACGTAGATAAACTTTTACTTGTTTCTACAGAAGATGGACAAGCAGTCATTTCCTTCGTGGATGTCCTCCACCAAAAATTGGAATACCGAAACTCACTTCCTGATAGCCTTTCCAAAACTTTGGTTTCTGATTTCCTTGGGTTCTTAGACAAAAAAAATATTTACTTAGCACTTTCGGAAACTGGTACTGGATCCAATTCTCCACTGAAAATCAATTCATTGAAGCCCACTTATATAGCTGGTGAACCCATTCGCTTTGAGATTGAGTCTGCGGAAGACAACTATGTTTACGTAGTACTTGTTCCAGAAAACCAAAAGGGAGAACCCGTTTTACTTTTCCCAAACCAAATCCAAAACGACAACTTTGTTCGTAAAGGAGACAAGGTCATCATTCCTGACAAACGGATCTCCTTCAAAGCCGCATCCACGCCTTCCAAAGATAGGATTAGAGCCTTTGCTTCTCGCGAAGAATGGAAAGAATTCCAACTGCGTGGGAAAAAAGAAGATTCGTTTTATCGACTCCTCCCTCCTGCTGTTACCGGAACCAAGGCATCACATCGCTCTATGATGGTTGTTGCAAGTTCCCTCACCGCACCCATCGAACAAAGTCCAGTGATGGAGTGGGAATACCAAATCCTCTCTCGTTAATTTCTTGCAAAAACCCCCTCATACCTTTTGTTATTTAAGGTATGAGAACTTTTATCCTTAAATCCTTTGCCTTTGTAAGTCTCAGTACCCTTCTTGCTTGTTCGCTCTTTGAAAAAGATGATAACAAAAAAGAGGATATGCTCACTGCGCTTTTACTTTCTGTCTGGGCTTACAACCAAGCAGCAGGATGTTCGGGGCCTAAGTCTGGATTCACCATTTGTATTCCCAAAGGGATCGCAGAGTAATCCATGAGAAAACTCGTATACTGTTTGTTATTCTTGGTAGTGAGTGTCCAAGTCACAGATTTTAACAAACTCGCGCGCCTGGATCGAGACAAACTCTTAGGTAAACTATTTGGGGAAGCCATCCATTTAGGAATTGGATCGGATAAACTTTGGTCTGCCACAAGTGCCGACAACTGGGGATTTGTGCGTCAGTCGGCTACATGGGCCCGTGGAAATTCGGGGATCATTGACTCTCTCATTTTAGCATTAAAAAATGCAGGTTATTTTAATAATACAGATACTGCCCGTGTGGATGTTCTCTCCAATGTAAACTTAAGTGGGATTGGGTCTTCTACTCTCACAATCAAAATCAACACTCCATCCACAAACATTAGTTCTACCGCATATACGGGAACAAAATCGTTTAAACATTTTATGGAGATCAAAAAAACGGGTGCCTCAGTTCCCTCCTTACAATTGTTTTTTGATGATCCGAACACCACTCTCGGAAATAATGGAGCCCTTGTTTATTACAAACTGGTTGATTTTGGAAATCCTTCCTTTGCCAATGTGGGAAATGTCATCACTGAAAGTTATACCGGTAACGATTCCATCTATGGAACCAAATTCCAAACGTATACATGGAGGAACGGCCCTGAAAATGCTTCTTGGATCAGTAAACATGGCCGAGTGGTTTTAACAGAAGTAGATTCAGGAAAACAACTTTGTTTTCGTTCCGTGGTTCGTTTGTCCTTTACCAAACTGAAAGAGGTAAACCCTGGTGGAACCACAGGTTTAGATTCTTTGAAATCAGCCTGTAACACAGCCCAAGGAACTGGATCCAGTGACCAAATTTATTATGTTTTGGCTTATATGCAAAAGTTTGATTTACCTTTCCAAACAACTGCCAAAGCAACATTCACTATGAGTACGGCAAGACCGGAAACCATTTGTAACTTACCTACCTCTTCTTTTGCAGGTGCCAAGTTGTCTTATGGAATTTTTAATATCAATGGGTATGTGACAGACCAACTAACAGCTACGGAAGTTCCTGCGGACTATCCAAGCCCTACAGTCGGTGGGTCAGATTTTATGTCTGTGGATGAGGCTTTCAATCGAACTTACGCGGCCTTTGGTGCGAGTATTTCTGGACAAACCTTACTTGGCACTGTCAAACAATACGAAACCACATCCAAAACCTTTTTAGATGCCTTTGATGGTTCTGACCAAAACCTAACCTTTAAATAAGGTTAGGTTCTCTCGTAGTTAGTTTTTTTCAGATGATTGATTTCTGTAAATGGCGTTGGAAAGAATCGATCCAGTCAAGGCAACCATCTCCAATCGCACATAAGAATCTTTTTCTTGGAACTCGTAAGTGGCTTTGTTTGTATCTGGGTTTACTTGTAAAACTTCACCCATCTGCCCTATAAACCGAATCTCTAAGTATCTTTCTTTAGAATCCAATTCAATCAAATTGTTTTTTGTGACTTGGATCTTCGGAACTTTTGGATCCTCAGCACCTTGGAAGAATTTTTTAACGCAAAAAAATGAACCGGAATATAAGGAATCCAAGACGTAACTTTGGTCTGTTTTTCCTTCTGCAGTCACTATATATCTGAGAAAACTTTCCCCTTTTCGCCCTCTTTGGTTTCCCAAAGTTTGAATGATGTCCTTCCAAGTAGGTTGGTCAAAATTTTTGATGGAGTTTTCTGGAAAATAATGTAAGTCATCACTCGCCATACAATGGACATTTCGTCCTTGGCTAAGGAGTTTATCTAAAACTTTGGTATCATCACCAAATGGAGAGTATACTTCGACAGCTTGAAATCCACCGATAGAAGACATTTCTTCTTTGGAAAACGAATCAAAAAGTTTTGGATGTGGAATGATCACATAACCACCTAACTTTTTCATTCGATCCATGACCCAATTTAAATTTTCGCGAGATGCATACACTGGAAAATAATCATAAAAAGACTTTTTAATTCCAATCGCAAGGAGATGGCGTTTTTTTATATTTTGTCCCCATTCAAATCCTCGAATGTAATTAGGGTTTTCTGTTTCCGAAACTTGTCCGTAGTCTGTGATGGCTACGTTAGAAAAACCTTCCTTTTTATATTCCGATTGGATTTCGGATATGGTATGCCTTTCTGGAGTGAACCAAACCTCATTGGAATGGGCATGTAAGGATATCTTTTCTTGTCCATCTCCCATCCAATTTTGGTAAGGATTGGTAAGTTTTGTTCCTTGGAACGGAGAAGAAGGTAAATCGATAGACTTTCGCAGGAGTAAAACAACTGATAGCTGGTAAATAGTAAGAATACCCAGTAAGGATACAAATACAAACAAATATCGATACTTCCACAAGGAAGGTCGAAGAACCATTTGTTTGTCAGTGTCGACAAAAACACCAGGAACATTCAAAAGCATGGTTAAACCTTATAGATCTTTTTTTCCAATTTGATTCCAGAATTGTTACAAAATGGATACAAAACAGGAGATTCAATTCTGCTTTGACAAATGAGATGAGATTTTCTGTCTTTGAGACTGTGAAATTTTTATCCGTCCATCGCACCTTTCTAATCCTAGTCTCTGTTCTCGTTTTGTTTTTATTTTATGGGAATTCTTCTCCACTGGTAGACCAAGACGAAGCGGCTTATGCTGGATTTTCCCGTTCGATGATGGAATCGGGAGATTATCTGAGTATGGATTTTCCTTACTCCACTCCCCATAGAAAACCACCTCTCCATTTTTGGATCACTTCTTTTTTATTTCAAAGTATTGGTGTTTCCGAGTGGGTACTTCGACTTTTCCCAGCTTTATGTATTTTAGGAACAAGTTTACTCACATACCATCTGACAAATGTTATGTATGGCTCAAGAACAGCCCTTTATGCGTTCAGTATCTTAAGTTTTTCATTATATTTCCCATTGAATGGAAAAATTGCCCTTGTCGATTCCCTACTAGTTTTTTTTGGAATGAGTGGATTTGTATCTCTTTACCATTGGATCAAATTTAACAAAAAACGTTTTGTATTTTTATTTTGGCTTTCTGTAAGTTTGGGAGTCCTTGTTAAAGGCCCACCCGTTCTAATCTTTCTTGGCGGCACCTGCGTATTACTTCTTAGCATAAACCAAATCAGATCACAAATTTGGAAACTGAATCCGTTTTTATGGTTACCGGTCGCATTACTCCCACTTTTTTATTGGGGTTATCTTTCTTGGCAAAAAGACAAGGGAGAACTCATACGCTGGATGTTAGACTGGTATATCTTTCGTAGGGCAACTGACCCAGTTTTTGGACAATCGGGGCCACCAGGCACCTATCTCATGTTATTTGTAGTGGCTCTGTTTCCATGGACAAGGATTTATCTTTCCTTTCTTTACGAAAATGGATGGAAACTAATTGCCTTACTCAAAACTAGCGGAATAAGAATCTTCAATCACCTTTTCCCGTGGAATTGGAAAAAAGAAAATTATACATTCACTTCAAAACGTTTTTTGTTACTCGGACTTATTTTTTCTTGGATCTTCTACGAAGGATTAGCAAGTAAACTTCCCTCTTATCCACTTGCGGCGTATCCCATTCTTTCGATCCTTCTCGGAGACCAACTAGCAAGAAAACACAATCAAATTTATATGTATCGAATTTACTTAACAGTCGCTATGTTTATGTTCATCATCATCTCTTTTGTGGTACTTCCAAAGTTTTCCGAATTGAGGCAAGACACTATAAATCTAGCCAAAACCATACAGAATAATGTTCCCAAAAATACAACCTTACATTCCTTTGGTGCACATGGAATTCCAAGTTTTGCTTTTTATTATCATAGACCAATCCAGGAAATCACTTGGGAAGGACTTTCGAAAGCAGAGGGATACATTTTGGTTTCCGAATCTGACTTTCAAGTTTGGAAAGGAATGGGTCTTGGTTGGGAAGCTGCGAGTGATCCGTTATCTGTTTATGCCTATGACAGAAATAAAAAACTAAATCTTAGGCTTGTAAAGGCAAAGAACCCTTAATCTAAAAATCGTCTCTTAAGGTTTGGTGTGGGCATCATACAAACGTCCGCTTTTCCAAACCAGGCATATCGATGTTTGGCGATCCAGCGATACATAAAATTTCGTATAAAACGAGGAACCAGAACCAATCCAAATAATAAAAACCAAGGGAACTTTAACTCACGAACCAATTGCAAAATGGCCTCAGATTCCAAATACAAATTACCTTCTTTCCAATAGAGAATGCTATCTGGAAGTTTGGAAACCATTTCTTTGGGGATGAGAGAACGAAAAACTTCAGAACCAATGGCCGAAAAATATAAATTTTCTTTTTGGTTCCTTTTCAATAGAAACTGAACCGATCCCATACACAAATGGCAAACCCCATCAAAGAAAACAATTTTACTTTTTTCCGGTGGCATCCTTTCCCTCTACCACCAAACTGGCGGAGAACCAATTGAAATCGAGTCTAAATCATTAGAGGCCATTATGTTTCCTGAATTTCATTCTGAAAATCTTCCTAAAAAAGAATCTGCCATTTTAGAAAAAATGGAGTCGAACAAAGATTTTATCAAAACTCTATTACAAATAGAAAACCCAAGTTTTCAAAGCTTTGTCAAACCCTACCAAAGAATCCAAACAGAACTGGGAGACCTTGTCACAGAAATTTCTCACTTAAATTCAGTAAAAAATAACGAAGAGAGTCAAACTATCTATAGCCGACTTTTACCAATCCTTAGTGAGTATTATACCGACCTTGGGCAAAATGAAGAGATATTTTCAGCTTTGTTAAAAATTCAAAACTCAGAAAAAAATCTAAACCACGAATCATCCAAAGTTTTGGAAAACGAAATCCGTGATTTCCGTTTGTCCGGAGTGGGACTGGATCATCAAACAAAAGAAGCACTCAAACAACTTCGCATTCGTTTATCAGACCTCTCCAACCAATTTTCACAAAATGTTTTAAATGCTACCAATGCCTTTGCCCTTTACCTTTCCGAAGAAGAAGTAAAAGGTCTACCTGAAAGTGAAAAAATTTCAGCCAAACAAGAAGATGGGACTTATAAATTCACATTACATTTCCCATCTTACATCGCTTATATGACTTATGGCGAAAATAGAGAAATCAGAAAAAAACTCTATGATGGTTATTGTACGAGAGCACCCGAAAATGGGAAACTGATGGAAGAAATTTTAGAACTCCGTGATAAAGAAGCAAAACTTCTTGGTTTTCCCACGTTTGCCCATTTGAGTTTGGTCACAAAAGTGGCCGATAGTCCCGACCAAGTCATTGAATTTTTAGACCATCTTGCGGTGAAAGCAAAACCTATCGCCTTACAAGAACTAAATGAAATCAAAAATTTTGCAAAAAAATTAGGTCAGACAGATCTTGAACCTTGGGATCTTACCTTCTATTCAGAAAAATTAAAAAAAGAATCCTTTTCTTATGATGAAGAAATTTATCGCCCTTATTTAGAAAAAGAAACTGTGATCCAAGGAACGTTTGTATTTCTTGAAAAACTTTTAGGAGTTCATTTCAAACAAGTTAACACACCTGTTTGGGAGCCGTCTGTTCTTTGTTATGATTTAGTGGTAGAGGGAGAAACCAGATCACGATTGTATTTGGATTTAGAAATGCGATCCGATAAAAAAGGTGGGGCTTGGATGCACAATTGGAAACCACATTTCCAAGATGAAACAGGGAAAACGGAACTTCCTGTCGCCTTCGTTGTTGCCAGTTTCCCAAAAGCCACAAACACACAACCTTCACTTCTTAGACCAAGTGATGTTGTGACACTCTTTCATGAACTAGGCCATGCACTCCACCATCTTCTTTCTCGTGTGAATGAAGCGTTTGTGAGTGGTGTGAATGGTGTGGAATGGGATGCCGTCGAATTCCCTTCTCAGTTTTTAGAAAACTTTGCTTACGAACCAAAAGTTCTAGAACTCTTTGCCAAACACTACGAAACGAAGGAGCCAATCCCCAATTCTTATATTGAAACTATGGTCAAAGCCAAAAACTTTATGTCAGCCATGGGAGTGGTTAGGCAATTAGAATTTGCAAAATTTGATATGTTGATCCACAAGGAAAAACCAAACGAAGTTAGAGTTCAGGAAATTTTGGATCAAGTGAGAAAAGAAATATCTGTTTTTACTCCGCCAAACTATAACAAATTTCAAAACTCCTTCACCCATATTTTTGCAGGTGGTTATGCCGCAGGATATTATTCTTATAAATGGGCCGAGTTACTTTCAGCGAACGCCTATTATTCGTTTGTGGATCGTGGGGTATTTGACTTAGACCATGCGGCACATTTTAGAAAAACAGTTTTAGAAAAAGGTGGATCTGGAAATGCCATGGATCTTTTCAGAGATTTTTATGGAAAAGATCCTGATATTGAGGCTTTGTTAAGGCTAAATGGAATTGCCGCTTAACAACTGTATCGATTTCGTGATCACTTCTTTTGAATCGGTGGACTTGATGAGTTTTCGTGTTTTCCGATTTTTATCTAAAACATAAATATAAGTGGAGTGGTCAAAACTTTGGCCATCTTCCGCTTTTTGTACGTAGGCTGCGTATTGTTTTAAAATTTGATTGGTTGTTCCCTCCGAAAAAGAAAGACCAATGGATTGTGGTAAATAAAACCTAACATACTTAGTGGTTGTTTCTGGAGAATCTCGAACTGGATCCACTGAAATAAAAATCACTTTAAATTTTGATTTTTCTTCATCGGAAAGAGGTTCTATGGCTGATTTGATTTTAGCAAGAGTGTTGGGACAAAAGTCAGGGCAATAAGTATAACCAAAAAATACAAGTAAGACTGGTTCCTGCATTGACTTTAGAGAAATCGAATTTCCCGCTTTGTCTACGGCTTCGATATTCCCACCAATGGGAAGTTCAACGAACTCAACACCAGAACCACATCCCAATAAAAAGGATAACACAATTACATTTAAAAATAATTTTTGAATCATAAGGATCTTTTCTCCACAACCACAGTTCGTTTTTCACCGTTAGAAAAATGAATTTCTAATTTTAAGTTTTCCGACTGTTTTAATTTATCGTATAACATCAAATGTTTGCCAGACCTCTTTAGCAAAATGGTTTGGGAAGTTTGTAAGGGAATTGGATATTCTACCTTACGCATACGTGCAATTTGTGTGGTTTCATCAATTGAAGTTTCGTGAAACTCGACAAGTTTATAATCCTGGCTTTCAATCTTTTGAATTTCTACAAAACTGGTAAAAGGATTCCTGATTTCTCCATAGACTGCGGCAGATTTTGCTACTTCCGGAGGAGGTGTCATCCAAAGTTGGATCACCTCCGACTGTTTGTGACAGAAAACTAACAAATTGACTTGAATTAGAAACAGAATTCCTGCATTTGTTATATTTATCTTTCGTAACAAGAGAACCTCGATGAGAATAATAATCAAATGGGTGATTGCCATCACTCTCATTCTATCTTCATTCCTAGTATCCACTTACAACTGGTCTACCGGTGAATACAATTATGATTCCTCTCGTAAATTCGAAAATTTCGATGCCTTTTATCAAAACGAACTGAGTATCAGTGCCAAAGAAAATACAAGACCCAATAACGAAGAATTACTTGTGCGAGTTTCTGAAGAAAAAACTCCCATCGTAATTGTTTACATCCATGGATTTGGTGCAAGCCGTGGCGAAGGAGAAGAAGTCACAAACAAACTTACCGAATACTTTGGCGCCAATACTTATTACTTACGATTGCCGGGACATGGAACCAATCCAGAAGATCACCTAAATACAGGATTTCAAAACTACCTACAAGATGCAGAAGATAGTTTGATTTATGCCAGAGAACTTGGTGAAAAGACCGTGGTGATTGGAACCAGTATGGGTGGAAACATTGCATCCTACTTAGCTGCAAAACATCCAGATCTGGTGGACGCACTTATCCTTGCTTCTCCATTTTACGATTTTGATGACCCGAGTGCTCATATCTTCCGTTTCCATTGGGGAAATTCATTCATCAATGCAATCAAAGGAGAAATGAGGATTTCTAAAACCGATCCTAAAGATGAATCCTCAAAATATTGGTATTTTGATCAGTATTACGGAGCCATCAAAAATATTTTGGATCTAAAACGATTTGTTGATAAATCAAATCCTTATCCGAATATTGTGGCTCCCACCTTACTCATGTACTACTATAAATCAGAAAGGGAACACGATTTTGTGGCTTCTGTCGCGGCAATGTTAAAGGTTTATGATTTGATACAATCCGGACAAAACCCAAGTCCTAAAAACAAACTTTTAAAAATTGAAAATGGTGCTCATGTATTACTTTCGAAGTATGTAAAAACTGACAAAGAACTAATTGAAAAAGAAATCATTCAGTTTATCAAAGATAGTACGGGAGCTGAAGAAGTTTCCAAATCAAAATCAAAGAAACCCAAACGATAACAAAATCGTTTCATAAAGTTCATCGATGGATATTGGTTTGGAACGAACCAGTATCCCTTCCTTATCCAACTCCTCAGAATCTAACCCATCCATATTTCCTGTATACAAAACCGCAGAAAGATTAGGATTGATTTTTTTGATTTTACGAATGAGGTTTAATCCATTCATTTCTCTCATCCGATAATCAGATAAAATAAAATCAGGGACTTTGGTTTTTAATGTATCCAAAGCAATGGAGGCACTGCGAAACACCTTCGGGATTACATTTTTTTGTGATAACACAAAACTAATCGCTTCACTTGCCGCTTCATCATCTTCCACGACCCAAATTTCTTTTTTTGAAATTTCATACCAAACATCTTTAGGTTCATTTCCCGAATGAGGTTTCGTTGTTCCCGTCGTTCCCTGTCCTTCTTCCAAAGGTAGGAAAATATTGATAAAAACGGTCATTGGTTCTGGTTTTTCGATAAAAAACTCACCTCCCCAATTCTTCACATAACGATTGATTAGGTGCATACCCGCCCATTGGAATTCTTCATCACCGAAGTTTACAAAGTCCAATGTATTCAGTCCGGAAAGACTGGGTAAGGAAAGGCCGGTAAACTCCATGGATACCAAAAACTTAAATTCGTCTGCCGAGGAGGTTTTGATTCGAACCATCCCACGTTTGCGGTCATCCCAAACAAGAAGTCCACCAGAAGTTAATTCACAAAGGATTTTGGAAAACCTAACAGCATCCAATTTGGTAAACAATGGAGATTTAGAAAAATCAAATTGAGCTTCCACATTTTTGGGTAATCCTGCATTCACGAGTGGAATGGCAGATTCGATTACGGATGAAATTTCTACCTTGGCAGCAGAGTTTTCATCTTTTACCTTAGAATATTTGATGATTCTATGGATCATAGAACGAGCATTATCTGCACCCATTCGTATCTTACCCAAATATTCTAAAATCAGATTTTTACTAAACTCTCCTGACTGGATCTGCTCTTCGCCTAACTGAGAGAATACGTGGATTGGTTGTAGGTAATTGTTTAAGTCGTGAGCAATATTAGTAGCCAAACTTCCAATGGTTTCCATTTTCTGCGAATGTAACTGATACGATTCTAATTGTTTTTTCTCAGTGACATCATCCAAAAATACATAATAAAAATCTGGTTTTCCCTGTGAGTTACGAAAGGCACTGATCCTTCGATACACATTGATCCGTCTTCCGTCCTTTCTTGTTAACCTTGACTCTTCGGCCCCTTCTTTAAAAAAACCGAAGTATTCCATTTCCTCTTCCGAGATTGGTTCCCCTTTAATTCGTTTGATATTGAGATCTGTTAAGTTTTGAAAACTATATCCAGTGATCTCAGTAAACCTGGGATTCACTCGAAAGTATCCACCTTCCCAGTCTTGTAATGCCATCCCGACAGATGCATTTTCAAAAAGTCCGAGAAAAAATTGGATTTGTTCTACAATGTTGATTTCGTTTGTTTTTTCGTTGGTGACATCACGAACAAAAACAATTTGTAAATCTGAATTTATATTTGGGATGTTTACTTTTTTCTTTTCGAATTGAAACCAACGAACAAGCACTTCATTCGGCATCAGAAATCGGTAATCACCAGTGATGGTATCCCTATCAGAATGTTTGTTTGGAGAAAGAAACTGTTCTTGAAAATTGACTTTGTCTTCTTCGGCAACCCAAGTCAAAAGTTCGGACTCCAAACACTCTTCTGTGGTTTTATGACATCCCAAATTGTTTTTAAAAAAATCGTTCGAAAATAAAATTTGGCCGGTTTTTGGATCTGTTAAATACACACCACCGGAAAATAGATTGGGCAAGACCTTAAAGAATTCTATCATTCCGCTTGCTTCTAGATTCGTTTGCATAACTCTTGCCTTAAGAGGGAAATATGCCATCCAATCCGTTTTCTTTTCAAGCACCTATTGCTTTTTTTAATTTGGGACCTTGGGAGATTGCACTCATCGTCTTCTTAGCGTTACTTTTTTTTGGCGGAAAACGCCTCCCAAGCCTTGCCAAAGATTTAGGTTCTGGAATTAAAGAATTTCGTAAGTCCTTAACAGGACAGGAAGACGAACCGACCCAAACCAGTTTCCCACAAGAAGAACCAAAGTCTGCTTCTTCAAGCGCTTCCAAATCTGGAAAAAAGAAAAAAGCATAATACGAAACCTTGGCCGGGAAAAAAAGAACCGCACTTCCATTACCGGAGGATTCTGAAACCAGGGAAAAATACATGTCCCTGGGGGATCATTTAGAAGAACTCCGCCAAAGACTGATTTATTCCATTTTAGTAGTGTCTGTTTTTATGACCGGCACCTTGTATTTTGGAAGTGAGATCCATTCCTTTCTCATCCAACCCTACAAATCAGTCCTAGGCCCCGATGCACATTTTTTTCAGATCCAGCTTATGGCTCCGTTTCTGATTTATCTCAAAACATCGTTTATCTTATCGGTCCTTGTTTCGTTACCATTTTTACTCTACATCCTTTGGGGATTCATTGCTCCTGCGGTGGACACAAGAACAGAAAAATGGGGAAAATTCATCATCTTATTTTCCACCTTACTTTTTTGGTCAGGACTTGCTCTTTGTTGGTTTACTGTTTTTGAAAACTTCCTTCGGGTTTTCCTTGTGATACTCAGACCCGACGGAGTCGATCCGTATTTACCGATTGACGAATATTATGATTTGTTTTTTAATTTGCACCTAGTGTTTGGTGCCTCATTTCAATTGCCCATTGTCCTCATCCTACTTGGTAGAATTGGAATCCTTTCTTCCCGGTTTTTAATTTCCAGATGGAGGGAGGCAGTTCTCATCATCGCTGTAGTTTCAGCCGTTTTATCTCCAGGCCCCGATGTATTTTCTATGTTGATGTTACTTGTTCCTCTTAGTTTTCTATTCTTTCTTTCTGCCATCATCATGAAAGTATTGGAAACAACAGATCGCAAATGAGTTTTCGAGTCAAACTTCCTGTACTACTAGGTGTCATAAGTTTTCTTTTTTTCTTTATCCATTTTTTACTAGCTGAATTTACATTCACCCATTGGCAAAATCCGAAGGGTGAAAATGCACTTAACTTTAATTTAGTTGGGATTTATTCTTCTTTCGTATTCGCACTGTTAATTGGATTTTTATCTTATTATTTTTTAGGATTTTTATACCAATACATTCTTCATGTCATTGCCCATATCCAAGACAATGAACTTCCCAAAGACATTCGGAATCTAAATCCAGAATCAGAAGAATACAAAATCTATAAATCGGTTCGATTTACCCTCCTCCAGGGAGACGAAAGTCTGGGAGAGGAACAATTCGAAAACAAATTTGATTGGAAAACCAACCAAGCCGCATCTGTGAACAAACAAATCCCAGACATCCATATTCCTAAAATTCCTGGGTTCGATGTTTCCGTATTTCCATCTGTTATGCGTTATGCGGGAGCAGATTACATTCGTATTGTCAGAGCCAAAGATGGAATTTTTGGAATCCTTGCAGGCCATATGGAACCCGGGATACTAGAATCTTCCGAAAAAGTATTCATCCATGGAACCATTTCCTCTTTTGGAGATGGACTTTTTACAACAGAAGAAATTTTAGAAAAATTAGAATCAGCTCTCCACCAATTTACTTTTTTAAAATTAAAAATCTCTGCCTTTGGAATCCAAAACAAAGAAGATAAAATGTCTTTTTTACATTATATGGACATGCCTATCTTTCAATTTTCTGATCATGGAATCCAAGTGATTGAAGGGAGTGGAGATGATCATTGGTATCCCAACCACAAACACCCTCTTTCTATGGCCGATGGAATCGAAATTGGAGATTATTTAGTTTGGGCAAGTGACAGAACTCTGACGCAGTTTGGACTCACATCTTTTGAAATTATGGAAGAGTTTGTGGATTACCTTTTGGACTTAAGGCCAAGTTCGTCTAGACAGATGTTACTTGCCATTGCCAAAAAGATGAGTTCACTGGGAGCCGAGAGAAATCTGACGAACCCCATGGAAAAACTTTCTATTTTAGTGGTCAGGCGTAACAAGTAAACGAATCGTATGGCGAAGTAAATCCAACTTCCCCCAGTCCCCGTGCCCTGGAACCACCACTTCTGCGTCTGGATAACGTGACAACACTCGCTTCACAGAGTTAGGCCATTCATTTAAATCAGCCTCTTTTACATTCCCTAGGTCTTTTGCATCCAATGCCTTGATGAGACATCCTCCGAAGAGGATATGAGTTTCGGGAAGCCAAACCACAATATTGTCTGCCGAATGCCCATGGCCTGGGAAAAATACTTCCACCGATTGGTTTCCGGCACCAAGTCTTGTTTGGATGTCAAGGATCGGATTTGTTTTTCCAAACCCTCTTTCCTTGGCAAGTTTTGCTGTTAAAGAAGTGCTATAAACGGGGATGTTTCGTATTTGGAAAAGGGGAACTCCCGCCATACGGTCGTCATGCGCGTGAGTCACAACTAAAAATAAAATCTCTTTTTGAAACTTAGCCTTAACTCCAGAAAATAATTCTTCTGTTTGTGATTCCGTCCAAGGAGTGTCAACCACCACAGCCCCTTTGTTTGTTAGGATCACAAGTCCATTGGCAGAATACACTTGGCCACCAAATTCACCAAAACTGCGATGGATCCAAACAGTTTCTTTAATTTTAATCCACTCTAAATGTCTGGAAGACGTAAGAGTCAATGGAGAAGTTTGGTTAGTGGGAGCAGTGGGAGACTCCGTAACTTTTCCTATTTGGCAATGGGAAAAAGAAAATCCAACGACGAATGCAAAAATCAAAACTTGAAATCGAATTTTAGATGGTAGAGAGAAAAAATGGTCTAAGGTTTTTATTGGATCGGAAGTGGTCATAGGCATCATAGGTTACTCCTAAAAAAGAAAAACCTATCCATAAGATAGGTTTTTTATGATTTCTCTAGATCCAAAATTTAAGATTGAAAATCCAGAGTTTGTATTTTTTAACCCTAGGCGATTTTTTCGATATCACCTTTTAGGATAGTGATCGGCGCATCTTTTTTCAGAACTGTTTCATCTGTCACAACCACTTCCAAAACGTCCTTACGGGAAGGAATCTGGAACATGAGTTCCATCATAATCTCTTCTACGATGGCCCGAAGTCCGCGAGCTCCACTTTCACGTTTAATCGCCGTTTGGGCAATGGCTTCAATGGCAGCTTCTGTGAACTTGAGTTTTACATTCTCAATATCAAACATCTTTTGGTATTGTTTGAGAAGGGAATTTTTTGGTTCTGTAAAAATAGATTTCAAACTTTCGATTGTTAGTTCATCGAGAGTGGCAATGATTGGAAGTCGTCCAATAAATTCAGGAATGAGCCCAAATTTCATAAGGTCGTCAGGAATCACATGGTGAACCATCGATTCCCCTTCCTCAATTTTACGGCCTTTATCATTTACGATTTCATTGGAATGAAAACCAATTGATTTGACACCAACTCGTTGTTTGATGATGTCACTTAGACCCACAAACGCTCCCCCACAAATAAAGAGGATGTTTTTGGTTTCTACAGGAATGTATTCTTGGTGTGGGTGTTTACGCCCACCTTGTGGTGGAACATTGGCAACTGTCCCTTCAATGATTTTTAAGAGAGCTTGTTGTACACCTTCTCCACTCACGTCCCGCGTGATGGAGGCAGAATCCGACTTACGAGAAATTTTATCGATTTCGTCGATATAGATGATTCCCATCTCGGCACGTTTGACATCGTTGTCTGCATTTTGGATGAGTTTGAGGATGATGTTTTCGACGTCTTCTCCCACATAACCGGCTTCTGTCAGTGCCGTTGCATCTACGATGGCAAAAGGAACTTTTAAAATGCGAGCCAGAGTTTGTGCGAGGAGTGTTTTTCCAGATCCAGTAGGGCCAATGAGCATGATATTGGATTTTTCCAATTCCACATCACCCGCCTTACGTTCGTTATGGAAGATTCTTTTGTAGTGATTGTAAACAGCAACAGCCAAAGCTTTTTTTGCTTGTTCTTGTCCAATTACATACTGGTCTAATATTTTTTTGATTTCAGTTGGTTTTGGGATGTCACCGACAATGGCAGTTTTTTCACCACCTTGCGGCTCTTCTGCGATGATTTCATTACATAAGGAAATGCACTCATCACAGATATAAACACCAGGACCAGCGACAAGCCTTCTTACTTCGTCTTGGGCCTTTCCGCAGAAAGAACAATGTAATTTTTCTCTGGAATTACCCGTTTGGCTTGGACGTTTGGTCATGATGTAGCCCCTATTTTACGTTTGTAACATCTGTTTGCGTTCTAAGATCACGTTGTCGATGATGCCATACTCTTTGGCTTCCTCAGCACTCATAAAGAAATTTCTTTCGGTGTCTTTTCTGATTTGGTCGGCAGGTTTTCCTATGTGTTTACCATAAAGTTCGATCAATTTGTCCTTGGTCTTGATAATTTCTTTGGCGGAAATCTCAATATCGGAAGCCTGTCCACCGGCTCCACCGTAAGGTTGGTGTAACATAATCCGAGAATTCGGAAGTGCAGATCGTTTTCCTTTGGCCCCACCCGCAAGGAGTAGTGCCGCCATTGAGGAAGCCTGTCCAATACAAAGAGTTCTTACCTCAGGTTTAACAAGCTGCATTGTGTCATAAATGGCAAGACCAGAACTCACATAACCACCAGGGCTATTGATGTAGAGATAGATGTCTCGATCTGGATTTTCCGCTTCTAAAAACAAAAGTTGAGCAGAAACAGCATTTGCGTAGGTGTCATCAATACCAGCACCCAGAAATATAATACGATCCCTAAGCAGTCTGGAATACACATCACTAGTGATTATGCCACGACTTGTTTGTTCTGAAACGTTTGGAATAAATGTTGACATAGTTTACTCTTCTTTCCCGCTAAGAATTTTCTCAGCTTCTTCCGTTGAAATAGCCTTAGGCGACTTCTTTTCTACCTCAGCGTATACAAACTCGTCGATTTTATCAAACAGGAATTTGTCACGGTAGAAGGTTTCCGCCTTCTGTTTTTGGACTTCTTTTTTCAGAGTTTCGGCAGTAATTCCTTGCTGAGTTGCCTCTTTTTCGTATCCAGCCTCCACTTCTTCGTCAGAAATCTGGATTTTGTGTTCTTCCGCGATTTTCTGCTTCAAAATATAGGTTTGGATGCGTTTTTCAGCCGCTTTGGAGAAAGATTCACGAACTTCTTTTTCTTCCTTGTTCAATCGTTTTGCGTAGTCTGCAAGGGAAGAAACGGGAAGGCCAAATTCACGCATAAAGTTTTGGAATACGGTTTCTGTTTCTTCGTAAATCAAAGATTCAGGAATGATGAATTTGGATTCTTTGATGATTTCGTTATAAGCATCATCAGTGGCACGTTTTGTGAGTGCGTTCCCAAAAATTTCGTGTAACTGTTTTTTGGTTTTTTCCTTTAACTCTTGTAAGTTGACAGAACCATCCACTTCGGATGCAAAGTCATCATTGATTTCAGGATATGTGACTTTGTAAATTGCAGAAACGGTTACTGTGTAAACAATGGTTTTTCCAGCAGACTCTGGGGATTGTGGGTAAGAGTCAGGATAAGTGAAAGAAAACTCTTTGGTTTCGTTTAGTTTCATACCGAGGAGGTTCGTTTCAAAACCAGGAGGGTTTTGGGGCGCACCCATTTGGAATTTTCCAACTTGGCCTTGTTCTGGGTATTCTTTGTCAGTTTCTTTGAACTTATAATTGATTTCTAAAAGGTCAGCAGATTCTACAGGTTCACCCTCTTCTTTCAAAGAGTTACGAGCCATATTTTTTTGAATCCCTTCCAATTCTTTTTGGATGTCCGCATCAGAAATTTTAATTTCTTTCGGTTGGATTTTGATCTTCTTTAACTTTGGTAAGGTGACTTCTGGTTTGGTGTCGTAAGTTGCTTTGGCTTTGGCACCGGTATTTTTATCAAAAGTTTCCATTTGGAATTGTGGCAGGCGGATTGGTTTGTGTTCCAATTTATCAAATAGGTCTGCCATTGCTTGGTTCAGCATAATGTTGGCTGCATCATCCATAACCGAATCACCGAGAACCTTTTCGACCATATTCAGTGGTGCTTTTCCGGGACGAAAACCAGGGATTTTTACTTTTTCGGATGCATTTTTGTAAGCCTTAGAGTAGGCAGTGCGGACTTCTTCAGCGCTAAATTGAATGCTGAGGTCACAAGTTGCGTTGTTATTTTTTTTTGCCGTAAATTCCATCGTATTATATCCAGTGTAAATAAAGAGAGTGTAGTGGAAAGAAAAAGAAGCGTACCTTCATTAGCGGGAAACGGGACTTGAACCCGCGACCCTCTCCTTGGCAAGGAGATGCTCTACCGCTGAGCTATTCCCGCAGAAGGTTTGTGAAACCATCATTTGGAATCTAAGCAAATCGGCAAGGAAAAAAGATCAAAATCACATAGGAAAATGGGAGACCAAAGGGAAATCTCCAAATTCTGAACTGATACTAAAAAAGTCCCTTAAACCGACTAACCATAATTTAGCGAGAGGGCCAACTTTGCTCAGTCCAAGCCTGTTCCCAAAACATCCATTCGTAATTACAACTTTGTTGGAAGGCGGCCACTGCTCGTTTTTTAGAATCTTCATCGGCAAGGTCTGCATACTTTTGCAATCGAGCCAAAAGATTGGTCATATATTCATTAAACCCAGGATCGGAATACATGAGCAACCAAGAGGCATAGGGATGGTCTTCCGGGATCTTTCCTTTTTCTTTGAGTAGGTGTTGGCCAAGATCAATATAAAGCCAAGGACAAGGCGCAATGGCGGCAAATCCTTCCACTACCGACCCTTTGACAACGGAGGCAATCATATGGTTTTGGTAAGCTAAATTGTTAGGAGTTGGTTCTGTTTCGGCAATGGTTTTGGAATCATAACCAAGTGTTTTTCCATAACCCATGTGGAGTTGGCTTTCCACAACGAGAGCCATTTTTGCCGCATCGATCAGCCAAAGTTTATCTTCCGGATCTGTGACCCTTGTAGAAAGGATGGCACAAGCATCGGAAAAAGATTCCAAATATTTGGCATCTTGGATTTGGTAAAAACGAAAGATCTTTGGATCTAAAGATCCATCAGCAAGAGCAAGGACAAAGGGATGAGAAAAGGATGCACCAAATGAATTTTTTGCAGATACTTTGCATCTTTCAGCAAAACTAGGGATAGGAAAGGAAGCAGTCATTCTTTACTCCAAAAAGATTATTTTACAAGTAATGGTTTGAGGTAAGGGTACACTGTGTCCGCTACGAGTTTATGACCAGCTTCCGTTGGATGGATTCCATCCTTTTGGTTGAGTTTCCGGATGGATGCCACTTTTTCTAAAATAAAAGGAACAAGCGGTATATCTTCTTCTTTGGAAAGATCCGGATAAATCGAATTAAACTCTTCCGCGTATTTTTTTCCCATATTGGGTGTGGCATACATTCCCACTAACAATATCTTGGTGGTTGGGTATTGGGATTTGATTTGGCGGATCATCGAACGTAAATTTTCTTTTGTTAGTTTAGGACTAATCCCTCGCAACATATCATTTGCACCTAACTCGAGTACGAAGATGGATGGTTTTTCTGCCAAAACCCATTCCAAACGTCCAAGTCCACCGCTGGTTGTATCTCCAGAAACACCAGCATTTGTCATTTGGTAGGAATATCCTTCTGCAGAAATTTTTTTGGTAAGGACATGGGGCCAAGCATCTTCAAAATCTAGTAACCCATACCCTGCGGTGAGAGAATCTCCAAAATAGATGATCCGTTTGGTATCTTGGGAACTTTTTGACTCTACTTGGTTTTTGTCTGCCTGGTCGGACGAATTTCCACAAGCGATCATAAGGAAAAAACTGATAAAGATTAAATACGGCACAGACTTTAGATTGTTTTGCAAAAAAGAAAAATCAAACATTTTTAGAATCAGTAAATTTTATCTGCGTCGTAATAGAAAGAAACACCTGGCATGATGTAAAATTCAGTCACAGTATGTTTGATGGAGCTGGACATTTCTGAAAATCCAATATAAACACTCCGAGCCGAATAATCACTCCGAGGGACATTTCCAACCGTGTCTCCAAAATAACTTTCATAACTTCTTTTGACATCTTGGCGGATCATCCCAATGTCCAAACTAAATCGGCAATATTGAAAGGAAGTTTCGAGGTTGAAAATGGTTCCCTTATCTCTTACCTTTCCACCATAAGCTGGAACCACGCCATTGAATTGGGAACTTCCATCGGTAAATGATTCTTGGATGATTTGAGAACCTAACACAGAAAAGTTTCCTCTTCTATCTAATAATTCCAAACGAGCCCGAAGTTCCCACCAATCGCGAAGTTTAAATTTAGCAAAAATTCCAGGTAAAATTCCTTTCATCGAATATTCAGCGTTGGCATCTCCACCAATCGACCAAGTAGCTTTGTTAGGAATGGGAGCTTCCGGCCTACTTGTGGAATAGGAACCATACGAAATATTATTTCTTTCCGTATATCGATGGAAGTTGATAGAGGGGCCAATCATCAAAATTTTTGAAAAAGGATGGGTATAAGAAAAACGTAAATGTTGGCTCACACCTTCAAATCGGAGCAAACGATTTCCTTCGAAGGAGCTGGCCCAGTAAGTATCAGTCCTTGGAGAAATAAAGTTATTGGAAGCAGGCAGGTCACGGCTATACACACCAAGGGAAGTGTCTTCTGCAAATTGAACTTCAAATTTGTTTTTATAACCGTACCGAATGTCCCAAAATTGGGAATTGAGTCCTAGGTCTTTGGCTGGTTTGTAAGGTACCGCAAGTGGAGCACCAGGTTCTGTGATTTGACGAAACACAGAATTTTGAAACCAAGCAGGCCCTGTTTCATTTAAGATGGCAGGTGATAATTTTCCAACCCCCCATCCACCGCGTAACATCAACCTGTGTTCATACACTTGATTGAAGATATCCATCCGAGTTTTATTATCCTCGCGGTCTTCCAAAGGAACAGAGGTTTTGTTTTCTACCGCAGGTTCTTCTTGTTTGGTCTCAGGATTTGTAACATCTTTTTTTGTTTCTTCTGCCTTTAAAGGAAGGAAAAAACCAAAAAGGAAAAAGATGAGAAGGATAGGAACCAAATTCATAGAGATCGTATTTCGTATTCTAGTAAACAATGCGAACCGTCCCAACATAAATTTCTGTTCTACGGTTTTTCTTTTCCGCAAGCATAGTATCTACAATTTTATGAAGGTCAGCATAACCATCCACTTCCTTAAATCTTCCTTCCACAATATTGTGAACTAACTTTAACTCTCGTTTCACGGACTGCGAACGATCTTTACTGAGTTTGAGATTCATAGAAAAAGCGCCCACACTATCTGTGTGTCCACCAATCCGACAATTGGTTTCGGGATAAGCCTCCATGGCATCCCCTACTTTTGCGATGAGTTCTTTTGCTTTGGGTGTGAGGGTAGATTTACCAGATGGAAAAGCCACGTCCCCATCGATCACAATCAGAAGTTCTCGAAGCCTTTTTTCATCGTCTTCGATTCTTTTGAGTTCTACTCCTTTGCCCACAAGACTCCCTCCTACTTCTTCGAAAGGTGTCCCTGAATGTTCAAAATCGTTTCGTAATCCTTTGTATAATTTTTCTAAATAATCGGAAGTTCCGAGTTCATCCAAAGCACCTTCGGGCAAACTTCCCAAATGGTCATTGGTCTTCTCTTCTTTCACAGTCACACAACCACAAAACTTTTGAAAGGCCGCAGTTTCCGTCCATTCCGGTTTCGTAATAGAGTTACAATTAACTAAAGTTAACAGAAGGAAGGTGGGTAGGAATATAGTAGATGAAGATATTTTTTTACGCATAAAGCCAACAATCCTTATCTTTAGAATCAACTGCTAAAATCAATTGATAAATTACAGAATTTGAATTTAACGCCATCTGGAAAGGCTCTACCTACGATTTCACCATATTGACACAAAGATTAGGAGTTCACACTAAAAAGTCTCCTTGGATTCCGCTACAAAATGCCCTATTTTTCAACACCAGCTAACAATAAAACCAGCGATCATTCAAAATCTTGCATGTATCGTTTTTTGTTGCCCCGATCCGATTGCTGAAAACAATTGGATCAACCTCTACAAATGGATGCACGAAATTATTTATGAAATTTTACCTACAGATAAAATCCTTTCTTTCGATCCTAGTTCTCTCTATCCTCATATTTTCAAATTGTAGCGGCCAAGTTTCCGCCGGGGATACTTTCCTTTTTGGGGTCAGCGAAAAATTTGATCGATTGTTTGGAAACGAATCGACTGTTGCTTGTTCCTCGGATGTGACGATCACAACGAAGGCAGTATCTCTTGTAGAAGATGGGAATGTATCTGCATCGTTTAGCACAACAGAAGATTCTGGAATTACCCCTGCACCAACTGAGAACGACTGGGGATACAGCAGTTTCGAAACTTGCATTTATCCCAATTCTCCTTTCTCAGGATCTGTTGAAATCCCAGTATCTTTGTCATCTAACTACGGCTCAAGGATTACTTCCACTCAATCTGTACCTGGACCTGCTGCTCTACCAACAAAACTCACTTTCACTGGAAATGGATTAGCTGCGAGACAATGCCTAAGATTCACGGTTGTTAACGATACCGATAGAAGTCCAGTTGTAGATCCAATGACCGTTGTTTTAGGAACGATGGTTCAAAAAGACGGAAGTGGTAATGTAACATCTGGAACGTATTCAGCAAAAGATGCCTGTGATATTTCTGTGTCAGTCGAAGACGATGAAGCACCAGGAGTAAGAGTTTCTAATATCCGAGTGATGGAAGAACCAGGCCCCTCTGCTACAACTACCAACGGAACTTTTAAAGTTCGGTTAAGAACAGCGCCGACAGCTAATGTAACGATACCAATCAATGATGTTTATGATGCAGTGAATGTTGGAAATAGAGAAGGTATCGCAAATCCAAAAACACTTACATTCACAGCAGCGAACTATAGTGTTGAGCAAACTGTTACTGTCACTTCTGTTGATGATTTAGAACTTGATGGATTAAAATCTTATACAATTGAGTTAGGAAGAACAACTAGCGCTGATTCTGAATACAATGGAATCAAACCAAGAAATGTTGTAGTTTACAACCTAGACCAAAGTGTGCCCGGATTTACTGTCCTTAAGTTTAGCGGTGGTGCCACCATCAATTCTGCGAGTTCAAGTATTGCTACGATTGAAGGATTTGCGACTGATGAGAGTAATCGATTCGGTGACAAGTATGCGAACTTTCAAATTCGACTTCGTTCCAAACCAACAAATAACGTTACTTTAAATTTTACATCTAATTGCGGAAGTAAATGTACGATCCAAACACCATCATTGGTATTTACACCGACGGATTGGAATACCTACCAAACCTTTCGTTCAATTGGTGCCACAGATTCAGCAAATTCCGGAAACCAAGATTACACAGTTTCCTTTACCGTAACTTCTTCGGACTCCACTTATAGCACATCCGTATACAAACCCAATGTAAAAATTCGCTCCTGTGATAATGATGGGACTCATCTAATACAACCTTGTAACTATTCCGGTTCGCCTTTAGGAACTATTGGCGACCGACTCGTTGCACAGGAAGGAGGGTCTACACAAATTTGGCTGATCACACAATCTTCTCCGGCTTCTCCAGTCACCGTCGGACTCACATCTAGCGATCTGACAGAAGGAACTGTTCCTGGAAGTGTCACTATCGATTCCAGCAATTACAATACTATGGAAACAGGTGCAGCCACAAATAGAATCGCCCTAACCCACGTGGATGATTCGTTAGTGGATCTGAATCAGGATTGGATGATCACAACAGCAATTTCTACAGGTGGTTTGTCCTACGACCCTATCGATATTTACGCAAGAACTACGGATGATGAAAAAGCTTTCTACGTTACTCACTCGGGTTCTCCAAGAGAAGGCACAGCCAATGTCGCGACTGTTCATGTTTGTTTGGGAGGGAATAACCCAACCCAACAAGTAGTTTTAAATATTAGCTGTAAAACCTATACGGCGGGCGAAGCAGCTTATGGAGAATGTGGAACGATCACTACATCTCCCATCACATTCCCGGTGAATAGCGAAGTTGAAGGAGCCAACGCTTCTGATGCCGGTTGTGCCAACTCTGCTAAAAAGCAGTCTTTTACAGTCACTGGCCTAGACGATACATTTTCCGATGGAAACCAATCATTTGACATTCGTTTTGTGATGGTTGCCAATACAGATACAAATTACTCAGCCGCATCAAATCCTTCTGACCATTCCATTACCAATGAAGACGATGAACCAACAGGAAAGAAAATATTCACAACAGCGGGAACGTATAAGGGAGAAATGGGAACCGATGGTGTTTTCGGTGCTGACCTTACTTGCAATAACAATAAACCTTCCGGAGTCTCAGGAACCTATAAAGCTTTGATTGTCAGCAATAGCGCCGGTGATGCCTCCATTGCGAATCAAAGGGTTCCAGGCGGCGTCAACTGGGTACTTTCATCAAATTATCATTACTTCCGTTGTACAGGTTCTGGATACAACGTTTGCAGTGATGAACATACAAGACTCTTTGTTGCCGACGGATCTGCATTATTCAATCCAACTTCCATGTCTCGTGATTTTTCAACAACTGCAGCTGACGAATTTTGGACAGGGATGACCAATACCTTGACTCCAGCAACGCAAGCAAGTACTCCTGATTTAACAGCATGTAATGATGCCTCTCTCATTTACCGCCATAACTGCCATGGCTTTAATTATGAAACCTGTACAACAAATGCTGCTACATATTTCTATGGTGAAATTTGGGTTCGCAATGGTGCAGGTTCCGTATCCAGTGCGGCGAGAAGGTGTGATTTACAGAAAAAATTAATCTGTGTTGAACAATAAAAGAATATGTCCGAGAAGTATCGAAACCCTTATGGAATCTAAAGAAGGTTCCATTTATTTTTTATTTGTAGGACGAATTGTAATATAATAGGCAACCATATTGGTTTTTTAGATGGTATGCACATTCATCCTTACACATACCTTTTCTAAAAGCTGATCTGCTTTCTTCTTGATCACTAATACATTTTTTGAAACAAATTTGGAGTTTTTGGTCGCATGTATTATTATCCAAAACTTCTTTTTTTGACGTGGAAGGGTCAATGGAGACTAAAGCCGATATCAAAAATATAAGAATATTTATAAATATTTTAATAGCCATAGTTAAAGTTTATTTCGCATAAAAATATACCTAAAGCACCTTTAACTTTTCTTTCAAAGACTTGGCGGCCATAGCAAAACCGCCATCAGCCCCATCCACAAAATGCACTTCATCGGAAGAGGCTACTTTTAATACGCAGGTCATAAGCGACCTGTTTGAAACAAAAATCCCATACCGAATCAGATCTTCCGTTTCCAATTGGTTCAAAAAAGAAACAAGTGCTTCTCTATGTTCTTTTGATCCGTCAATCACCATCTTAAGAGTTCCATCATACTTACGAAAGTCTGCAGAAAGAACTTGGTAATCTTTTAGTTTGTCGAGTGAATAGTGACCTGACTTAAGAGGGATTCCAAACTTCATTGCAAAAGCCATAGCCGTTCTTTCGATCCAAATTTGAGTTAATGTTAAATAGTATTTGAAACCAGTGGATTTACCCACACGAGCCAGGGCTTCGTTTCGTAGATAAGGACCCGAATCGAGTTCAATGTTGTTCACTCGTAAGGGATGGTAATCTCCCTCTTCTCCATATTCAGAACGAATGAAATTAAGAACACGAGTAACCGTTTTTTTACAAACTTCAAAATCTTTGTGGATAGGTTTTACAATGAGAGAAACAATCTCACCCCTCTCACTGGGAATGTCTTGCCAACGACAAGTAAATCCTGTAAAATCCGCAGGCAAAATCTTTTCATTTTCACGAACTAAATAAGATTCATCTTTCCCTTCTTTGATCCATGTTTCCGCAAGTGGCAACGCATCCCCAAAAAGGGAACATTGGACATAGTGTTCAGAGGCCCTAAACTTACTTAAAAATAATTCTGTTCCCGCACGATACAACTCTTGCACAGGAACAATCCCTGCTCGCATTTCTAAACCAAAGGCAACCTTCACTTGCGAAATGGTATCAGCAATGGCCGAACGAATGGGAAACAATAAATTGATAGGAAGTAAAAAAGTGACTCCATCTCCGCCAAACACAAATGGAAAATCCATATGTCCATACACATTGGCAACGGCTATGGCAGTTAGTCCGCCCGCAGTATTGACATCTTTGTATCTACCTTCTTCAATTGCTTTTGTGGATCCAACAATATCGGTAATGAGTATAAACCAATCATCAGGAACTTTTGTTGGCATCACACCATCAAATAAATTTTTAAAATTAGAACTGGGTGTTAGGTTTTTATAAAAGTCATCCACTAAAACTCAGACGATAGATTCTGATCCAAAGTGGAAATTTTTCTTGGTTGTCTCGGAAAAGCCGTCCGTAGAACGTACCATCATAGCTTATGAACCAAGTTCTTCTACGCACTTCCTTTTCCCTCTTTCTCCTTTTTGGATTTTTTGGCTCTTCCTATTGTTTTGGTTTTTATCTGACCGAACTTGACGCCAACGAACGTAAAACTTGGTTGGATACAAAAGCTTGGGCCATCACAAACACAATGTCAGAAGAAGAACTTGTGGGCCAAACCATCCACATTGCCATCCCGCAAAAGACAGTGGATCCAATTGCTTTGGAAGAAATTGCATCCACAAAACCCGGTGGGATCATTCTCTTTGGAAAAAATCTGGGCAAAAAAGAAGAAATCCTCTCTCTCACTCGTGACTTACAAACTGCTGCAAAGGAAAAGGGCCTTGCTCCATTTTTTATTTCCACAGACCAAGAGGGTGGGCGTGTGTTCCGAGTCCAAGATGGAATCACACCTTACCCTGGTGCTATGGCAGTCGGCCAAACAGGAAATACGGAATGGGGGGAAGTAGTCGGTTTTGTCACCTCTTACGAACTTCGTAGCCTTGGGCTCAATTTTCTTTTTGCACCCGTTCTCGACATCAATAACAATCCGTTAAATCCAGTCATCAACACACGTTCGTTTGGTTCCGATTCCAAAAGAGTTTCTGATGTAGCTGTGGCTTATGAAAAAGGAGCACGTGCAGGTGGATGCCTTCCTGTCATCAAACACTTTCCAGGTCATGGAGATACTACAGTCGATAGCCATTTGGGACTTCCTATCATTAACAAAAGTTTGGAAGAGTTAGAAACATTGGAGCTAGTTCCTTTCAAACGTTCCATTGCTGGCGGTGCAGAGGCTGTGATGTCAGCTCACATCATGTATCCAAAAATTGATCCCCAATTTCCAGCCACACTTTCCAAAAACATACTAACAGATGTTTTGCGAAAGGAATTAAACTTTGATGGAATCATCATCACAGACGCGATGGAGATGCATGCCATTTCTAAAAATTACGAAAAAGATAGACCTGGTGTTCTTACAATCCTCGCTGGTGCCAATATTGTCCTTTTGACAAGTTGGGGAGAAACAGCAAGAAAGTTCAAAGCCCAACTGAGTGAGGCTTACAAAAATGGTGAGTTTCGTTATGTGGACAAAGACGGTAAAGAACATGACAAACTAAAAGAAGCCGTCCAAAAACAAATTCGTAAAAAACTAGAACTTGGGCTTTATGATGAAAACTCCATCCTTCCCAAAGTGTATGAGGAAAACCAAAAACAAAAAGAATTCCTCACCAATTGGAATTTGGAAAGAGACCAAAGATATGCGAAGTTAAACGAGTCAAAAAACTTTGTAAAAGAAATCAACGAAGACTCCATTCGCTCCTATCCCAAATCCATACAAACTTCAGGGATCCTTCCTTCGGAAACTGTATCCTTTGTGAAAAACAATCGTTTGAAAGAAACTTTGAAAACAAAAAAGGTAAACACCGTAGCTTTCAAATCTTTCCAAACTCAAATCAAAGACAAATCCATCACAACTTACCTTTTTGATTCTACTTCCGAAAACGAAATTCTTTCCATAGCTGCCCTCGCCAAAAAAAATCCGAGCAAAAGATTTATCATCTTACACGGAGGAACGCCTTTTGTGAAACTTCCGGAACTTCCTAACTTACAATATTTGTTATCTTTTTCCTTAACCCAAGGTTCTTGGGAAGCATTTGGAGAAAAACTAACTTCGGGAAAAGAAATTCCCAAAGTAGATTTGATTTTATTACCGAAAGGCTCAAAGACACCTTCCAAAGGAGCCTTCCCTGAAAGGTTATAGTTTTTTTACGTTAAAACTTCTCTGATACCACCACGTTTGCGGATTTCTTCATACAAAGATTTCCGCACACTTTCATCTGCATCCACATAACGAAGGAGATACAAATCTGACTTTTGTTTGGTGGGCATCATCTTCGCCCTAATACTAAAATTGGGGCCATTTTCAAATCCGAAACTCACTTCCCAAAGGTCTTGTTGTTTCCAAATTTCTGGTGAAATTTCTACAGGAAAAGTAAACAAAATCCCACGGTCTGACAACCTTTCCGAATGAGTAATGAACGGTTTTGGATTGTCTTTGATATCGAACCTTTTTTCGTTATGTTCTTTTTGGTCCTTAGCAATTCGTTTTAGAACTTCCAATTGTTTATCAATGTTTTCTTCTGTAAGAAGGAGTTTGTTTTTATCCAATTCCAAAACTTGTTTTTTTTCATCAGGTGGAGGCCAAGGTGCCACAGTGATGGGTAACTTTTCTGTTAACATCAAATGAGACTCACCTTTTCTCTCAATTTTTCCATTAAAATGAAAAATCACACCACTTTCGTTGGTACGTGTCATACTACCTTCTAGCAAATAACCGCCGCTACTGGGTCGAAACACATAGAGTTTTGCTTCTTTGCCGGGAACCAGTAAATCCTTGGAAAGTCCTTTGATGGACAAAAGGAGTTCATCCGTTGTTTTCTGCATGACATAAGTTAACTCTTCTCGGCCATCCGCTTCAAGAGCGGCAACTTCACCAACAGTCAGATCATTCAAAGAAAGAATTTCCTTTTTGAATTCAACTCCCGATCGAAAGAGTTTATCAAAAAGATCCACTTCTCTTTCCGTTGTGTTGGTATTGGATTTTAAAAAATACCGATAGAGAGCGTTTTTCAGTTTGTTTCTGTTTTCAGGCAAAAGATAAATTTCACGTTCATCATCGTTTAGATGATCATAAAACGAGTGGAGGATATTGAGTTCGAGTTGGTTGCATTTCCTGGCTGCGGCATATCTCTGGAACTCAACCCAATGGTTCACAACACTGGATTGTTTATTTTGTAAATAGTTCATCACCTTCACGTAAACAAAGGCAGCAACACCCATAAGAAAGATGTAAAAAAGGTAGATCGGATCAAATTTTGGAAAAATCCAAACGACTTGTGCTATAAAATTCATAATTTACTTTTCCTCATATCCGTATCGTGGTGAATGGAAGCAAGGTGAGCTCCTCCTACTTCAAAATTATCGGCAAAAATCCTCTCCACGGGACTGTAGTTCCCCAAGGAAATAAAAACGAAGCACTTCCCCTTCTTGGTGCCCTCCTTCTTTGGGAAGGAGATGTCATTCTGGAAAACCTTCCGGAAATTGCTGACGTCCTCAAACTGATGGAAGTTCTACGCCATATTGGCGTGGAAATCACTGCCCTCGACACAAAAGGATCATACCTCTTTCAGAAAAAAAATCCAGTGAAATCGGATCTTCCTTATGAACTTTGTTCTCAGCTCCGTGGTGCTGTGACACTGGCAGGTCCCATCCTTGCACGCACAGGGCGAGTTTTCCTACCAAAACCAGGTGGAGACAAAATTGGGCGTCGACGTATGGATACCCACTTACTTGCCTTAGAGGCACTTGGTGCCAAAATTGAAGTTTTCCCAGATGGATATATGATCACCGCAGATCGTTTGGTGGGAAAAGACATCTTATTGGATGAGGCCTCTGTCACTGCTACAGAAAATGCGGTGATGGCTGCTGTTTACGCAGAGGGCCTAACAACGATTCGTAACGCTGCCTCCGAACCCCATGTCCAAGGACTTTGTAAGTTTTTAATTGCTGCTGGGGCCAAAATTGAAGGAGTGGGAACAAACCACCTAACCATCACAGGTGTGAGTAAACTCTCTTCTCCACCAGAAGGCCTCAAACATAGAATTGGTTCCGATTATTTAGAAATTGGATCTTTTATCAGCCTTGCGGCTGTTACGGGTGGAGAAATCCACATTACCGATGTCAATCCAGAAGACATCCGAATGATCCGAATGGTCTATTCAAGATTGGGAATTGAAGTGAGACCTACAGAAAATGGAATCCTTGTTCCTTCAGACCAAAAAATGGAAATCATCCCCGACTACCATGGTGCCACACCGAAAATTGACGATGCCCCTTGGCCAGGATTTCCGGCAGATATGACATCTGTGGCCCTTGTCACAGCAACTCAGTGCAAAGGGACAGTCCTCATCCACGAAAAATTATTCGAATCAAGACTCTTCTTTGTGGACAACATCATTGCCATGGGTGCCCAAATCATCCTCTGTGATCCCCACAGAGCCATTGTGATTGGCGCTAACCGACTGTATGGACAAAGGGTGGCAAGTCCCGACATCCGCGCTGGAATGGCCATGATCATTGCTGCTCTTTGTGCAGAAGGACAAAGCGAAATACATAACATTGTTCAGATTGATAGAGGTTTTGAATCGATTGATACCCGTCTTCGTTCCTTGGGAGCACAGATCGAAAGAGTTTCTGATTAGATGAAACGAAAGGATCTTTTCCGAGAAGGTTTCAAATCCGTATTTCAATTTACCTTCAACAAGGCAGATGAAATTACCGAAGCCATCAAAGAAGTTTGGGAAGAGGAAAAAACCACTCCCAAAGTAACACCTAAAAAAACAAAGGCACCGTCTGACAAAGAAAAGTTGGTATCAAAACCAACAATTGTCCGGAAACGGAAAACCAGAATGTTCCAAACATTATCACTTCCTCCTGGTGCCTCCCCTGATTTTTTTTCTTTATGTACAGGATGTAACGAATGTATTTTTGTTTGTCCTTACGCCGTCTTATTCCCTGTTACAACGCAAGAATCGGGGAAAAATTTTCCTCATTTTGATCCCAATGCAAAAGCCTGTCATATGTGCAGTGATTGGCCTTGTATTAGTGTTTGCCCTGAAGAGGCACTTTTGCCGTACGAACTGTCCGGTAAAAAACCAAATTTTGGTAAGGCGAAAGCCATCACAGAACATTGTATCAACGAAAAAACAGGTGAATCCACTTGTAATGTTTGTTTAATTTCTTGTCCTATAGAAAAAACAGTAAAATTTAAAGGAAATTTGCCGATTTTTAATACATCATCTTGTACAGGATGTGGACTTTGCGTTGAATCCTGTCCTAGTTTTCCAAAAGCAATTCAAATCAAATTCAAAAAACAATCATAGTCGCCTATCAATCGTTTTAGAAAAAAAACACCGCAAAACATCAAAAAATTGTTATTCGGTGAAAAAATATCTTGAATTTTTCAGTGAGGAGAGAGATACCCTTGTTAGAGCAAGGGAATTTCCCTCGTCAAAAAAAAGATAAAATCTAGATTTAAAGGAAAAGAAAGCTATGGAACCACAAAAAGTAGGCCCAGGACAAATCGACAAAATTGCAGAGGATTTGAAAAAAGATCCTGAAAAATCCATTGGAAATTACCTTTTCAAAGGATTCAGAATTCAAATCTCTAAATACAAAGCTTCTGGTGCAGAAAGAGTACAACAACTCTACAAAAGAAGAAGAGCACAAGGTCTTTGCATCGTTTGCGGAACAAAAGTAACTCGTAAAAATCCTGTTACAGGAATCCTTTACAGACTTTGTGACACACACAGAGCTGAAATTGACCAAAAAAACAAAGAAAAAGCAAAAGCTAAAAAAGGAAAATAAACCTTTAACTGCATTTTTCTAACTAAGAGGGGACTTTGGTCCCCTTTTTTGTTTACAGACCATTCCTACCTCCTATCCTTTTTGCCATGAAGTTCCTGATTGTTTCTTTTGCTCTAACCCTAATGGGATGTTCTCAAATGATTTGGCGCCAAACTCAATTGCCAGAAGAAATCTCTCCTACCAATGACCCAAGTTTCAACCTTGTCCTCACAGTTGGGTATGAAGAAAAAGATTCTTGGAATCCCCTAAACGGAACCACTGACAAACGAAATTATAAAAGTAAAATCAAACTGGTGAAAAATGCGCCCACAGGTGGAAAATCCGTCAAAGAATGGGATCTGCCTTCTTGGTCACTGGGAGATGGAATTTTTTATCACACAGGTTCATCCACTTTATTTGTGTTATATGGAAAAGATGATGAGTATGGAACTCTGAACCAAACGCTTTCCTTATACCCAGAAACAGGAGGAGCTTTTTCTTACCCTGCCACTCCAGAAAAAAGAATCATTTTCCAAATGGCTCCTTCCCCTAACGGCGACTTGGTGGCACTCATCACTGCAAATCCAGCGGCAGAAGGTGAATTCTCTGAATTTGAACTCAACCTCATCCAAATATCTGATAAAAAAATCCAAAGTTTTCCTATCAATTTTTGGACTGCCCTTCCCCTTTATGGAATTCGTTGGGCAGAAGATGGGAAAAAACTGTTCTTAAGAACTCCTGACAGAATTTTAGTTTGGGCCGGCAAAGAAATCCAAGAAACCAAGTCTTTTCCTGATTGTTTTACGGTTTCCACTAACTTTGGAAAATGGGCCTACGAATCGGCAAGTCTCGGCGAAGGTGGGAATGTGGTTCTTGGTAAAAAATTACCTACCCCACGACAAATTTCCAATCTCGACCAAATCAAACTCTGCCGGTAAACTCGTAATTTTTCTCTCCCTCGTACGGCTCCCGTTTCCTGGTTAGGAATGGGGCGCCTGCAAGAGGAGAAATAAAAGAAAAAATACTCCTTACCTGCAAGGAAGGATTCCCTACCTTCCGGGAAGGTATCTCCGCCGTCCTCAATTCGCTTGATTTTATTATGTCACATGATTGGATGAGTGAAAAGCCCCCATGATCGAAAAGAAATTTACGGAACATATCGATGCCATTTCGAAATATCTGAATGTCGTCGAAAAAATTGAACCCATTCGTAAAAGTGGGGTCGTTGTATCCGTTGTGGGCAATGTCATTTATTCCCAAGGTCCACCAGATTCCAAGGTGGGTGAAATTTTAGAAGTCGAACGTGGGTCGGACAAAGGATACCTCGCTTGTGTCCTTGTTGGTTTCAAAGACCATCTTTACACCTTAATGCCATTAGGCGATACCCAAGAAATTTTTCCCCATGCCTTTGTATTTTCTTCCGGAAGACAAATCACTCTGAATGCAGGACCTGAACTTTTAGGTCGTGTGTTAAATGGACTTGGCAAACCCATCGACAACAAAGGCATTCTCATCACCAAAGAAGAAAGAGCTTCCGAACCTAGATTTTTAAATCCACTGGATCGACCTCCCATCACAGACATTTTAGAAACAGGTGTTCGTGCCATTGATGGTATGCTCACTGTGGGCCGCGGGCAAAGGATTGGAATTTTTTCAGGTTCCGGTGTCGGTAAATCCAGTTTACTAGGAATGATCGCTCGTTATACGAACGCCGATGTAAACGTAGTGGCTCTCATAGGTGAGAGGGGTCGCGAGGTGAACGAATTTTTGCATGTAGAACTTGGGAAGGAAGCTCTCGCAAAATCTGTAGTTTTTGTGGCAACCTCTGACTCATCCAAAATGGAACAAGTGAGTTGTGCCAACTTAGCTTGTTCTGCGGCTGAATACTTTCGCGAAAAAGGAATGTCAGTCAATTTGTATATGGACTCTCTGACTCGTTATGCGGAAGCACTTAGAGAATTATCCATTGGCGAACCTGTGGTGACCAAAGGATATGCATCCAGTGTATTTACTAAGATGGCAAAACTAGTAGAGAGGGCGGGAACTTCACATAACGGTGGCTCCATTACCGGATTTTATACAGTCTTAACAGATGCCGAAGATGATATGGATGATATCGTTGCCGATAAGGTGAGAGGTTTTATTGACGGACATATTGTACTCACAAGGAAACTTGCGGAACAAAGTCATTATCCTGCGATTGATGTACCGGCTTCCCTTTCACGACTCATGCAAAAAATTGTCAACGAAGACCATTATATGCGTTCTTCCATTGTTCGAGAACTTATCTCCAAATACAAAAACTCAGAAGATATCATTTTACTGAATGCCTATGTTCGTGGTGCTGATGAAAAAGTAGACATGGCGATCGAAAAAAAATCACAAATTGATGACTACTTAAGACAAAGAATTGAAGAAAAGTCGAGTTATAACGACGCCATCAAACGATTAGAAAAAATTCTTCAGTCCTCAACTCGTAACGATGATGATTTTTAATCTAATTTATCTCTAAAATCACAAGAGTCACATCATCATCGGGAGAACGGTTCCCTGTAAATTCTTTGATTCTTTCGAGTAACAAACGTTTGGATTCGGAAATAGGATATCCACTATACCTTTGAACGATTGATTCCCAATTTTCTTGGCCTATCATTTCTTTTTCTTTATTTGTAGCTTCTGTAATTCCATCCGTATACAATACAATCCTATCTCCCGAACGAAGAGAAATTACATCTTCCTGAATGTCTAATTCAGGAATCCAACCAATGAGTTTCCCTTGTGGCAAACTGAGAATGGGTTTGTTCTCACCCACTCGATTGATGATGAGAGGAGGATGCCCACAACGAGCATGAACCATTTCCTTGGTTTCCAAATTGATGTATACGTAAGATGCGGTAACAAAAGCTCCTTTCATTTTTCCAAGTAAGGTAGTATTGATTTGGGTCATAAGCTGGGCAGGTTCTCTGCATAACCTTACTTGGGTAGAAAAGGCAATCTTTAACATCGCAGAGATAAGGGCCGCCGGAATTCCATGACCAGAAACGTCTGCGATCATAACACCGAGTTCTGTATCTGAAATGGCATGGAAGTCAAAGAAATCTCCACCCACACTGTCCATGGGTTCGTAGTAAAATTCTGATTTAATACCGGCAATGTCCGGTGTTTCTTCTGGAAGGATGGAACTTTGTAGTTTTCTTGCAAGACCCAACTCATTTTGGAAAGCAATGAATTTGTTTTGTTCTTCCACTGCCTTTTTTAGTGTGATCAAATTTTTAGCCCTAGAAATTAACTCGCGTTTGTCGAATGGTTTGGCTAGGTAATCATTTCCACCGGCTTCCAAAGAAGCAATGATATCTGTAATTTGATTTTTAGCGGTCAAAAACAAAATCGGCAATTGGTATAAAGAATAAGATTCTCGTAAAACCGTACAAACATCATAACCACTCATCCCAGGCATCATGATATCAAGTAACATTAGCTCAAAAGGACCATCATCCCGAACCATACGGATGGCATCACCACCGTTAGAAGCCTCATATACATCACAACCAATGAGAGTTAGGTGATTTTTTAAAACTTGACGGTTGATCGGTTCATCATCCACCACAAGAACTTTAATTTTTTCACCGTCGTATTCTTCTGTTACTTCCTCAATGGGTTCAAATTCGGGAGATTCACCACCAAACCATAAATCTGTTTTTTTAATGGCTGGTTTTTCCATGGGAATTTCCCCTTCCCTTGCCAATGGCAAAGTGAATCGAAAGGTAGAACCTTCTCCTTCCAAAGATTCCACCCAAATAGTACCACCATGTAATTCTACTAAACGTTTAGAGATCGCAAGTCCAAGGCCTGTTCCACCGAACTTTCGTGTGGTGGACGCATCCACCTGTTCAAATGACTTAAAAATATCAGAAAACTTATCTTTGGGAATTCCTATCCCGGTATCTTTTATGGAAAGAATCAGCATCCTTTCCATAATTTCTGCCGAAACATCAATCCTACCTTTTTCCGTGAATTTGATGGCATTCCCAATCAAATTGAAAAGGATTTGTTGGAGCCTTGCTTCATCTCCCAAAATAGGAGGAAAATCCATAGGAACATGGTTACGAACGGTAAGATTTTTGGTCACATAAAGTGGCCTTGAAATCACAAGAACCAAATCACAAATTTGGTGGAGATCGATTGCTTTTAAATCCAAATCCAAATCTCTATTTTTCATTTTAGAAAAATCCAGAATGTCATCCACTAGAGAAGACAATCGTTTCCCAGAACTCACAATCATCCCTAAATTTTGTCTTTGTTCTTGACTGAGTTTACCACCAATACCATCAAACATCGATTCGGCGATTCCAATAATTCCATTGAGAGGTGTTTTTAGTTCGTGAGAAGTGTTGGCTAAAAATTCATCTTTTAGTTTGTCTAAAGCAAGTAACCTTTTGGAAAGTGACTCCACATCAGAAAAAGCTTTACTAAAGCGCCTCGACAGTGTTAAAGACTGAACTAAAATAAAAACAAAAATTCCAATGGGAATGGCTTCCACTGTATAAACAAGTTGGTATGCGTTCAGTAAATCGATAAAAGCAGCGATGGCAACCGAGATGATTCCAATCGCAAACAGTAAACTACTTTCTTTTCTTCCAATGACGGCACGAAACACACCTTGAAAGATCAAAAGAATTCCTAAAAGAAATACAATGTGAAAGTATCCATTTAACTTTGTATAAATGGGAGTTGGCAAAATCACAAGGAAACTGATAAAAACAAGAGTGGGAAAAAGTAAAATTCGATTCATCCAACGCGGATAGAAGTTAGGATAAAACTCACGAAAGAATGCAAAAAACAAATAGGGAGATAAATAAAACGTAAAATACTCGATCCGAAGGCAAAGATTCCAACCGAGAAAAGGTGAAAGTTCATTAAATCCAAACCTTTCTCCCGTAAACAAAGTTCGAAGGGATAACAAAAGAGCAGCAAATCCAAATAATAAATTTCCCTTATCCGAACGCCGAAAGTAGAACAATCCAAAATGATATAAGGCAATGATGAAAACGGCTCCTGCCAAAAATAAAGAGGAAGCTAAGTCTTTTTCATTTTCTTTAAATAATTTTTTCCACTCACCGGCATAAGGCGGCTCCCACATCCCTCCTTTGTCATGGTGAAAATTCGAAATTTCTACAAGTAGTTCGTTTGGACCATCTTTCCAGGGTAATGGATAAAATTGAAATTGGTAGGAAGGGATCGAACCTTCTGGATTTTTAGAAACCACCCCAGAAGAACCAAGAAGTTTTCCATTCCAAAACACTCGGGAAGCAGTTGCTAGATCTAGAAGTTTGATTCCATACACGGCATCTGGATCTGTGCCTTCTGGTCTTTCCAGAAGCAAACGATAGGTTCCAAACCCATTCCCGGTTCCTAACTCTGAATTCCAAATCCCAGGAACCGAAACTAACGAAGGAGACGAAGGAAGTTCGGTAAGTTCAGAAAGGAAGGTATGCGGATAAAATTCCCATTCTCCTTCCAAATGAACTGGATTTCCCTGGCTTTTCCGCACAATTTCGGCAGGTGGTGTGGCCATTACTGAAAATGCCGAAAGGCAAAACACGGTAATGGCAAAACCAATCAGATGTAAGTGTTTATTGGACAATATTGCAAGTTTTACTCATTTTTTTAAAAATACGAGTAAAAAAGAGTACAAAAATTATTTAGAACCGAAGAAATAGACAGCTGTGAAACGATTTCGTTTTAGTTTAGAGACAGTTCTGAAACTAAGAGGCCTACGAGAAGAAGAAGAAATCCGCAGGCTTTCCCTAGTTGTCTCCAAACTGAATTCCCTGATCGGTGAAAAAGATTCCAATGAAAGGGAAATCGAATCTTCCTACGAAGCCATCCTCAGTTCCTCAAAAGTGGGGACAAGTCTTTCAGATTATCTTTCCATCGAAAGTTATATTCAAGGCCTTATGCGACGCAATGAGGAACTCGAAGAACGAATCTCATCACAAAACGAAGAAGTGAATTTAGTTCGTAAAGACGTAATGTTAGCTCGAATGAATAAAAAAGTAATCGAAGTTTTGAAAGATAAACGATTTGCTGAATGGAAGAAAAAACGAAACAGAGCAGAACGAAGAGAAGTCGAAGAATTTAATTTGCAACTAAGCAAACAATCGTTCTTCGATTCCACAGAAAGTTTTGGATCATCCAAATCGAAAAAGATTCCAAGAACTTTCAAAATTCTGAATCGAGAAGATGGTGGTGATGAACTCACATCCGACTTCAAATCTCTTCGTGATTTTTATGAAAAATATTACCTAGGACAAGGCAAATCATAATGGCAAGTGTAACCGATAGCACAAGATCCTTCTTTTTAATCGTACTCATTTTTTTCCTAATTGCCATTGGTTTTTTTGTATTTGATTACTTCCAAGTCATCAATGCGGAAGATTATTTACCTTTCCTCAAAAAACAAGCAGGACTTGTCAACCAAGACCTACTTTCACCAACAGAACTCGAAAAGTTGGAAATGGAAAAAGCAAAAGAAAGACTCATTGCTGACCGAGAAGAATTAGAACAGATGAAACGAGAGTTGGAAGAAAAATCATCCTCGTTGCATGCAGACAAAGAACGTTTAGAGGAATTGAGAGAAGGAATCCAACGCAAAGAAAAAGAAATGGCGGACAAATTAAAAAAAGATAATGCCCGCGCCGAAAAAGTAAAAGTCCTCGCAAACAAAGTTGCCAATATGCCACCTGAATCGGCAAGAGATATGTTAATCAATTGGCCAGACTATGATATCATTGAAGTTTTTGAACAAATGGATAGAGACGCAGAGGAAGAGGGAAGACAAACCATTACCACATACCTTCTCACTTTGTTTCCTGCGGAACGAAGGTCTGTGATTTCCAACAAGTGGTTGGATGCCGGAGCGAAAAATGTTCCCAACTACGGCAAAAGTATCGATGAAGACAACGACGAACCTTAAACCAAAGGTTCGTTATTTTAAAAGAATACCTTTTGTTTGAAAAGTAAAACCGATTCCGAAGTGGCTTTAAGTTTTATTTTTAGATCCAAATAAAATGGATTTTACATCTTGGATGGCATCTTCTAACCGGTCGTTCACAACCACATAATCAAAGCTAGGTGCTTCATCAAGCTCCTTAATTCCATTTTGAATTCGTCTTTCAATGCTGGTTTTAGAATCGGTTCCACGACGGATCAGTCTTTCAATCCAAATCTCTCTGCTAGGTGGTTCAATAAATATCGTTACAGATTCAGGACGTATTGCCTTCACGGATTTTGCTCCTTGTACATCCAAATCGAGAAGTGCGACCCTGTGTTCACGTAATGCTTCTAAAATTGGGCCTTTGGGAGTTCCGTAATAATTTCCATGGACCTCGGCCCATTCATAAAACTCACCCGCTTCTATCCGTTTTTGAAACTCTGGAACCGAAAGGAAATGGTAGGTTTTTCCGTCTTTATCACCGGGCCTTGGTTCACGAGTGGTACAAGATATGGAAAAATAAAACTCAGGATACTCAGCAAGTAAGGCCGCAATGATGGTTGATTTACCACCGCCAGCAACAGAGGAAATGATATATAAATTAGGATTCACTACTTTCAATCTTCTTGTTCCTCCTCACCCTCACCGATATGGTTGTCGCCGGTTTCCAATCGTTTGGATAAACTTTCAGGGCGGATGGCGGAGAGAAGGATATGGCCTGAATCTAAAACAAGAACAGATCTCGTTTTACGTCCACTAGTGGCATCAATCAAACGACTCTCAGCTTTTGCTTCCGAACGAAGTCTTTTGGCACCAGCGGAGTCTGCTTGTAAGATGGTTAGGATTTTCGATACAAATACTACATTAGAAAAACCAACATTGAGTACTGGAAACGAAGACATGGAAACATAATTTTAGATTCTTCTAGATCGATCAAGTCGAATCGTTTCAATTAAATGAATTTCATGGATCCCAATATTCATGGCTTCTGAAATTTCATCATGTTTGTATCCCTTTTTGATGAGATGAACCACTTTATCAATCTTTGTTGCTGAAGGTGGTAACTCATCCAAAGCAGATTCAATGGAAAGATCCACTTTATCCAAACTCATTTTTTGGTAAGAAGCAAAGGCTGGATCATTTGCTTTTGATACTTCGTTTAAAAATTCTCTTTTTTTAGGGCCATCTATAATTTCGTTACGAATCAAATCAGAAGGTTTTTCTTCTGAAAAAGGATTTCCACCTACCGTATAATTCATCTTAGGTTGAAACGTAGGAACTTCTAAATTATCCATAACCTCTGGCGAAGGGGAACTCAAAGGTTCCATTCCAAAAATTCCTTTGACGGCTTTTCCTAATTTCCCAAAGGCTTGGTTCACAGCCCCTTCCGTGGTTTCTACTTCATCACTCGGAACAGGGATTTGGTTGGCTTGGTAAATTTTACCGATTCCTGTTCTTTGTTCTTTGATATCAAGTGCAGGTTCTTCATCCGGTGTTAAATCAGGAACTAACTCCGATTTCATGGACAGACCCGTTGACTGGTAATGTTTGAATTCTTTTACAAGCGCTTCTCCCTTTTCCATCATCGAACGAAGGGCTACCATTTTGGATTCTATCACAGCGACGGTCGCATCAAGTTCTCTGATGGTCTCCGCCGTGGCCATATCAATGGCTCTGTTTAATTTTTTATCGTAATATTCCCCGACTGCTTTTTGGACTTTTGCAGAAATGAATACATACATCATCCCACAAAATAGTAGATTGATTAAAACGAGAGAAAAGAGTTCCATGTCGCTCTCCTGCAGAACATTTCCAACAACATTCCGGAGTAAGGACTTTAAGCTTTTAAATCAAAACGAGATCCTCTTTCCAAACCAGGTCTGTCATAGATGACTCCTTCTTTGGAATAAGCATAAACCGAATTTTCTTTGTCTTGTTTCGGTTTCGCCGCCGAACTATAGTTACCTGATTTTGTTTCAGGAACCGTTTGGGCTCGGTTTTGGGTTTGGATCACAACCTTTTGCAATTCTACCACCTGGTTTTGGTGGGTAAAAGGATTCTCAGCCTGAGCCCTACGTGCAAAATCGTAGTGGTGGGCGATACTCGCGAAGTTTTCGTTTAGAATCATCGGGAACCCTCTTAATTCTTAGACTTACCACGCCCTCTCTTTTTTCTCCAGTCATTTTTCGATTCGTCCGGATCTTCGTAAGGAGCGCTCCGCACCTGGGATTCTTCTTCGTAAAAGGTCTTGGCTTTGGTCTCGTGGCGGAGTTTGAAATCGGCATTGCGGATGCGGATGGTAACACCAGGGAAAATGGTCTTCTCGACGGAAATACGGCCACTGGCGGCCTGTTCGTCCATGTATTCGGTCAAGGTTTGGATGTCCTTTCCGGCCTCGGCGATTCGTTTTTCGAGTTTTTTGGTTCCCGCTTCCAACTTCTGCAAATGGGCGTCCTGTTCTGCTGTAAAACTCGCAGGGTCAGCTTCTTTTCTCGCCTTTAGGGTGCGCATGGTTTTTGTGAGTTGGTCCAGTTTGTCCTGGTTTTCTTTTCGTTTTTCTTCGTATTCCTGGATCTGTTTTAAGATCTTGGGATTGTTTCCCACGATGAGATCCGTTTGTGGGTTGGCTTGGGAACCGATGATTTTAGCAGAAATGAGTTGGGCGGCTTGGATGGTTCCGCCCACAATCTGGCCTCGTTTTCCTTTACAGGAAATTTTTCCCCCAGCCATCAAATGTGAATGTAAAATTCCTTCTTGGACAATGATGTCTTTTTCAGTGATACAAGTGGCGTTCTGGATGAACTTAGCGACAATGTTTCCCCCAGTGGATTCCACACGTGCCTCTTCCCTTCCCGTCACCCCTTGGCGCACAATGATATCCCCATCCGCTTCAACAATGGCTTTCTGGACTGTTCCATAAATTTCAATGTTACCGGCAGCTTTGACGGAATAATTATCTTCTACGTTTCCTGTGATGATGATAGAACCAAGGAAGGTAACGTTACCCGTACGAACTCCCACGTCTCCATTGATTCGGTAAACCGTTTCTACAGAAAGTCTACCCGCAGCATATAACACCTGTCCGTTGACTTCTGCGGTGAGACGCATTTTGTCTTCGGATAGAATTGTACCTTTTCCTTGTTTGAGTTCTGTATCAACACCATCTTTGGCAGGGAGTACCATTCCAAATAAGTTACGACCGAATTTTCCTTTTTCTGCTGGAAGTTTTTCAGCTAACAGTTGTCCCACGACAACGTTTTCAATCATATCTAAGTCTTTGTAGTCCACTCGACCCGATTGGTCTTCTTTGAAATTGATTTTCTTTTCTGTGCGGACATAGTATTTAATTTCTGCATTTTTCCCGTTCACAGGAAAATCACCTTCCGCACCGATAAATGGTTTATTTATGATGTCTTCGTCCAAACTTTTACGAATTTCATCTTCTTTCAAACCATGGGCCACACCCATTCCTTTGAGTGCGGCAACAATATCAGAAACTTCTAAATCACGCCCACCTGGCCTCGCAGGGAATACAGTCACAAAGGCACGCATATTTTCTTGGGCAATTTCTACGTTGCAACTGGAATCGTTTCCGGCCTTTGGTTTTTGGTTGGAGATAAGAACCGGTTCGCCTTTTTTTTCTTTGATGACTTTATTAATTAAATTTTGATCTACACCAGCCACACCGCGAAAAGATAGTTTTTTGGAAACATCAGCCATCGACATTTCCATCCCTTCCCCAGACGGAGGATAAACCGTTAAAAACACACCTGTTCTATAGATTTTAACCGAAACTCTACCATCTTTATTTTTAGGAGTCACTAACTCCTTCAGGTCTTTAGAAACTAATTTCCCGCTACCACCTGTTAGATGCTCATCCAAAAGACTCAATTCATCTAATAACAAATCATCGGGAATGATGGAAGCTCGGATATGGTATGGTTCTGAAAAGAAAAGAGACTTCTTTCCTCTTTTTAAAACTGTATAATCAATTTCGTGAACTTTGCGGCCTAAGTGGCTTGAGGCAATTGCCAAACATTCTTCAATGGTATCGGCTATGACCTCTACTTGTTCTTTTTCCTTACGGTCGAACTCTTTCAGTTCCTCTGTAAGAAATTCAGAGAGAGACATTCTTAATTACCTTTTTTGGATCGCGGATTTTACTTTAGAGAGTTTGCTGCGAAGTCTTGCGACTGCTTTTGTATGGAGTTGGGAAATTCTTGATTCCGTTACTTCCAATACTTCGCCAATTTCTTTAAGAGTCAGGTCTTCATAATAATAAAGTACGATTACCTTTTTTTCTTTTTCCGGAAGTGATTGGATGGCTTCTACAATTACGTTTTTGATTTCTTCTTTTTCGATGATATTGTCAGGGTTCATATTCATCGGAGACTCTAAAGTTTCCATAAAGGAAACTTCATCGTTCTCATCCCCGAGAAACCAAATATCATTTAAAGAGACAAGAGAAGTGCCAGATAGTTTTGCAAGAAGAGAATTGTATTCTTCCATAGAGACACCGAGTTCTTTGGCGATCTCTTCATCATCTACTTTTTTGCCTTCCTTGTTTTCAAGCATGGCAATGATGTTTTCTAATTGTTTTGCTTTTTGACGGATGGAACGAGGGATCCAGTCCACACTTCTTAGTTCATCAAAAACGGACCCACGGATACGGGTCATAGCATATGTTTTGAATTTAATTTCGCGAGAAGGGTCGAATTTCTCAATAGCGTCTAACAAACCAAAGACGCCGTAACTAACGAGATCCTCAAACTCGACATTTTGAGGCATACCGATCGCAATTCTCCCAGCCACGTGTTTGACGAGAGGTGAATATTTTTCAACAAGGTAACTTCGGATCTCCGCATCCTTATTGACGCGGTATTGTTTCCAAAGATCTGTCTCATCAAACTGATTGTATTTGTCTAGCAATCTTGACATAGGGAACCGAAGTACGGAATCTCTTTACTTTATAGTAGAAATCGTAAATAAAGGGAAATTACAAGAGGATTTTTTCTTATGTCCTCTAAAAACCGTAATTTTTCAACCCTCTTGGGGATCATCCTTAGCCATCATGGTACGAATGGCCTCCGCCATGAGTTTCGGCTCGTTTTTGATCGCAATTTTATCTACAATGATATGATCTCCAAATTTTCCTGACTTAGCCATGGCAAGTTTGGCATCCATGGCTGCATCTCCCATAGGTTGGACACCAAAGTCATCAGAACCCATTGACTCGGAGCGGCCCGAATCCATTCCCCCAGACTCGTGGTCATAGTCATCGGAATGGCTCTCCCCTCCGAATCCACCAATGGAAAATGTGCTGAGAAATTCTAAAAATTCAGGAACTTTCTTTTGTAATACGGAGAAAACTCCAAATCCCAAACCACCGAAAGCAAATGTAGAAACAAGAGAGACAAAAAAGATATAACCAAGTCGGTTTCCAACGAGAAACCCACATACAGAACTGATGATGGCTCCAAGAACCGCAAATCCCAGTACAAATCCGATGAGCACTTAGTTGTCTTCCTCCATCTTTTCTTCCATTTCTTTTTCTTTGAAATCGACGAAGCTAAAGAATTTTTTGAAAAACCCTGTTAGGCCTTCTTCATCATCATACCCACCTTCGGTTTGTAAGAGGGTGTGTGTGACTCTTGTGAGGCAAGCTGCAGCCTTAGAACGAGGAGCACCAATGATGAATGGTTTTTGTTCGCGAATGGATTTTTCTACTTCTTCATCCTGGAAGATAAATCCTAAGTTTTCCACTTGGACTTCTAAAAATTGACCGGAGATGTCGATGACACGATCGGCAACTTTTTTCCCTTCGATGGCAGAACGCACACGGTTCACGATGATTTTTAGGTTTTTGTCTTTGGATTGGGAAACAATGGATTTAATAAGCCCATAAGAATCGGTAATGGAAGTCGGTTCCGGTGTTGTGACCACAACTACTTCATCCGCAGGCATCACAAGACCAATGACATTGGCAGAGATTCCCGCTCCCGTATCGATGATCATGACATCATAACGGTCGAGTTCTGCAAACCCTTTGATGAGATTGTTTCTTTGTGTTTCGTTTAAGTTAGCAAGCTGAGAGTATCCAGAAGCACCAGCAATGATGTCCACACCTTCTGGAGTGGAGATGACGATGTCTTTCAAAGTTTTGTGGCCTTTCACCACATGGTATAAATTGTATTTCGGAATGATCCCAAGAAGAACATTGACGTTGGCAAGCCCCAAGTCACCATCAAAGATTAAAACTTTGAGCCCCGTCTTTGCAATGGAGATCGCAAGGTTTACGGAGACAGTACTTTTTCCAACACCACCTTTGCCAGAAGCTACCGCGATGATTTTGGTTTTTTTGACTGCATCCTGGGGTTGAACAAGTTTTAAACCAGTACCAGTTTCAGTGAGCTTTCTAAGATTTGCAGCTTGGTCCATCGTTACCCCTACGGCCTTAAGGATAACGAACTTGGTTACACGGTCTTTTCGAAGACCTCGCCCGCTATCCCTTTCAATTTTTCAGGAAAAATTACACATTCGGCAAGAAGTTTTTTCGAGGCATTTAGGATATCAAAAGGAACATCCTGCCCCACACTTAAGAATGCGAATTCCCTGTGAATAGTATCGGCCAATTCCACTACAGAACCTAAAAATTCTGCTTCATCTAGCTTAGTTAATAAAATTCTTTTATAACCGACCGACTCATACGCGTTTGCCACTGCCAATGCATTGTCTTTAGAAACAGTGGAGGAAAGCACTAAGACGGTTTCAATATAATCCTTTTCCCCAAAAACTTGGTAGAATTCCTGAAGTTTTTCGAGGTTTTCTGATTTCCTATGCGAGTATCCAGCCGTATCCACGAGGATGAGTTCGGATCCATCACGAAGGATGGTTTCCTTCCATTTACGTAAATCCTTGGCTGCATAGAATGGCAAACCCATAGCATCCGCATAAAACTTTAGTTGGTCAATGGCGGCAATACGGTAGTTGTCAGTTGTATAAAGGGAAACTTTTTTCCCCATGTGCAAACTGTATTTGGCAGCAAGTTTGGCAATGGATGTAGTTTTACCGGATCCAGTTGGTCCCACAAAGAAAATGATTTTTCGTTTTCCGCGAGGAGTCCCACTAAAAAGGTCTGAATCAATTTGAATTCTTTCTTCTAAATAAGTGACTGCTTTGTCCGTAACATTGGCATATCGAGTCAGATCCACGGCAGACAATCTGCGTTCGAGTGCCACAGCCATTTCTTCCAAAAATCCAGAAGACATCCCTTCGTTTAACAGACGATTTACGATTTTTTGGATGTGTGGATGCCTCTCTGGGTTTTGCGGTTTAGATTGCGGAATTGTCTCAAGTGGAGATTCTTTCGCTTCTACTATAGACAAACCCACTGCCCTTTCTTCCAGAGATTCAATTTCATAAACAGGGGGGTTCTGTCTGCGGCGGCGCTCCGAAAAAGGACGAACTGCATCGATATTTTTTTTACGAAGGAGAGGATTCCCTCCACCTATCGCTTGGGAATTGTTAGATCCGATTCCCACAAGGCTCGACTCAGGGAGGGATTCAGTTCTCTGTTTTTGTTTGATGAGTTCTTTGAGATCTTTTAACTTACGTTCAATTCTCTCTTTGGAGTTTTGTTTTTCGGGAACACCTACATCGATTTCATACATACGTTGGGCCATAAGCCCTGTCCCAAAGAGTCCACCTTCCGTGATCACTCGTTGGTCATAGAGGTGTGCCTCTGGACCGTATTTCATCTTCATCTGCATGATGCAGTCTTGTAAGTCTTTGCCTCGGATTTTTACAAAATCCATAGAATATCCCCCGAACCTGGGAAAAATATGAAGAGTACCCTCAATTTGGAAAGTCTTTTTTATGAGACATAATAATTTCAATGATGATTGGCGGGAATAGAGGAAAAAGGCAGAGGTTATTGGAAGGGGTCAAAAGAGGAATCGGGAAATTTAGGAAACCGGATTTCGAAGGTGAGTGACTTACTTTGGTAAGTGAGTTACTAAGGTGAGGGATTCACTTTGGGAAACGAATTTCTTTAGGAAGGCGGTATCCTTGGTAAGCAGCTATCGAAGACGGGTGGCTTTCTTTGGAAACTTAATTTCCTTTTGCAATCGCAAAGTTTCGATTGGGTGACCGCGAAGGTTGAGGTTAGTTCTTGGTGGCGAGTAAAGAAAGATAGCCGGATTGCTTTTGGAGTTATTTGGTCGGGAGCAGTTAGCCAATTGAGGGACAGTGGCAAGTTGGGAGAAATGAGGAAAAATTGGGAATGGAACTTAATTTTGAAAGTAAGTTACCCAGGTAATTGGCTTACTTTCGAAAGTGAGTTTCGTAAGAAAGCATGCTAAAAAGGTAAGTGACTTACTTTTTACAATCGGTGGATTTCGAGATTGAGTTTCCAGGGTGAGTGAGTTTCCAAAAATAGGAATTAGGCCTTAAGCCGTATGTCAAACTCCCCTCCAAACGACCAAAATAACACAATTGAATTTAAAGAGGGAGTTCCTGTTTCCTTATTATTCGATGATGTTTACTTTTCCAAAGCAGGTGGTTGGGAAGAATCCAATTATGTTTTTTTTCATGGAAACGAATTGGAATCGAAAATCAACGGAGATGACCCATCCATATTTCAAATTGGTGAGTTGGGATTTGGATCAGGACTCAATTTATTTGTTACTTTAGAAAATTGGATGGCTTTACAAAATCCAAGATCCGTTACTTTCACAAGCCTTGAAGGTTACCCTTTAAACACAGAAGTATTATTAGCGTTAAACAAAAGTTATCCGATAAAAAATCTTTGGTTCCAAGACTTACTTCTTTCTTACCAAACTGCAAAACTAAGTTGGGAAAAAGATAAAACAAAAAACCTCTGGGTTTATGAATGGATCCACAATTCGAACAAAAATCAATTTGTCTTAAACGTCTATTTCGGAGACATCCTTGTCTGCCTTCCCTCTTTCCCGAAAGTCCATTCATGGTTTTTAGATGGATTTTCGCCGGGGAAAAATCCGGATATGTGGTCGGGTGAAGTTTTAAGTATCCTTAGAAATAAGTCGGACAAAGGAACTAGTTTTGCCACATTTTCTTCAGCCGGATTTTTAAGAAGAAACCTCACCGAACTAGGGTTTGTTGTAGAAAAGAAAAAAGGATTTGGCCGGAAACGAGAAATGATATCCGGTTATTTAGAATAAAATCCAAATGAAGAAAAAAGAGAGAACTGCCATCGTTGTTGGAGCAGGGATTGCGGGTGTTAGTATTTGCCTTGCTCTAAAAAAAAGAAATATACAAACCATTTTAATTGATTCCGAATCGGAACCTGCAAAACACGCCAGTGGAAATCCGATAGGTGTTGTTTACCCTTTCCTCACAAAACACAAAACAGCTGAATCGGAATTTTCTCTACAAGCATTTATGTATTTTTTATCCATTTGGGAGGATTTAGGTTTAGAATCACTAGTTCCCCATGTAGATGGAATTTATTTCCTTTTAGAAAAGGACGAGTCTTATGATCGTTATTCCCATGCCCTCCGCTCTCATCAAATTTTAAATCATATAGCAGAAGAAAGTTTAGAACCGGTCTCTGGCATCAGATCCCTTTTTTTTCCAAAAGGAAAATCTTTATCTCCGAAAGACCTTACCAAACAAATATTAATTTTAGCGAACCCGGAAACAAAATTCAACTGTCAGTTAACTAAGTGGCAACAATCTGAAAATGGAAAGATCCTTTGCCAAACAACGGATGGTGAACTTTATTGTGATTATCTTTTTTTAAGCCAAGGGTATCAATTTGCGGAGGATCCAAATTCCAAATGGTTGCCTTTAAAAAAAGTTCGAGGACAGATCTTACAGATCCCCAAACAAAACCAAACAAATAGACATGGAATTTTATATGGAGATTACATCACAGCACCCATCCAAGGTTACCAAGTTTTAGGGGCCAGCTATGACGAGTTCAAACTGGAAGAGGAACCAAGACCGCAAGAATCTGAAACTCTTTGGAAGGAAATGGTTCAAAAATTACCAACACTTGTTGCAGATTGGAATCTACCTAACGCTCGCTTGTTGCCAACGAGAGTCAGTTATAGAACACAATCACAGGATCGTGGCCCAGTGCTTGGGAAATTGCCAGATATTTCCAAAATAGATCTCACAATCAAATACCAAAATTTACTGAAAAAAGATGGGAAACAAATGAAAATCCCTTATTTTGAAAATGTGGGAATACTCAACGGACTTGGATCAAGGGGTCTCACCCACTCTTTATTTGCCGCAGAGATTTTAGTCTCTTCCATGTTTTCAGAACCGGATGTTGTGCAGGAAAGGATTTTTAAGTCTTTGAAACCAGATCGTTTTTTACTTCGTATGTGGAAACGAGACCAGCTAACATAGACTTCAACTGATTTTCTTCTGTGACTGAGACTTGGATGAGTAAAAGTAACACCTTCGTTTTTTTTCTCTTAAGGTCTTCCTGGAAATCTTTATGTGTTCGTAATTTGATCCAATCTTTCTCCGTAGTAACCAATATTTCATCAGGCAAAATTTCTTTTGATAAAGAAGACAATACAGATTCATTAAATTCAAAATGATCAGGAAAAAATTTTGTTCGAATGGAATCCGTTAACAAAGTAGTTTTTGCTGTTTCATAAACATGTTTGGGATTGCCTACCCCTGTGACTAAAAAGTATTGGGAGTCCAATTGCGGGATGAATGGAATTTGTTCTAAATCATTGTGGATTTGTAATTCTACCACAGAGGATTCAAACTGAGAAAAATAAATCGGAACATGAGGAACTATTTTTTTCAATTCAGAATTATATTTTAGTAAACCCGTTTTGTTTTGATTCGTGATTTTGGTAAATAGAATCGCATTGGCTCTTTTGATATGATCGGCCGGTTCTCTTAACAAACCAAGAGGTAAGGTAAATCCATTCCCTAAGGGAGAGTTTGCATCAAGTAATACAAAATCGAAATCGCGGTGTAAGGCCTTGTGTTGGAAACCATCATCTAAAATCACAATATGTTTTTTTGATTGGATTTGGTTGTGCAAAAGAAATGATTTTTTTCTATTTCTACCAATGATCACTTGTACGTCAGGAAACATTTCTTTGTGTTGGCTTGGTTCATCCCCATATAAATTCGGAGAGCGGCCATCGGTAAGAATGGCCCCTTCTTTACTTTTTTCTGCTTTATAACCACGAGACAAAATTGTTATCGCATAACCTGGGCAAGTTTGTTTGAAAAACCTTACCAGATATTGGACAAAAGGAGTTTTACCTGTCCCCCCTACAGTTAAATTTCCCACACTGATGACGAGAACATTGGGTAAAGTAAAGGAGGTTGTCTCTTTCTGTTGCCACCAAAATAAAAACTGGTACAACAAACTCAGAGGATAAAACAAATAGAGTAATAACTTCATTTAAGTTTCCATTGGGAAACCATTAGATTAACTGTGGCGTTTTTCTAATTCTTTGGCGATGGTAGAAAGACTAATTCCTTTTTCTACCATAAGAACTTCTAAATGAAAGATTAAGTCGGCAATTTCGTGAACCAATTCTTTTTCATTGGGATTTTTCGCAGCAATGATGACTTCACCTGCTTCTTCGCCAATTTTTTTTAGGATGCGGTCAACCCCGTCACGAAAGAGTTCTGCAGTATAAGACTTTTCAGGCAATTCTTCCTTACGTTTGCGGAGTAACTCTTCCAATTTCAGTAAAAATTCCATAATTTGACCTTCTATCGACCATGGAAAAGGGCCAATCCATTTCGAAAAAGCGAAAATTGACTATTCAAAACAAAGGAATAACATTAAGATTTAAGTGATGGTGCGTAAGTTTTTTCCACTTTTTTTCCTTCTTTTCACTACTGCCTTGTTTTCCGAGTCTCCCTGGGGCGGATCCATCCAAAAAGGTTTCGAAACGGCAAAACAAGACAAAAAATTTATCATCGTAGATGTTTTTGCCGATTGGTGCACTTACTGTTTGGTTTTAGAAAAGGAAATTTTTCCCGATCCAGAAGTCAGCCGGATTTTAGATAACTTCGTCAGAGTTCGGTTAGATGGTGAAGAATTCCCCAACTTTCGAAAAAAATACAATATCGAAGGATACCCCACAATTCTTTTTCTAGATGGGGATGGAAACTATGTAACAAAGATTTCGGGACTGGCAACCAAAGAAGACATTCTAGGAATATCCAAAAGAATTCTCCAAGAACAAAATATAGAATCGTACCTCAAAACAGAACTTAGGCGAAATGTAAATAGTCCAGACATCCATTTTCGATTGGGTTTAATCTATTTCCAAAAAAAAGACTTTGAAAAAGCGGAAATCCAATTCACCGAAGCGGTCCAAAAATCTAAAAACCTACCCGTAATCAAAGAGAACGCACATTTTAACTTAAACTTAGCAAAATCCATCCACGGATCCAAAGAATCCGCAGCCAATTCATGGAAAGAATTTTTAGAAGTCTACCCCTCATCTACCCACAAAACAACCGCTAAATTATATTATGGGTTAACTTTAAAAGATGCTGGAGAATCGAAGTTAGCTAAATCGGTTTTACTAGAAATTAAACCCCAACTAACAACTGATTCGGACAAATCCATGTGCAATGCAGCTTTGTCCGAAATTGAGAGAGGTTTTTAAACCAACCAAACACTAGTTTGGTAATCCGGTTGGTTTAAAACAATTATCTGTTTCCGATAGAATAATAGGTAAAACCTAACTCATTCATTAGAGTTGGTTTGTATTGATTTCTTCCATCAAACACCAAAGGGCTTTTAAGAAGGCTTTTGATTTTGTTAAAATCAGGTTCTCTAAATTCGCGCCACTCTGTTAAAAGTAACATAGCATCGGCACCTTGTAGAGCTGAATATGCATCCTTTTTATATTCTACTTTACCATCAAAATAATACTTTGAAGTTTCCATAGATGCTGGATCAAAAACTTGAATTTTGGCACCATTTTTATGTAATTCATAAATGAGCGGAATTGATGGAGCTTCACGCATATCATCTGTTCCTGGTTTGAATGACAAACCCCAGATTCCAAAAGTTTTACCTTTCATATCTGTGGATTTAAAGTGTTCAAAAATTTTATCAGTCAAACGAGTTTTTTGTTTTTCGTTTACATCTTCCACGGATTGAATGATATGCATTGGAGCTTTTACTTCCTCTGCTGTGCGAAGGAGTGCTCTTACATCTTTAGGGAAACAAGATCCACCGTATCCAATCCCCGCGTATAAAAACTGGCGACCAATTCTTGAATCGGTTCCCATTCCTTTTCGAACGTCATCGTAATTAGCACCAACGGCATCACATAAATTTGCAATTTCGTTTACGAAGGAAATTTTTGTCGCAAGGAAAGCGTTACATGCATATTTCGTAAGTTCCGCAGAACGAATGCTCATGGTGATGATCGGGTTTCCATTCAAAACAAATGGAGAATAAAGCTCGCTCATTTTTTTAGCCGCTAGTTCTGATTCAGCGCCAATCACCACTCTTTCTGGTCGCATAAAATCTTCGATGGCCGCACCTTCTTTTAAAAATTCCGGATTCGAAACAACATCAAACGGGTGTTTTGTGTTTTTTGCAACAATAGCCTTCACTTGGTCGGCAGTTCCCACGGGAACCGTTGATTTATCTACAATGATTTTATAACCATTCATTGTTTTACCAACTTCTTCTGCTACGGCAAAAACAAATCGTAAATCAGCAGAACCATTATCTGAGGTTGGAGTGCCAACTGCGATAAACACAAATTCAGAAGTTTCGACACCTTCTTTTAAGGAAGTAGTAAATTTAAGTCTTCCCTCTTTGTGATTTCTTTCTACAAGTTCAGAAAGTCCTGGTTCGTAGATAGGAATGATCCCTTGTTTGAGATCACTTATTTTTTTTTCATCTTTATCAATACAAATGACTTCATTTCCATATTCAGCAAAACAAGTACCTGCAACAAGGCCTACATATCCGGTTCCGACCACACAAACTTTCATAGGATTTCCAGAATTTAGATTTTTCCTTTGATGGAAACTGTTTTTCTAGTCGGATTTGGTTTCGGAGGTATAGAGAAATTCTGTGGGGAGATGGCAAAGACCTACAAATTTTTGGATTTTCCCTCGTTCTACTTCAAAATCCAAAACCGATTCCCCCCAAAAATAACTCCCTTCCAGATGGGATTCCCCTTTGTGGATGGAAACTCCCAAACTGTATTTCCCTTCAGCAAATTGGATGGGGAATTGGAATTCGACCACCGAACGTTCGCCTTCTTTAATTACAAGATTGGGTTTTCCCAGATGGTGGGAGTTTGTCCCAAAAATTCGAATTCCTTTTTCACTATCAATATGGAAACCGATAGTTCCTTCTGTAACCTGTTTGGTAGATTGGAATTCGATTCGGAGTGTGGCCAAATCCCCTAGGAAATGATGACGAGATTCTAATCCTTTCGAATTTTTAAGAAAAATATGAATGTCTTTTATGGATTCTGAATGAGAAAAAGAGGAAGGTTCCGAACTACCAGCTAACACATGCATGTATTCTTCAATAGCTTCTTTGGGACCACCATCAAATAACAAATTTCCTTTGTTTAAAAGGATAACTCTTGTGCAAAAATAGGAGATGAGTCCAAGATCATGGCTCACAACCAAAATACAAGATCCAAGGTTTGAAAATTCTTTGATTCTTTTTAGGCATTTTTGTTGGAAACTTGCATCCCCAACAGCCAAGGCTTCATCTACAATTAAAATCTCAGGTCGTTTCGCAGTGGCAAGGCTAAAGCCAAGTCGCATCGCCATTCCCGAACTATAATTTTTTAATGGAGTGTTACGAAAATCCTGTAACTCAGCAAACTCAAATATGGAGTCTGTTAGTTCTCTGATCTCTTTGGGTTTGTATCCCCATACCAGTCCATTGTAATAAACATTTTCTTCGCCAGAAAGTTCCGGATTAAAACCAACACTGAGTTCTAAAAGAGCTCGCACCGATCCATTAACAAAGAGACTTCCTTTGTCTTTTCTGATCACTCCGGTAATCAGTTTCAAAAGAGTCGATTTACCGGCCCCATTTCTACCGATGATTCCTAATATTTCGCCTGAACCTACTTTTAAGTTTAAACTTTGTAATGCGGTGAATTTAGAATCAATTCCAAAGTATCCAAAACTGAGGCCAGTTAAGATTCGTTTCCAAGGTTTGGAAAATCCATGATAGTCCTTAGAAAGATTTTCTAAAACAACTGAAGCCATGAAATTTAAAGATGATCCAAAATCACTGATTGGAATTTACGTTTGGCAAGTAAATAAATCAGGAAAAAGGAAAACAAAAATGGTAAAATCTGAATCCAATCAAACTGAGGTGTGAAACCAGTAATGACAGAACTACGAAATACATCCAAAGGTATGGTAAATGGATTTAGTCCATTCCACTCTTTTAAATAACCGGTGGGATAATATAAAACAGGGATTCCCCAGAAAATTAATTGGCTCGCCAAACGAATCAAAGGTGAAATATCCTTTAATAAAATATTCAACCGAGAAAGATAGTGTAAGAGTAACATCAAATACAATCCGGACAAAATTAGAACGAGATAACCAAGAACAACCCCTGAGAGATTTAATTTCCCTGAATAAGCCAAATAGATAAAAACAGGGATGGATGTAACAAGGCTATGGATGAGGAATTGGACAAACGGTATCCATAAAAATAAATCAATCCCAAGACTGGAACGTTTTAACAAAGTTCGGTTATCCGTAAGGATACCGGTGCCTCTCACCAAAAGTTCCTGGATGGGAATCCAATAGAGAAGCCCTGTCAAAAGATAGGCAGTGAAGTCTTCCTGTGTGGAGGGGGTTTTTAAATTGAGCACTAGAAAAACCAGTGCGTACATACTGATGAGCACTAAGTTCTGCAAAAACATCCAGGAAATGCCTAAAAAGGATCCTGCATATTGCAGTGCATAGTCACGCCGAACGAGAGCCCAAAGTATGGATACTTTCTCCATACTTTGATTGTCGGCCTATGGCTTCTCGTTCTAGAACCAGAAGCCAGTATTTTGGTCTACATCCTCTTCAGGTTCATTTGGCCAAGGTCGGAGAGACTTGGGGACACCCACTCTCCTTTTTGAACCACTTCCCCTTGGAAGGCTTCCAGTAAATACTCTTCAAAGGTCTTCCCAGTTTGGTTCTGGGAAAATCCCTTTTTCGGACCTTGCCCTGTGAGGCCTTGGTCCTTGTGGCGGTTGTAAGCGGGTTGTTGGATGGATCGAACGATCATAGGTTTTTCCTCCCCGTCATCATGTTAGACGACATAAAACAAAAAATAATACCAATAATATACTAAACGCTTGTTTACACTACTTAACATTTGAGAAGTTAAGTCAATATTTTTTTCACGTTTTTATCGGTTTCTATATATAAATTTAGCATTCCCCTGGGACAAAACCCGCACCCAAGCGTATTTTTTTTGAATGGGAGGATTAGAATATGTCCCTTTTCCAAAAAAAGCAACTGGATTGAGGGCAAAAAAACAAAATTTCAGACCTCCATCCTGGTGGATTGGCAGAAAATTGGGGTAATTTTGTGGATTTGTCTCGTACAGACTTTGTATGCTGTAGAAAAAAAGCCTGACCAAGTTTCCGTCACAGAACTTTTAGCGGCAGGATTTCCTCCCCATCTGGCCGCTGCCTGGAAAGAAAAAGCCAAACAACCACCTGAAAATTTTTTAAAATGGAAAAAATCTCTCCAAGGAAAGGATGCGGCTCTTGTTTCTAAGGTTTGGAAACAAAAACAAATTTCCCTTTATCCAGACAAACCTTCATTCACCGAAAAAAGAAATTCCAAGTTTCCGTTTGGCTCAAAAACAAATAAAAACCAAAACCATTCCCAGAATTCTCCACCAAAGGATACAAAAGGGAATCCACCATTTTCGAAAAACACGAACGATCCGCCATTGGAACTTTTTTTTGGAATGAGTTACCAAAACCTAGATGTCCGGTATTTACCCGCCAAAGAAAAAAATCACTCCTCAGTTTATCTCGGCGGACGGGCCAAAGGACAGATTTGGATCTTAGAAAAACGAGATGAAGATTTTTCTTACGGGACAAACCTAACTTTCCAACAATTCCGATTCACTTCAGGGAACAGGTATAAACCCATTCCCCATTTTTATTTTGCCAAAGATCCAAACTTTTATTCACAATTGGAACGAACAGGATCTCCCCTCCCCCAACCCATTTTGTTTTCCAATTTTCTAGGCTACCGATTGTTATATGATAGTAAGGAATATGAATTTGGAATTTATCATGCCGATTCATTTTCTAAATACCCGGGGGTTTATTTTGTGTCACCAAACAAATCCTATTCGGGAGTTTGGTCGGGAGGAGATAACAAATCCAGTTTGTATGTGAATGATGTTTGGAATCCACAGAACTTAGGTTCACATAGAATCCAATCCGAATCCATATTCAACAAAAAAGAATCCGTTGGATTTGTTTATTTAAAATCAGAATCCACAGAAAAAAACTTTTTTTTGGATGCTACCGTATACCGAGATTCACCTTTACTCTATGGGATGGTATCACCGGAAGAAGTAAGACCACAAATCCCACAAACCTTAGGTTATACAAGAATGAGTTTCCAACACTTGGTTGGATCTGAGTTCTTAAGTTCTATAGAAGGGCACCGGTATGAAAGTGGAAGGTCAGGATTTTTTCCCTGTTTTGTCAGTGAATGGGGAAATTTAATTTATAGATATAGAGAATACAATGAATCAGGAAACTACCAGTGGAATGAGATAGGAAGAGCTGCATTTTATGAATGGAGAAAAGAAAAAGCTATAGTCTCAATAGGCTTTGAATCCAGAGAAAACGGAGGGCAATGGGAAGGGAAATTGGCAATCCCCATTGGAACCGGAAATTTACTAGAGTTAAGTGGAATTTTTAGAGAAGGCCAACCCAAAACAAGAGCTTGGTTTGAAAACTGGACCTACGCCACCGATTTTAATATCAACTTAACCGACAGACAGGAAATCATCAAACTCAAATGGGTGAGTCCGTTTATATCACTCAACGTAAGTTATTCGGAAAAAGAAAACGATCCAAATCCTATTCTATTTATCAATTTTCAATTGTTACAAAAAATTGATTTTTAATAAAGAAGGTCATCGGTGCGGACTTCAATGTATTCAATTAACTTAAAAATGGGAACCGATTGTCTGTCAGAAAATTCTTTAGGATCTGCTGGGATTTTTTTAGGGGTAGGAAGAGAGGAACGTTTCCCCCTTTCATCCACAGAATAAAAATAATACCCAATCCAGTCCCCCTTCACTCGGTAAGGGTTTCCTGGAAATAGATCCTTCACAAAAAAATCTGCATCCAAATCAAATTTATTACGCCTATAACGGTAGTGAATTTCATCCCCGTTTAAGTCGTAGAAAACAACAAAATCACCTTGTTTCCCCTTAAAAAACAATTTCCATTCCAAGGGGAAAGTTCCCGTTTTTTGGAATTCCGTTTTTCCATCTAAAATTCTTTTTTCAGAACGAGAAATTGTTCCCGTATAACGTCCATTATCCTCTGCATCAATGGAAATTCCCGAAAATGCAAAAAGGAAAATCAGTAAAGAAGCGAATATTCTCCAATTCATTTGGGTTCTTCTTCTGGTTTTTCTTCCGTCGATTTTTCTTCCTCGGGAGCCGTTTCTTTTCCGTTGATTTGGTCTATGGCTTTTTTGGCTGCTTTTTGTACTTTTGGACTGGGGTCACGGTCACGTTTGTATTCTAATAATTCTAAAGCTTTGGGATCTTTTAAACTTCCCATAAATTCAATGGCACGAAGTCGCACCATACTATCATCATCACGAGCAAATTCATTTAGTTCTTGGAATACTTCTTTATCACCCATAGTGACAAGGGCACCAATGGCATAAATTTTTAAGGATTGGGCTTTTTTTGCATCCAACTTACCTGCAGTTTTTTTTAAGGAATCCAATAGTTCATATAACTTAGGTTTAGCGGTTTCTGATTTTAACTTTCCAAGTGTATTCATCGAATAACATCGTAAAGTTGTAGGTTGGATTTCGTCAAAAGCCACTTCCATCAGTGCTGATTCTGCCTCTGCATATAATACGGCACCAAAGTACAAAGCAATTTGGCCACGCATATCGGCATTGTTAAACTTTTCGCGAAATTTGGTTTCTAGAAAGGAGGCTGCAACCTTGCCATCTGGCAATTCACCAAGAGCACTGATATAAAGGCTGAGTGAATTGGAGTTTTTTGTAAAATCTTCCTTTTTTACTTTTTCAAGTAAGGGATTTGTTGCTTCTGCCAATTTCATTTTTTTTGCAGAAGTGACCGCTTGTTTGGCTACGTCTTCATTGGAATCTTCAAAAAGAGAAATGATGGTATCTTTATTTTCTTTTAAATCCAAATCACCAACGGTTCTTAAGAGGATTATTTTCATCCCCATATCTTTTTCTGTTTTTAATTGTTCTCCCACCAGTGTATAAAGGTCACCGGCGGTTTCTTTGGGAAAACGAGTTAATTCATATAACGCTTGTTTTCTTTCTTGGCTCGTTCCATAACGAATCATTTTAGAAAGGACTTCTTTTTTTTTGGCGATTTGTTCGGGACTTAGTTCTTTCTCCTTCCCAAAAACTTGTGAAAGAGAAAGAAAAATAAGCCCTAAGATGAGAAAATGTTTTTTACTACTGCCCAGATTCCAATTCGATGATGCGGCGGTTGAGGGCTTGGATGAGATGTTGGTTTTCCAAGTTTTGACGGAACTTATCCAGTAGGTCTTTAATGTCTTTGGAGAGTTCTTCAATATTCCAAGGTTTTTCGACATACCGACTGAGTCCCCCGTTATTAATGGCATAAATTGCCGAATCAAGTCCAGCCTGACCTGTCAGTAGGATTTTGATCGCATCGGGAGCGCGGTGGTGCACTTGTTCCAAAAATCGATCTCCCTTCATACCAGGCATCACTTGGTCAGAAACAATCAATTCTACGATGTCATTGCTACTGATGATTTCGTCGATGAGGGATAACGCTTCTTCGGCACTGCTGGCAGTCTCGACAATATGGGATTCGCCAAATCGAGCCAGAAGTTGTTCCGCAAGCGTCTCCAATACCGATACTTCATCATCGACACATATAATATAACCTTTACTCATTTGGAACCCTTTCCTTGGAACAATATAACCTTAGTTCTTTTATGTCGATTCAGTTTTGTGGCAATTTGTAGATAGTTTTGGGTGGAACTGTGTCAAGAAGGGGAACCTTCCAGATATCCTTCGCATATTCCCGAATGGTTCTGTCAGAGGAAAATTTACCAGACCGAGCCACATTTAGAATGGATTTTTTGGTCCAAGTGGTTTCGTCCAAATAATCTCTAGCAACCTGGTTTTGGGCCTCATCATAGGCACCAAAATCGGCCATGAGCAGGTAGTTGTCGGTATAAAAGAGGCTATCATATATGGGACCAAAGATCCCAGGTTCTCCCATAGAAAATAAATTCTCGCGGATCATGAGGAGCACTCTGTGAAGTTCGTCATTTTTACGAATGTAATCGGCGGGTTGGTATCCTGCTTCTTTCAAACGAAACACTTCTTCTGTATGAAGGCCAAAAATATAGATATTTTCAGGCCCCACCTCTTCCAAAATTTCCACGTTGGCACCATCCAAGGTTCCAATGGTTAAAGCCCCGTTTAATATAAATTTCATGTTACTTGTGCCGGATGCTTCTGTCCCGGCTGTCGAAATTTGTTCGGATAAATTACTACCAGGAATGATTCTTTCAGCTAAACTCACTCGGTAGTTCGGTATAAACACTACTTTTAATCTGTCTGCCACATCGGAATCGCGGTTGATCACCCAAGCCACATTATTAATGAGTTTGATGATGAGTTTGGCCATATAATAACCAGGAGCAGCTTTCCCACCAAAAATTACCGTACGAGGTGTTACTTCGCGAGATGGATTTTCTTTGATCCTTCTATACAAAGCAATGACTCTAAGGATATTTAAAAGTTGGCGTTTGTATTCATGAAACCGTTTGATTTGTACATCGATGAGTGATTTCGGATCGATAGAAATTCCTGTTTCACTTTTAATGAGTTTTGCCAGGTCTTCTTTGGCAGTTTGTTTTACCAGTCGCCAATCATTTTGGAAGTCCGCGTCATTCACAAAAGATTCCAATTTTTTTAGTTGGTAAAGGTCTGTTGTAAAATCATTTCCTATTCTTTTGGAGATTAAGTTCGCCAAACTTGGATTTGATTGGAGTAACCAACGACGTGGTGTGATTCCATTGGTTTTATTATTAAATTTTTCAGGGAAAACTTTGGTAAAGGCATGGAAAATTGTTTTTTTGATGAGTTCTGAATGTAACTCGGCAACTCCATTGACACGGTAAGAACCAATCACAGCCAAGTTTGCCATTCGGATTCGTTTTTCGTTTCCTTCCTCGATGATACTCACTTGCCTAATTTCTTCTTCTGACAATACGCTTTTGTTACGAACCTCAGTTAGAAACCGGTGGTTGATCTCATAAATAATTTCAAGATGTCTTGGTAAAAGTTTTTCAAAAAGTTCTACCCTCCAAGTTTCTAAAGCCTCTGGCAAAACAGTATGGTTGGTATAAGAAAATACCTTTGTGACAATCTCCCATGAAGTTTCCCAATCCATCTCTTCATTATCCAAAAAAATCCGCATCAGTTCAGCAATTCCGATGCTCGGATGGGTATCATTCAATTGGATGGCAATATAATTGGATAAATCTTTTAAATTAGGATTTGTTTCACGGTATTGGATCAAAATATCCTGGAGAGAAGCACAAACCATAAAGTATTGTTGTTTCAGCCTTAGCACCTTTCCTTGTTCGGTGGTGTCGTTCGGATACAAAACTTTCGAAATATTTTCTGAAATGGATTTATCTTGTACGGCTTTCATATAATCACCGTGGTTAAAATAATCTAAATTAAATTCTTCAGAAGATTTCGCTGCCCATAGCCTTAGGTAGTTCACCGTACTTGTGTTAAATCCTGGAATGGGATAATCGTGGGCAGAAGCAAGGACGGTTTCATCGGGAACCCAATCGTGTTCAATTTTCCCTTTGCCAGAAACACGGGTTTCCGTATGACCAAAAAAACCTACAGAAAAAGAGATGTCAGAACGAACCACTTCGTATGGAACACCGTCCGCATCCCAATGATCAGGCATTTCCAACTGACTTCCATTCGCAATGATTTGGTTAAAAATTCCGTAATCATAACGAATTCCGTATCCAAATCCAGGGACATTCAGTGTGGCCATAGAATCTAAAAAACAAGCTGCCAGCCTACCAAGTCCTCCGTTTCCAAGACCCGCATCTGTTTCAAACTCTAAAACATCGCTAAGTTCAAAACCTATCCCTCGAAGCATTGTTTGGATTGTTTCGTATAACCCAAGATTGATGAGGGCATTCATGAGAGTGCGACCCATCAGAAATTCTAATGAAAAATAAAACACTCGTTTGGGATTTTCATTCCGATAACGTTCATGTGTGACATTCAAACGATCGATTAAAAAATCTCGAATGGTGTGCCCAAGAGCCTTGTAAATATCTTCGTTTTTTAAATTGAATCTGTTTTTACCAATGGTATATTCCAGATGATGGGCAAATTGTTTTTCCATCGAAGCCAAGTCGGCTTTTTGTTCTTCTGATAAAAGGGTAATTAAACGAGGATTCGTGACAACCATGGTAAAAAATATGAACCATGGGTTTCAGAGATTCAAGTAAAAAGAAAAAAATTAATCTCGGGCAGAAACCTTCCGTTCTAATGTAAGGACAGCATCCTTTCCAATTTTGTGTTTTGCAAACCAACCTTGGTTGACTTCCAAAGCATACATCGCTGGTTTTCTTGAGTTATACACTTCTTCTGTTTGGTTGGGTTTCATATCGAATGATTCTAAAAGTCGCATATCTTCTGAAAAATAACCAATCGATAAAGGGATGAGAGTGTTTTTCATCCAAAAACTTAAATAATCGGGACGAGGAAAAACAAATAACATTCCTTCGTCGGCTCCAAGTTTGGTGCGGTACATCAGTCCTGTAGCCCTTGTTGAAGGAGTGTTAGCAACTTCTAATTTTAAAGCACGATCAGCCACACTTCCGAATAGAATCTCGGGAGTGTTTGTTTGAGACGGAAAGGATTCTGCTTGTTTGCAAAAAGAAACCGTTAGTAAAACAAATAGAATTCCAATCCGTGTTTTCATCATTTAACCTTTGAAGTTTGGTTTTCTTTTTTCAAGGAAGGCGGAAAGACCTTCTTTTGTTTCTTCGTCGGCAAACCTACCACCGAAAAGTTGTTTTTCCCATTCCAATCCACCATCCATATTGGTTTCCAATCCTTGGCGGATGGCAGTTTTTGCCGCCTTGATTGCGTTAGGCCCACGAGAAAGAATTGTCGATAGTGTTTTTTCTGATTCGTTTAGAAGTTCAGCAGGGTCAGTCACTTTATTAATTAGACCCAATCTGTATCCTTCCTCAGCTGAAATCATATCCCCAGATAAAATGAGTTCTGTGGCACGTCCCACTCCAATGAGTCTTGGAAGTCTTTGGGATCCGCCAAATCCAGGAAGTAAACCAAGAGTTACTTCTGGCAAACCTAACTTTGCAGAGGCAATCGCATAACGAATGTCACATGCCATGGCAAGTTCCATCCCGCCACCCAAACAAAATCCATTGATGGCAGCAAGGGAAATAAGATTTGATAGTTCCATCTTTCTAAATACGGTTTGTCCGAGTTCCGAAAAAGCCTGTCCTTCCCGAACATTAAACTCTTTCATTTTTGCAATGTCAGCTCCCGCAACAAAAGCTTTCCCTTCGCCCGTAAGAATGAAACCACGAACAGTATTGTTGGATTCTAGTTCATCAACCATGGCACCAATTTCTGTAATGACAACGTCGTTCAGTGCATTTAAGGCTTCAGGCCTTTTGATAGTGACCACTGCAAAATTGGATTTAATTTGGATATCTAAAAAAGACAAATGAATTCTCCTTATTCTTCTACTTCCAATATGAGAAACATGGTGTCATCTGAAAAACTATCCAGTCCGTAGTTGGATTTTAATTCATGTAAAAGATTGATTTCTAGTTCTTTAATGTTTGTACTCTGTCTATGTCGATTGAGAAGAGCAAGCAAACCTTCGGTTTCGAGACTATTCCCATTGGCATCTGTGGATTCAATGAGCCCATCTGTATAAATAAAAAAACGATCCCCAGGTGATATAGGCAAAGTTTTTTCTGCTATCGGTGGAATTTTGATATTAAATCCGAGAATCGCACCTTGGGTTTCTAACTCTTGGTATTCCTCGCCTTTGTGGGCTAAAATGAGATACGGATGACCTGCATTTCCTAAGGTTAATTTTTTTTCGATGAAGTCAAAAAAAAGATAAATTGCCGACGCATGGTATTTGTTTAAATCCTGAGCCAGACGGTCATCTAAATAATCCATCAATTTCGAAGGTGCTGTTTTGAAACGATAAGGAATGGTTGAAACAAGTACCTTCATGATGGAGGCAACCATCGCAGAAGAAATTCCATGTCCCGCAACATCGGTTAAAAACACTCCTACGTTTCCTTCCCGGAGTTGTACAAAATCAAAGAAGTCTCCTCCGATGACATTGGGACTTTTGCGATAATAAGTAAAAGCTAAGTTTGGAATTTTGATATTCCCAGGAAACAGTGCATCTTGTACTTTTTTTGCAAGTTCCAACTCGTGTAACATAAATCTTTTTTCTTCTGAAAGATTGTACATATCTGTTGTATCTTTTCGTTTGTTTAAAACAAAAACAGTACCAAGGGCTGCACTTCCCCAATACACTAAAATCAAAAAGTATTTACTAAAAAATGAAAACTGATCAGAAACAGAGGAAGGTAAATTAAAAATATAAATGATATGTAATACAGAAAAATAAAACGCACTGATGATACAAGCCTTGGGATCAAGCCTTGTGCTATACAAAAGAATGGGAAAAATAAAAGACATTAGATAGGAATTTAATAAATAAAAACTCCCATGGGATGGAAAGGAATGGATACCCAGAATAAAAACTACATACACGAGTCCATCACCTACAAATCCACTGAAGTAAATGACTTTCTGAATGGGAATGTTTCTAGTATAAAACTGTAAAAGTAAAAAAAGTCTAGCGATCGATACTCCAACCAAAAAAGGCAAAACATCCATCCGAATGTCTGAGAATGGTGGAGCGATTAGTAGGGAATAAACAATGATATGAGTGATAAAAATATAAAACGTATATTCTTTATCATAACGGGCTTCTACTAATTTTAAGATTTCCCATTCTGACTTTGTAGGTTTACGAAAGATTTCTTTAAAGTATAAATAAAACGAAGGTGCCAATCAGGGTTCTCCCCATACCAAAGTTTGGATCTCCGATCCATTCAAGGTGATGGTGAAAGGTTTTCCAGTATCCAAATACTTGTCCATTTGATTCGCAAGTTCGAAGGCTTTTTTCTCATCTTCCATACGGAAGAAAAAGGGGTGGGACAATGCTTTGTAATTGTAGGGAAATCTTTCGGAAACAATCAATGTGACACGAAAATGGTCTGGCCTTGATTCCAAAACAATATGAGAAACTTCCTTTCTAGTTAATATACGCACATCGGGACGTAAATTCCAAGGATTGATTTCAGCGAAAACGATTCCTGGCAAAAAAAAGCATAGACCGAGAAATCCTTTCATATAGAAATACAATCGGCAAATGAGATATAATCCTTACATCATATCCTTACTTCCTTTCCTTTTTTGGACATGTTCTCCTCCATCTTTCTCCCTACCTCTGAACCCTTATGCCGATTGGGCCAAAAACAATATCGGTTTACAAAGTAAAAACCTACCTTCCTTACAGGGGAAATGGAACACAAGAGTGTATCCTCTGGATCCAAAACGATTGGATACACTCATAGCAATCAACGCCATCGATGGAATCGAGGACATTCCAAAACCAACTAAAGATTTATCTTCTTGGAAATTTGAACTCGCAGAAATTCAAAAATCATTTCCAAAAGAAGTGAATGATCTTTTTGATTCGTTAGTATTTGGAATTTATTTTGTTACGGATTTAGGTTCCACAGGCCTTACTGGAATTGTAAGAGACAACAATGGCAAAGCGATTGGTGGGATTATTTTTTTAGATTCTGATTTGTTTGTCGATGGTGGCAATGATTGGGCATCTAAAAAAGAATCCACAGCCTTTCTTCCTTCTAAAGATCACTCCATTCAAATTCATTTGGATGATGATAATACCAAAGGATCTGCCATTCAATTCATAATATTACACGAGTTAGGCCATATTTTATCCATTACCAAGGGCCATGCTCCCGATTTTTCTGAAGAAAAAAGAGACTTTCGTAAGTTTCCTCTCTTTGATGGAATTTGGTGGTCAGAAACCTATTCCCCTTACGAAGCTACTTTTTTTCCAGAAAGAAACAAAATCAAATTCTATCAAAAAACACCAACCCTTAGTTTATTCCCAGAAGGTAAATTCCTCTATAAAAAACTTCAGAATACAGGTTTTGTATCTTTATATGCAGCGACCAATGCAGATGATACGTATGCAGAAGCATTTGCTGAATACGTACATGTGATTTTGTTAAAAAAAGATTATAAGGTCATCCTATCCACAGGTGCGAATTCGGAAGTATTATTACAAAATCCGATTACGAAAGAAGGAGGAAGGAGGTTTCGTGAAACATTCCAATCCATTCTTAAGAAACCAAACCCTTAGTTTTCTAATTTTAAATTTACTGTTTTCTTTGCAGGTACAATCAGAACCGAAACCGGAAGAAACAAAGTCTCTTATCGTAGAAACCAATACGGAAATTGTATCGGACTTTCTTTGGCGAGGAAACTCGTTTGTCGGAGAGTCACAAAGTCGAAGGAATGGTGCGGCCTACCAAAGTTTTACTTATGCCCCTGCCCTCCAACCTTCCGTCAATGTTTGGTCACCAGAAAAAAAATTCCAATGGTCACTCTTTGGTAATTTCCAGCTGACTAACCGTGATGATTTTGATTCCGACAAAAGGATTTTACAATCCAGACCGGGTGGTGTTGGCCCCTCCTATTTGGGTGAAGAAACAAAATTTTATGATCCCTATGGCCAAGACCCTTGTGTAGAATCCATACATCAAAAAATTTCTACCGGAAATACAGGCTCCGATCCCTGTTTAGGTTATAGTCCGAACCAAGGGTATGGACCCAAAAAAGAACCCAACGGAAACAAACGGGCGGATGGATTATTTTTTTCAATGAGTTATCATTTTGATCCTAGTTCCTTAGGAGAATTTTCTGTTGGGATTTGGTTTTATAATACATTTCAAAAAACGCCAAACTCCCTACTTTCACCAGGAACACAAAAACAAAATCCAACTGCATCCGGTGGAGCGAATAATACATTCAATACGAATAATCCTGATGCAATCAGTAGGCTTGTCTGGCATGAATACTTTGTACATTGGCAACTTCCTTTTTTAAAAAAAATCAAACCGACCATTTCATACTACACACAATACTCTACAGAAAACGGAGGACTCCTTGCCGGTAAAAATTATCTTTCGTTGAGTGGATCTTATACCTTCAGAGAAGATCAATTTTTTCGAATTATGCCTCATTTCAATCTTGGATATGCAATGGGAAATAATGCTGTGGACAATCGGTACGGAATCCAAGACATCACTACATCGACTTCCTTTTTCTTTGGTGATTTTTTTATAAAATTTGCACATATTTTCCGACCAGATTTATACCTTTGGGATACCAATAATTATTATGGGTATGCCGGTGGAGATCCTAACAAAGCGCATTGGAATCGTAGTGCAGAAGATGGGAAAGTCACCAATCCCTCTCGCGTTTATGGTGCGTACAATTCCTCAATTTTAAATTCCATAGAACAAATTGACACTGGGAATTCCCTAAGGGATGCTTATGTCAAAACTTTCCTACGAGAAGCCTATACCTTACAAAATATCCCTGCTCATTTATTCTATGTTAGTTTAGGTTATTCCAAAACATTTTAAACTCAATCTAAACTATCTAGATTTTTATTCTTTAATATTAGGAATGGCTTGACTAAAAGAAAACACGAAGTATATTTCCGTCCACCTCTAGGAAAAACTATGAAATGGATTCATGATTTAAAAATTCGGATCAAACTACTTTTGGCGTTTATGGTAACGATCTTACTGATGATCGTTGTTGCTAGTGCCAGTTTTTACTCGGCTCGTCAAATTTTAGCTTCACTTCACACCGTATTTGAAGACCGCGTGGTGCCAATCAGCCAGATCAAAGAAGTTTCCGATGCATACCTGATTGGCATCGTGGATTCAGCAAACAAGGTGCGAGCAAAAAAAATTACCGTTGAAGAAGCATTGGAATCCATTCGTGAATCCGAAACCAAAGCTGATGAAATTTGGAAAGTGTATTTAGGAACTTATTTAGTTCCTGAAGAAAAAGCGATCATCGATCAGATGGAAAAAGAATTTCCTCCTCTCAAAGCCGGTGTCAAACAATTAAAAATCTTACTCGAAACTAGAAATGAAGTGGAACTAGAAAAATTTGTGACAGTGGATATGTATCCCATCTTTGAACCACTCACACATCACTTAGATGATTTGATTCGAGTCCAACTCAAAGTGGCAAAAGAAGAATATCATAAGTCCGAAGAACAATTTGAAAGTTCCCTTGTGATTGTTTCTTCCGTTGTGATCCTTGCCTTTGTCCTTGTTTTTGTCATTGCTATCTTCTTTTCTGATTCGATTGCTGCCCCTATGAAAAAAATTGTGGAAGTGGCTCAAACAGTTTCCATTGGAGATTTGGATGTCGACTTAGATACGAAACACAAAAGGTCTGCCAACGGAATCACTCTAGAGGGCAACGAAATCCAACAACTTTCCCAAGCATTTATGGAACTTGTTTCCTTTATCAAAGAACGGGCCGAACATTTAGAACGCATTGCCAATTCTGATTTAAGTGCGGAAGTATCACTCAAATCAGAAAGGGATCAGTTAGGACTCAGTCTCAAACGAATGTTAATCAACTTATCGGATGTTGTAGAAAAGTTATATTTTACCTCCCAAGAAGTTGATTTAGGGGCACAACAATTAGCAGATGCCAGTACATCTTTATCTGAAGCAGCAAGTGAACAAGCAAGTGCAGTAGAAGAAATATCCGCCACACTTACAGAAATCAGTAACAGCTTTTTGGCAAATGCTGAAAATGCAGAAAGGATGACGGAATTCTCCGAATCAACCGCCAAACAAGCGATAGAAGGAAATTCAAAAATGAAAGATCTAGTTTCTGCTATGGGAGAAATTAGTAGTTCCTTTGACCAAATTTCAAAAATCAACAAAGTCATTAACGACATTGCCTTTCAAACGAATATCCTCGCTCTCAATGCTGCTGTAGAAGCTGCAAGGGCCGGCCAACATGGAAAAGGATTTGCAGTGGTGGCAGAAGAAGTCAGAAATTTAGCACAAAAAAGTGCCAATGCCGCTGATGAAACCACCCTTCTCATCGAATCTTCCATGAAAAAAGTAAAACTGGGAAATGAAGCTACTGAAAAAACTGCCGAGGTTCTTGGACAAATTTCAGAAAGTGCAGAAAACGTAAGTGAATTAACAAAGGGTTTAGCTCTTTCCATCCATGAGCAAAAGTCAGCTGTATTACAAATCACACAAGGGATTGATCAGGTAACAACCGTTACCTCTACTACGGCAGCCTCTGCCGAAGAAGTAGCTGCCTCGAGCGAAACTTTAAAACGCCAAGTCGAAATTATGCGATCAGTCATTATGGGTTTCAAACTCAAAGAGGAAGGTTCAAAATCCACTGCCCTCGCCCGAGTGGATAAACCTAGAATTATTTTGTAAGGCCAGATTATGAGTCAGACATTAAAGTCATGGGATTTGAATGCAGAAGAAGATACAATGAAAGATTTGTATCTTTGTTTTAGTCTCGAAGATAGAGATTATGCTTTTGAAGTCCGCCATCTAACAGAAATTCTAGCCCTTCCAGCAATCACAACCATTCCAGGAACCGCTCCTTTTTTAAGGGGAGTCATCAACATTCGTGGGAAAATCATTCCTGTTATGGATGTTCGGTTACGTTTTGATATTCCATTCAAAGCCTATCACGATAGAACTTGCGTTTTACTCATAGAACTAGATGGGTTACCGCTCGGACTCATTGTTGATAAAGTCAATGATGTGGTCAGAATCCCTGTAGAAAATATAGATTTAGCCCCAAAAATTGGTGAGTCCAGATCCTCTAGATTTATCTATGCCACTGGCCGTGTGGGAGAAAGTGTCAAAATTCTAATCAATTTACAAAGGTTACTCACACAAGAAGAATCACATTTGATTAAGGACATTCCGGGAAATTAATCCATGGAAAGAGACGATGTTTTAGAATATCTACTCGAAGCAAGGGAAACACTTGAAAATATTGAAAAGGATTTACTCCGTTTCGAAAAATCAACGTTAGATGGAAGTTTAGTAGATAGAGAGCTTCTTGATACTCTATTTAGACATTTCCATACAGTCAAAGGAAGTTCTGGTTTTTTTGGGCTCACTGCTATTGTTAAGATGGCACATGCTGCAGAAAACCTTTTGGATTATTTGCGAAAAAATCCAGAAGCACAAGACTCAGATACACTCGAATATTTAATTACTGCTTTAGATTATTTAAATGAACTTGTAACCCATGAAGAAACTTCACCAACTGGAGGAGATTTTTTTTCAGAAAGACAAACGGAGTTTCTTAACAAATTAAATCAAAAAAACGAATCCATTCGAATTTCTCTGACTCACGCGCAAGAGGAATCCATAACCAAACCTTCTTCACAAGAGTTTGGACTATTTACTAACGAATCCACAACAGAAATTCCAAAGGAAGAATTTGGACTTTTTACAGATGATCCAAAACCAAAGATTGTGGAGGAATTTGGTTTATTTTCAACAGAAGAAAACCAATCCCCAAATGAAGAGTTTGGTCTCTTCTATAAACCAAAAGACGTCATTCAAAAAGAAACTGTTTCGAAACAAGAAGACAATTCCAAAAATGACAAAAAGGCCATTGTAAAAAAAGATATCCGCATCGATACCGAAAAGTTGGATTCTTTATTAGATATTGTTGGTGAAATTGTCATCACAGAACCTATGGTCACAGACCATCCCGATATCACCAAACTAAAGTTAGAGAATTTTCACAAAACGGCCTTACAATTAAAAAAACTAATTCGCAACCTACAAGACATTACCTTGAGTTTACGAATGGTTCCCATTGCAGGAGTTTTTTCAAGAATGGAAAGACTCGTTCGTGATACTGCTAAAAAAACAGGGAAACAAGTAGAACTCCTCATCTCTGGTGAAGAAACAGAAATTGATAAATCCATTATCGAAGAAATGTACGATCCCCTGGTTCATATCATTCGTAATGCCATTGACCATGGTTTAGAAACTCCAGAAGAAAGAAAAGAAGCAGGAAAACAAACACAAGGTAACATCCAACTCACTGCGACTCAATCAGGAAAGGAAGTTTGGATTGAGGTAAGGGATGATGGAAAAGGACTGAGCCGAGACCGAATCCTTAACAAGGCCATGTCACTTGGACTCACTTCACCTGCTGAGGCAGAAATTTTACAAGACCAAGAAGTTTGGGAATTTTTATTTCATCCCGGTTTCTCTACAGCCAAAGAAGTGACAGACCTTTCCGGTAGAGGAGTTGGTCTCGATGTAGTCAGAAAAAATGTAACCACACTCAAAGGTTTTGTGGATGTATTTTCTGTTTATGGTCAAGGGACAACATTTCTCATCAGAGTTCCATTAACCTTAGCCATCATAGAAGGACTAGTTGTTCGCAAATCGGATACATATTTTATTTTACCTTCTGTCGATGTAAAAGAGTCTTTATATCTTTCGAATGAACCCATCAACGAATTGTATAAAAACAACCATAGTTTTCAATATAGAACCAACCAAATTTCCATCGTGGACATAAATTTACTTTTTGGCAAAGATTCCGATCTCAACGACCAAAGGACTTTAAAAGAAAAGTATGTAATAGTAACCGAATCACATGAAAAACAAATGGGTATTGTTTTTGATGAAATTCTTGGAAGCCAATCCATCGTCATAAAACCAATATCACCCATATTCAAAAATATAAACGGACTTGCCGGTTGTACCATTTTAGGGAATGGACATGCAGGCCTAATTCTAGATGTAAGAAAGTTAATCAACAATCACTTAACTTCGGTTACTATATGAATAAACACACTGTCATAGTTGTCGACGACCAAAGATCCGTTAGAAGTATGATCAAACGTTGGATCGAATCTGATCCAAATTGGGAAGTCATTGGAGAAGCTGCCAATCCATTTGAAGCCAGGGACTTAATAGTAGAAAAACAACCAGAAGTAATGACCTTAGATGTTCATATGCCCGGCATGGATGGAATTGTTTTTTTGAAAAAACTTCTTCCGCAACATCCAATGCCTGTCATTATGTTTAGCTCTTCCACAACAGAAGGAGCATCCATTACACTGGAAGCACTAGAAGCAGGAGCTTTTGATTACGTCACAAAACCAATTGGAACCCCGGAAAGTTTAACCGAAGCCAAAGAAGATTTACTTTCGAAACTGAAGGAAAGTTTAAACTTCAACAAATCAAACATTAACGGTAGTCTAAAAACTCAACTTTCGTTCCCAAACAAAGAAAAACGAAAAACTAATTTCAAACGAAAGTTCATTTTGATTGGATCTTCAACCGGGGGAACAACAGCATTACGGAAGTTACTTGATGATGTCGACGAGACATTCCCTCCAATACTCATTGCCCAACATATGCCTGAAAACTTCACAGCTCTATTTGCTCAAAGATTAAATGCAGAACTAAAAGTCCAAGTGAAAGAAGCTAAAGATAAGGAAATTTTACAACCAGGACATGTTTACATTGCACCAGGAAATTACCATTTAGGAATTCAAAAAATAGGTTCTGAATATTATACTCGAATCACCCAAACAGATAAAAAAAATGGACACAGACCTTCCGTTGATGTATTATTTGAATCCGCTGCCGAAAAGGAAATCGCAGGAAGTAGTATTGGAATTATATTAACTGGAATGGGAAATGACGGGGCCAAAGGTTTATTACAACTAAAAGAACAAGGTTGCCTTACCATCGGACAAAACAGAGAAACTTGTGTAGTTTATGGGATGCCAAAAGTGGCTTATGAATTAGGAGCCGTTACCTACCAAGTCCCACTCGACGAAATCGTAGATAAAATCAAGGAAGTAGGATCCTTATGATTCCGCATAGTTTACTTCTAGAATCTCAACATACAGATTCGCTAGCAAATACTTTAAAAGAAATTGGTTATACCTTTGAAAGAGTTAAATCATTAGATGATGTTACCAAAACACTCGAAGGAGGAAAGTTTCATTTTTTCATTTTCCATATCACCGATGTTGAAAATGGTGAAGCCCAAAAGCAACTAACGGAACTACTAGAAAACTACCCGCAGACACTCATCATCCTTATCACCGATAGCACAAAATGGGATATCACTGCGACTCTTCTGAAACAACATAAAGTTTATGATTTCATTCAAACTCCTATTGATCTTAGCCATTTACAATTTACCCTAGATAGATCTTTTCAATATTTATTAACAAAACAAAAGTCGCAATTGATCAATGAAGCCGAAAACCATCTGTATAAAAGGATGGTAGAAATTTTTGATTGGAAAAAGTCACTCTCACACAAAGAAAACGAAAACATAGCCGCAGACATCATCCACCAAATGAATATTAATTTATTTCAAGGCAGTGGGATCGGAACTTTGATGAGTGTTGTCAGTATTTTAATTTCGAAAAGTAAACTGGACTTAGAGGGAAAAAACTATTCCATTCCGAAACCAGTAATGGATCTACTTTCTGAAAATTACGAAGCTGCGAAAAGTATGTTTGATAGTATGTCGATTTCACAATCAGTGATTGATGATGAAATGGTTGTGAAAAATTTGGATTCACCTACAAAACTACTTTCGATCATCCAAACTGAAACAGAAACATTAAACGAAGCATTAAATATCAAATCCCAAAAAATAAATTTAAGCCAAATTCCAGCCTCAGTCACCGGAAAAAAAATTCATTTTGATGAAGCTAAACTTTCCTATGTAGTCCGAGAAATTTTCTTAAATGCGATCAAATACTCAAGAGAAAAGGATATAATTTATTTAATTTTCTTTCATAAAGAAAATTTTCTCGAACTTAAGGTGATTAACCCTGCTTATCAAAACAATGATGGAACCAATGGGATCCCGGAAAAGTATGAGTCCTTCGTATTTGAACCATTTTTTAGAATTTCATCCGTTGTTGATGATAGTTATGCCAAATTCGAACAATTCCGATTCGGGTTAGGATTACCATTAGTAAAAAAAATTATGGACCAACACCAAGCTAACGTTCAAATCTATAATATTGAAAACAATTTTAGAAATGAAAACACAAAAGATATATGTTTAACAATTCGATTCCCATTGATAGAAGAGGAGAAATAAAATGGCTAGAATACTCACAGTAGATGATGCACCAGCGGTATTAAAAATTTTGAACTTGGTGTTAACAACAGAAGGTCACGAGGTTACATCGGCATCGAACGGAATGGAAGCACTTCAAAAAATTGAAGTTAGTGGATTCGATATAGGAATTTTTGATGTGAACATGCCTGGAATGACCGGAATTGAATTAACGGAAAAAACTCTAAAAACAGAAAATGGTAAATCTATGAAAATTGTTATGTTAACAACAGAGTCTAGTGATGAGATGAAAAACAAAGGTAAAGCAGCCGGTGCCGTTGGTTGGCTTGTAAAACCGTTTGCAAACGAATCCTTAGTCAAATTAATTTCTCAACTAACTTAACTTTAGCGAAAATATGGCATCTATCCTCGTAGTGGACGACTCTCCAACGGTTCTAAACATTGTCCGTTTAGCTCTCAGTAGCCAAGGACATTCCGTACAAGCATGTAACACAGGTGAAAAAGCAATTGAAATTCTAAATTCTGATCCGTCCATTCGGTTGGGAATTTTTGATTTTAATATGCCCGGACTTAGTGGTGTGAACTTAATCAAAGAGTCAAAAAAAATCATCAAAAATAAAGATTTCAAGATCATTGTTTTGTCTGGCGAAAATAAACCAGATATTATTTCTAATGCATTGTTTAATGGAGCAGATGCTTGGATGGTAAAACCATTTAACAATGAGCAGTTGATAAAACAGGTAGCGGAGTTATTCGAAAACGATGTTTCCTTTTGAAGTAAATGTAATTTTCGCCGTCACGGTCATCTCGGTAGTCTTTAATACTTCGATGGCGATTATTATTTATTTTCTTTCAAAACAATCTAGATCAGAAGTTCGCCTTGGTTACACAGCTATTTTTCTTGCAGTCTTGGTTTTCAGAAATTTTGCTCTTTTTATTTTTGGAGACGGGAACGAAATTATATTCTTTTTCTTTTCTGAAAGTTGTTCCATTTTTGGTTCTTACTTATTGATTGCAGCAGTTTTTCCCATTGCAAGCAAAAGGTTCCATCCTTCCCAAATTTACTTTTTATCCGTATTCATTTATGTATTATTTGTTTCGTTTTTGTTAACAGATCTAAGTTTTTTTTGGAAAGCTTTACCTTCTTCTATTTTCAACGCAATTGCGCTGACTCTATTTGGGATCATTGTTTTTAGCCTGGACACATACCCTAAAGTTTTTCGAATCTTCTTTCTAACAGTTTGCCTTATCATCGCATCACAAAGACTCACCTTCCCTTATCTTTTTAGTTTAGAATGGTATAGACCACTGGGCTATATCATTAATACCTTATTTATGTTTTTATTTGGAGTAGGTTGTATTTTATTCAACTTCAATATCCAAACGAATAAGTTAAACTTATCGCTAGGAGAATTAGAGTTATTACAAAAAACCATCAAAGATGTAAACGTACGACTCCTCATCATGTACAACCAACTGCCTGCTATTATTTATAATATTGAATTTTTACCGGAACCTCGAACTTCTTACATCAGCCCAAAAATTGAAGAAATTACCGGTTATGGCCTAAATTACTTTTATGATAATTCAAACTTTTTTAAAGATATCGTCATTCCTGAAGACCAACATAAAATTTCTGAACTTTATGCAGGGAACTCGCCTATCATCTTAAGAATGATCCATGCCAATGGTTCTCTCATTTGGACGGAACACTATGCAAATGTTTCTTTTGATATTTTAGGGATTGAAAAACGAATTGATGTGGTTGCACTAGATATCACAAAATCTAAAAAAACGGAAATATCGTTACTCCAAGAGAAAAACTTAAACACAACTGTTTTCGATAATGCTGCCAATTTAATTTTGTTAACCGATGCCAAAGGACTTATCGAAAGTATCAATTCAGCTACAGAAACAATTTTAGGTCTTCGAAAAAACGAAGCGGTCGGGAATTACATTCAAGATGTGATTTTACTCCCGGAAGATCGTGATTACTTAAAAGCAGTTTTAGACGATATAAATGAATTTCAGAAAATTGCAGAAAGTTTGATCTTACGCTGTGTAACGACTTCCAATCGTATTTTGTATTTAGAATGGAGACTTGGGATCATTCGCGATAGTCGCAATGAACCATCAAAAATCATTTGGATTGGAATTGACCAAACTTCAAAACGGTCAGCAGAAATTGAACTAAAAGAACTTAACAAATCTTTGGAAGAAAAAGTTAAGGCAAGAACCCAAGAACTCCAAGCCAGTAACTTTGAACTCAATTCTGCCCTATTTGCTTTAAGGGAGGCACAACAAAAGTTAATTCAAAATGAAAAGATGGTTTCTCTTGGCCAACTAGTCTCTGGACTCGCACATGAAATCAACAATCCGATTGGAATGATCAAATCATCTGTGGAAACATTGATATCGGAATGGGAAGAAGAAAAAATTCACGATTCCAGCATTCGTATCAATGAACTCATTCAATTTATCCTAGATACCGACCCCGGGGGGCTCCGAATTTTAACAGGTTTATCGAATCGTCAGGCACGTAAATCAATGGTTGAAAATTTTAAACTTCATTCTGTGCATTTAGAAGAAGAACTGGCAGAACTATTTGTTGATTCTGGAATCCGAAATCTTTCCAACGCAGTCATAACAAAAATTAAAACCGTCATTCGTAACCAAGAAGATTTTCAAATTTTACGAAGACTGTTACTTGTAAAACAATCTTCAGAACATATTTTATATTCCGTAAAAAGACTTTCTAAAATTACTTATACCTTAAAAAACTTTGCAGGACTTCAATCAAATCTTGAACTCAGCGATTATTCATTAACAGATACCATCCATTCCGCAATCTCCTTATATAAGGAACATTTTTTACGCGATATCAACCTAATACTCAACCTAGAGTATAATGGCAATGTTAGGTGCATCCAGGGAGATTTAGTTCAACTCTGGAGCCAAATCATTTGGAACTCCATCCAAGCAGTAGCAGTCAAAGGTACATTACAAATTCGAAGTTTTAAACGATCAGACGTAATTTATGTAGAAATTGAAGACTCAGGGATAGGGATTCCACAAGAAAACCATTCAAAAATATTCATGCCATTTTTCTCAACTAAAACGACGGGAGATGGACTGGGACTTGGGTTGTATCTTGTGAAAGAAATTGCAAACAGGCACAATGCCAATATTGATTTTGAATCAACCCAAGGAAGGACTATCTTTAAGGTTAGTTTTCCAGTGACTATTTAATCGAAATTTTACCTGTATCGTCGGTTTTACCGATCACATAAGCCGACTCACCTAAATTTTGTAATTCGGTAATGACTGAGTCCACAATGTTTGTATCAACTACCAAAATATAACCGATCCCCATATTAAAAGTTCCATACATATCATGACGATCCAAACTATAGTCTTTTTCTAATTTGGAAAAAACATAACTTTCTGGAATGAAATTGATTTCAGCACCAATCCCTGTAGGCAATACCCTGGGAATGTTTTCGTAAAAACCACCACCAGTAATATGTACCATCCCTTTGATTGAAAACTTTTCGATTAAAGACAGAATCGTTTTTACATAAATTTTTGTGGGTTTAAAAACATGATCATTCAAAAATTCTAATTCAGAAGTGGAAGAAGGCAATTTACCGTCTTTTAATAAAAGTTTGCGAATTAGCGAAAAACCATTGCTATGTGGGCCAGAAGAACCAAGCCCAATGATTGTATCACCAGGTTTAATGGATTTTCCATCTATCATCTTCTGTTTTTCAACTACACCAACTACAAAACCAGCCAAATCGTATTCGTCGTCAGGCATCACACCTGGGTGTTCCGCCGTTTCACCACCCACAAGAGAACAATCAGCCAAAAGACATCCTTTTACAATTCCCGAAACAATGGCTTCCATTCTTGGTAAATAAAGTTTACCACAGGCAATGTAATCTTGAAAAAATAAAGGTTTTCCTCCATTCACAAGAATGTCATTCACACACATCGCTACGAGATCAATCCCAACAGTATCATGAACATCTAACAATCGAGCTACTTGAAGTTTGGTTCCCACACCATCAGTCCCGGACAAAAGGATGGGTTCATTATATGATTTCAAAAAACTAACATCGTAACAGGCAGCAAAACCACCGAGACCACCCAAAACATTTTTATTATGAGTTGAGGCCACATTTGTTTTGATTCTTTTTACAAACTCCTGTCCTTTTTCGGTATCAACACCTGCGTCTTTGTATGTAACTTTGTTTGGATCAGACATGAAGTTTTCCTGTAGTAGTATTGATAAGGGAAAGAGTATGATTTGGAGTGATTGTTTTTGCAATCCTTCCCGCAAGATGTACATAATCAGAATCCGAAGTATTCAGAAGGATATCTAATTGGTTTTTATTCTCTTGGAAATCTGGTAAATTTAGAACTTTTTTCATATGAAGAGTGGTCCCCAAATTTCCATCATATACTTTTACTTTTGGGTAATTGTATAAAATACGTTCTTTTAAAAAGATATAATGAGTACAACCTAACACAAAAATATCACAATCTTTAACGACTGATTTAATTTTAGAATCAAAGAGATTCCATGCATCTTCCCAAAGGTCTTTATCGATTAGTTTAGCTAACCCTTCGCAAGGGACGGGAAGTATTTCTGTTCCTAAGGGAAATCCTGAAACCAAAGTTTTAAATTTGTCTTCTTTTAAAGTTAAGTCGGTTGCAAATACAGCAATTTTAACACCAGGGTTTTGACTCACAGCAGGTTTTAAAGCAGGTTCCATTCCAAAAATAGGAATGGAATGTTTTGTCCGAAGGAAATCTGCCGCTGCCGAAGTGGCAGTGTTACATGCAAACAACACTGCTTCACAATCCTTTTCAATCAAATACTCAAAGGCATTTTTCGAAAGTTCCAATACTTCTGCTTTAGATTTTTGACCGTAGGGGGAATTAATCAAATCACCAAAATAGATATAATCAATATTGGATGTTTCTTTCCACAAAGTGCGGAGTACCGAAAGTCCTCCGAGACCTGAATCAAAAATTCCAATTTTATATCTACCGTGAGAGTTCATTTAAGAGGCTAGATACTTCCTGATGTTTTCCGCAAGTGTTGTATAAATCCATTCAAACTTTGTTTCATCTTCCTCAAGTAAAGTGACACGAAAGCCATTTCGATTACAACAAAAGGAACTAAGAGGAACCACGCAGATACCTGCAGAAGCTAATAAGTGTAATACGAATCTTCGATCAAGTGCCGCTTTATCCATTAGCGGTGCTACAAAATCACCAACCTTAGTATTTGCTATAGGAAGGGTCATATGTGGTTTTAAAGCCCCATCCTCAAAAAGAACTGTTAAATAAAAAGCTCCCTTTGGTTGGATGACTTTCACTCCAGGGATTCCAGTCAGGATAGAAGTAGCTTTTTCTGCTCTTTTTTTGAATTTCTGATTTCTAAACTTTAAGTGTTTTAAAAATTCTGGATGGGAATAAACCAGTGGGATCGAAAGTTGTGGAAGAGTTGTAGAACAAACTTCCAACATTTTTGCATCTAACAATGACTTAATGTATCTTTCAAAAGTTGGATCGTTTTTACGATTGAACACTTCAAGCCAACCACAACGAGCTCCAGGCCAAGGGTATTCTTTCGAAATCGATCTAAGTGCAAATCCACAAACTTTATCTCCAATGACTTCAGATAAATGGATACTTCCCCATTCTGAATAATTGACATGGGCATAAGTTTCATCACAAATTAAAATGATGTCATACTTCTCACAAATTTTAACGATCTCTCGCATGACTTCTTTGGGATAAACAGCTCCCGTTGGATTGTCAGGATTGATTAGAAGAATCCCTGCGATAGAATCGTTATACTTTACTTTGTTTTCGATGTCTTCTAAGTCGGGCATCCAGTCGTTGTCTGGATTTAATTCGTAAGTTAGATGTTCATATCCAGAATGTGCCGCTTCAGCAGAAGATAACGTAGAATAGGCGGGAGATGGTCCAAGGATCCTTGCTTCCCTTCTCATAAATCCAAAAATTTTTGCCACGGCATCACCGAGGCCATTAAAAAACAGAATGTCCTCAGATGTGATTTGTGCCCCGCCCCTTTCATTGACTTTGGAAGCCAAAAATTTACGAGTCTCCTCATCCCCTTGCGTTGCAGTATAGGCCCAAGATTTGTTTTGGGCGACAAGTCCACTGACGATGTCTTTCATCCAATCAGGAATGGATTCCCCTTTTTGGATGGGATCTCCAATATTTTCCCAGGTAATGTTAACCCCCATCACCTCAATTTGTTTGGCTAGGGCCACTATCTGGCGGATTTCATAAATGAGTGCGTCAGCACCCGAGTGGACTATATTTCTTCTCATAAAATTTACTGGCCTTTTTTATAGGCGGCTTCGACCAAAGGGATCGATAATTCCATCTCTTGGGTATCCCGTAATATCTTCAACCGTAAGACGCCTCCGAGACCAACAAGTCCCACTTGTTCCCGTAAATCATTGATATGGCGAATCTGGAGGCCGTTTGCCCCCTCAATAAAGTCATACCGACGAAGTCCCCCTTTTTCCGCCGAGGAATTGGGTTCGATGTCATAGACCAAAACTCCGATGGTTTCCCCAGGAATCCCCAAAGAACGCCTATGGTCGGGAAGTGGAGCTGTCGCCATCACCCCAAGAGTGGCTGGGCGGATGTTCTGGCCCACGTTTTGTTCGATTTGGCGGAGTACGCGTTTGGCATAACTGATGGGAATGGCAAATCCGATCCCGGCACTCGCACCAGAAGAAGAACGAATCATCCGATTGATCCCCACCACTTCCCCGTAAATATTGAGGAGAGGACCACCACTTGAACCTGGATTGATGGCTGTATCGGTTTGGATATGTGTTTGTCCGGTTTCATCCAAATCTTCGCGGGATTTGGCTGAAACAACACCGACAGTAAATGTTTTTTCCAAACCATAAGGAGACCCAACAGCAATGGCCCAGTCGCCAACCTCGATTTCATCGGAATTTCCAAGGAATGCGGGAGTAAAACGGTCGTTACTTGGAATTTTAAGAAGGGCAATATCAGCACGTTCATGGCTTCCCACATAACGCGCCGGGAAAATTCGACCATCAGACATGATGATCTCTATGATTTCTGCATTTTTAATGACATGGTAGTTCGTGACAACAAAACCTCTTTCATCAATGATAAATCCACTACCAATTGAGGAAATCCGGTCTTCCCTACTTTCACCGAACGCGTAGGGATGAAAAATCATCTCTGTTTTTTTCGTGCGGATAGAAACTACAAATTGTTGGGCTTCTCGGTATACGTTACGAAAACTTGTTTGGATTTGGATGGCTTGGGTTTGTTTGCTTGCAGAAATCGGTTTTGGAGAAGCAAACAGTTTTGTCACTGCCGATCGAATCTCAGGAAAAAAGATGGCAAACAAAAGTACAAAAACTAATGCAAAGTTAATGTAGACGACTGGCGGAATCGAAGTTTTTCTTTCCATAGAATGCCAAAACCACTTCCACTTTTGTCGATTCCCCATCCTTGTCGAATCAAAAAGATTCCAAGAATATTCGCAGTTTTACTCTTCCCTATTTTTCTTTCCGGTTGTTTACCGTATTTATTTCATCTAGGAAAGGAACAATCTTCCATAATCTTGGGTCGCGAAAAAATCGAAGATATTCTGAATCTTCAAGGTTTGGATTTAAAAACAAAACAAAAATTAAATTTGATCCGTGAAGCGAGGATTTTTGCCATCGGGGAACTTGCATTAAATGCAAAGGGAGGATTTGAATACTATACAAAATTAGATCGGGAAGAAATCGGTTGGAATGTCAGTGCTTCCGAGGCCTTAGAACTAAAGTCTTATACTTGGTGGTTTCCCATTGCCGGCACCGTTCCCTACAAAGGTTTTTTTGATCACCAAATGGCTCTAAACCTCGAAAAGGAATTACAATCGGAGGGATATGACACTCGTGTCCGCGCCATTGGAGGATACTCGACACTTGGTTGGTTTTCTGATCCTGTTTTGTCTCCGCAATTGAATTGGCCAGACCATAGACTTGTTGGTCTTGTATTTCATGAAATGGCACATGCCACAGTTTATTTACCTGGTGATTCTACGCTGAATGAATCTTATGCAAGTTATGTGGAAGAAAAAGGTGTAGAAATTTATTACACAAAAAAAGAAGGAGAATCCAGTCCCCACTTACAAAAGTTTAAAAAAGAAAAAAATCGGAGAGAAGTAACCTTAAACCTTTTGAAAAAGTATGCGGAAGAATTAAAACACTTATACGCTTCTAACTTGGATATAAAAAACAAACAGATCCAAAAACAAAACATCATCAAAAATTTCAAAGAAGAAGTGATCCAAAAAAAACTTGTACCAGAAGAAAAATCCAAAGAATTTTTATCCAGAGAATGGAATAACGAAGACTTTCTTGGAGCCATTCGTTACCATTCTGGAGAATTTAGTTTTGAATCTTTATTTATCCAATCGGGAAATAACTTTCCCGAATTTCATAAACTGGTAAAAAACCTCTTTGATCTACCGCCAGAATCGAGAGAACAGTTCTTAAACAAAAAACCTTAGTCCTCAATCAAGGCTGAGGTATAAAGTTTATAACCAATCCAAAAGCGGTCATCAATTGCCGAGTTTCTAGCCGCTTCTTTTCCTTCCACCAAACGAACATGTAATGGTTTTGGCAAATCACTAGCTAACAAAAACTGTTTCAAAAAGAACAAATTGTGAACACCCGGTTGGATTCCCGAATGTAAAACAAAAAGTCCAGAATTTTCCCGGCCCAGGTAATATGCCACTCCACTAAAATCATTTGTATACTGCGCCGATGTTCCTATTTTTTGGTTTGCATATAAAGTAGTCAAAGTATCGACCTTTGCAGATCCATCCAATAAAGGTCTATCTCCGATACACAGACAATCGTTTTGGCACCAGCCAATTTCCGCATAATTAACGCTATATGGAGAGAAGCCCTCTTTTTTTCCGGTGGTTTCCCAAACAAGAAGTCCGGCATTAATTTCATTCTCTAAAGAAGACTTCCAACCAACCACGGAAACATCTGGTTTTTTGGGAGCAATTGAACTAAACTTGATCGATGGGTTGGAGAGAAAATCTGATACAGACGAGACCCCATAATATTCCGTGTCTGGTAAAACCATAGGAACAACAGAATGGATTCCAGCACTATAGATATAGTGACGATTCGATTTGTTCAATCGCAAACTAGTTCTGTATTTGTCGGCAAGTGATTCTCTTAAAATCACTTCTTGGTTACCCGATTCAGCCGATCGGAAATAACGAACGGATTCTCTATAAATCGATTTGTTATCTGCAAACATCTCCCGACCGAGAGATTTTCCAGAAGCAAAACTTAAAAGGTATGTTTTTTTACCCAGATCAAATAGACCATGGAACTCTTGTTTACCGACCATCTTCTTTTTTAATCTTTCTGAATAAACTTCGAAGTTCGGGAGGTGTTTAACATACATTTCAGTATTAGAAAAACGTTCAGAGGTAAAACGAAAGATTTCCCGAGCCACAGCTAAATCAAAAAAACTTTCAGAACTGTTTTTTTCCAAACTTTGTTGCAAAAGGAAATGGAATAAAAATTCATATTCCTCTTTTAGTTCAGGGCTTAAATACTCCCCTCGATTTTTTTTGTTAAACTCATTTAATAGAGAAATATATTCTTCTGGTTTTTTGGATTTCGCCATTTGAAACAATTTCAAAAAAGGATTCGAATGTGAAGAATTAGAGGTTTGGTTTTTAAGAAACTCCTGTTTCCACTTAAAATCGTCCCATCTTTCTTGCCAAAATCGATTTCCCCCGCCTAAGTTCTTATCCATCGTTTGGATTTTAGAAACCAAAGAGTCTGCCATCTCTGATTCGCCACGAAGCAACAAAGCCTTAGCTAACTCCAAACGGAAAAATAAAGCCCTATAATTTCTGCCTTCTTTTAGTTCTTCTGTTACCAAAAGTTCAATCAAAGAATTTACTTCCTGATTTTTTTGGAATGGAATCGAAGTCAAAAGTAAATGATATAACAAAGTTTTATTCAGATGGGAAAGTTTAGTAATGACTGACTCGCCGCTGGTTAAATATTCAGGTGTTAACGACATTGGCTCAAAATAACCTGTTTGGATTTGTTCTTTCCATGCCGCATACAATCGTAACCGGTAAGAGTCGTAAATGGAATCTGCGTATCCAAACTTTGTAAAATCCCGAGACAGAACTTTTTCATCAAAGTTTTTCCAATCTTTTTTAAATCCGTAGTTATAAGCAGAGGTGGATGTTAGAGGTGTTAAATAAATATCTTTATCACCTAACAAAAATCCTTTGTGAAAATACAATTCCAAAAATCGATTTTTTACAACTGTTTTCTCTTTCGGTGTTTTAGCAAGTTTGGCGAGTTTATTCGTTTCCGATTCTGCTTCGTAAAACATATAATTTTGGATGTATAAAGTTCCCAAACGATAGGCTTGCAAAAAAGGATCTTCTTTAGTTTCTGTTTTAGATCTAAGTTCATTTTTAGCGTTTAAGTTGCCAACTTTTCCGCTCCGGAGTTGGAGGTAAAACTCCAAGGCACCCAAATAGGAATCTTTCTCCTCTCCGATAAAATCGGAAGAGTTGTATTTACATTCTTCCTTATCCTTCGAGGACAAACAAGAAACAAGGTATTCATAACGAACTTGGTTTTGAAAATTCGAATTGGCATATTTTGTCCAAAGCGGCTGAAAAATAGACCTTCTTGGAACATTTGGAAAAATTTCTGTCTTTAATTTTGCCAACTTTAATTCCAAACTAGGCAAGTAAGAATCATCATCCTCTAAAAGAGTAGACGCTGTATAATAACTCTCGTAAGCATCTACAAAATCTTTGGACTTTTCTTTAAGAAAACCAGACTCAATCAATTCATTAGCTTTTTTACCAAGCCCATCTTTAGAAATAGAATATTCTTTCCAATTTCCAATCAGCAAACGATCTTTATCTTTTGCAAACTGACTTAGTTTTAACGAAGCGTTATCTACATTCGCATTTAATGGATAGGAAACTATATTTTGAATTCGCTTAGAACGCAAAACTTCATATACTTTGCCTAAAAGATTCCATTGTTTGCTGGTATTAAAATTAGATTCATTTAAACCAATGACAGAAATTTCGGATCCATTCCCTTGAAAAATTTCACGGAGTGGTAAAATCTGAGACTTCTCATCACCAAATAAACTTGTTTGTTTGTCGATCGAACGATTTGTTACCAAATAGTCTGTATCATAGAGATAGATACCCAAGTTACCCGTTGGTAAGTGACGAAGATTGGAACTTTTTTCCTTTTTATCTAAATCACCATATACAGTCACCCATTTAAGTCTGCGTTCATTTCGTTCAGAAAATAATCCACTGTGAGTTCTATCAAAAATAAGTGTAGGGAATATATCTGAGTTCCTGTAACCACCAATTACAGACTTCACCAAATTTCCATTAGCTCTTGTTCCAAGAATTTGTAAGGTCGGAGTTTGATCAGTCAATTTTGGTAAACATAAATGGATCTCGGTGGTTGGTTCACAGATTTCTTTTTTTAGTTTCCCTTGAGAGATATATAAAAAATAAAATGATTGGTTTGTTGGGTATAAACCAATCCAACCATTTGAAAATTGTTCCAGAGCCTGTCGTTTCGGTTCTAAAAACGCAGACCTTTCGGGGGAAACTTCTTTTAGTTTATTCAAAATCCCATCTAAATTCTGGATTTCATTTGTTTGTTGTTTCAGTATACTCGTGACCGATTCACGTTTTAAAGTTTTATCCGTGATGGAAAAAGTAAGTTTACGGTAAGCTTTCACCCATTTCACTAAATCTTGGTAATATAGATTCAACTTAGAATCTTCAAATTCAAATTGTGCGGAAACCAAATCCCGAAACAATTCAAGACTTCTAAAGTTCTCCCAATGATTTACAAGTCCTTTTAGTTCAAGAGAATTTAATTCTGCTTCCGAATAAGATTCTAAAAAATTAATCAAACGATGTTTGGGAGAAAAAAGTCGTACTGATAAGTTATTCTGGTAGGTTTGGATCGCTTCCTTTCCATAACTCAGATAATTTGAATTATTTTGGGACAATGACCGAGATTTTTCCCATTTGAATCTTTGTGCATTTGCCCAAAACATTTCTTCATCCAGGCGAAACTCATAGGCAAGTTCGGAGGTTTCCTTCCATTTTTTTTCAGCCATTGGGAAGTCACCTAACTTCATATAAACGGAATATAAGTTCAAACCCATACGCACTCGCATTTGCCTTGATATGGGATCCGTTGACAACCCAACAGCGCGTGGATCAACAAGACCTGGGTTTTCTAACAATTCGACAACCTTTGCTAGTGTTTGTTGGAAATCTTTTCCTTGTTCTTCCAAAAGTAGAGAAGAATAGTAGAGACTGGTTCCGTAAACAATGTCAAATTTTGGATTATTTACTCTAAATTCATTTTCACAAATTTCTTTTTTTTCAAGACAATTTGATAGGTTCCTATCTTTCCATAGATTTAGGTTTTTTAAAAATTGATTTAATAAGTTCTCTTTTGTATCCAAATTAAATTCTGCAGATTCCTGTAAGGAGAAAACAGAATGTGCATAGTTCTGAAACAATTTCTCAAAACCTTTATTTGAAGGATTTTCAAAAAGAAGTTCCGCCAATTCATTGTAATGTTGAACAGCTTCCAATTGCAACTGACTTCTTTGGTAAATCTGTGCTTCCACTTGCCTTGACTTAGCCAAAATATTTTTTCCGATAATCGTATTATCTAGATCTTTAGAGGCAATGAGTTCGTTTCTTGTTTTGATCTCAGATAAAGCGGCAGAATACTCTTCCTGTTCAATATGATTCTCAATTCGTATACCAAGCGTTAGAAGGTATTTGAAATCGTTAGGAAACTCCCCAGGAAACCTACCATCACCAATCACCCGCAAATCATGTCCAAAAACTACATCCCAGAAAGTCCATTTACGAAATCTTTGTAACAAGGATGGTCGATTGGAATTATATTCCTGTTCTGCAAGATTCAACATCTGATAGGAATCGCGGAAACGCCCACTTTTCTGAAAGGCGATGGCCAGATAATTTGCTAAATTAACGGGACTAATAAACTTTACATCTTTGTTGTAAGCAATTCCTGTTTGGAAGGAAGCAATGGCTTCTTCAAAATTTCCAAATTCCAATTCAGAGAGCCCTTTTAAGGAAAATAACAACGCCAACTTAGATCGTATTGCATTCAACTGTCCCAAAGTCATTGAATTTGGTTCCGATGCATAAGAATTTACTGACTGATAGTATTCATTTTTAAAATAGATATCAATTGATTTCGCAAATTGTTCGGATGCCTTTTTATACTGACCTTGATAAATTAGAGATTTTCCATAATTGAAACGATAGATTGCTTCTTGTTTATAACCTTCGAATTGGTTTTTTACGGAAAGATACAAAGATACATCTTCTACCTTACGATAACTTTCATTTGCTTTAGGAAAATTACTGAGCAAAAAATAGTTATTACCTAAATTAAGATTTAAATCAGATACAACTTTCCGATCTCCATAATCCTCTCCCAAAAACACAAGGATTTGGTTATATAGTTCAATGTTTGCTTCTAAATTTTTATCCGGAAAATATTTTTTATAAAGTGTTTCATAAACCTCTGAGTCAATTTCTCCTGACTTAGGGTTCTTTTGCATTTTGATCAAATCAACATACTGATACAACCAGCCAAGTAATTGATAAGCGTCGTAATGTGTGGGATCAGCATAAATGATCCATCGAAGTTCCAACTCAGCCCTTTTGAAATTTTCTAAAATTTCAGCCTTACGAACATCTGTCATCGTTCCAGTCGCATAATAATAAGATTCGAATGTTACATATTTATTGATTAAATAATATGAATATCCATATAGTGTGGCAAGATCCAAATATGGTCGTGCGCGAGGAACTGCCTGCTTATAATACAACTCTGTCCAACTCAGAGCTTTTTCTGATAATACTTCAATTTTTTCGAAGTCTTTTATATCAACAACACCACGAAGGAGTTCATTGTCGGTGACGAGAGAAGTAAGACCAGATAAATTCCCAACGACATTCAACTTATCTTTACTCAAAATATTGAGTTGGTTTAATAAGGCCCTTTCTTCTTCTTCTCTAATTTTTTTTCCGTAAAGAAAGATTGTATCAACCATCTTCCGTTGGTAATAGATTGCATATTCTTTGTACAAAGAATCCAAATATAAATTTCTAGTTTTTACTAAAAACATATTCTGATTATTGAAAAAATAATGAAAGGAAGACTGAAGTAAATCACCTATCCTCTCAAACTCTACAGCTTTATTTTCAAAATAAAAAAAGGCACTTTGGATGTCTTCGGCCCCTAAATCCACACCTAATATAGGATCATAAAATTCTAAGTATATTTTTAAGTTACGTAGAGCATCCGAAGTATTACCCGTTGCTTTTTGGTTATAGTATTTGAGTAAATTGGCTCGCAACAAAATAGGACTCTTATACGCAGCAATATAAGCTGGTATTTCAAAAACAGATTGTTTCCCCGGTGGTTCCAAATCAATTTGAATTGGGATGGGAATGATCGAATCCAAAACTTCATTCGACTCGTTAAACTTACGAACATCAGACAATGCTTTTGCTTTTAAATACTTTAAAGTGATTACATATTGTGGGATTTGGTTCACTTCCGGATCAAGTAACAATGAATTCACATAAGAGGTTAATGATTCACTATTTCTATTTTCTGAAATTTTTTGGACTACATCTTCTAAAAGATAACGAAGATCTCTTTTTTGATCATTCGAGAAAGGAACCGAAGGACTAGACAAATAACGAGTTTTTTCCTTCTCCCATCCTAAAATCATTTCTTGGTACAACTTTGACAATACCATGGAATTTGGCTTAAACTCATACCCACCTAATCGTCGCTTGATTTCATCAATTTGATGATAATCTGGAAATTTATCATAAACGAACTTCAAAGACTCAAAAGCAGGAGTTATTTTTTTTTCAGCTTCCAATTCATCTGCATACAAATGATACAACATGGCCTCTGCATCCTTTGTCCACTCGAGAGAAGGATGGGCATGTATTTCCGAAAGAAAATCAAACTTTTTTCCTGTTTGCTTTGCTTCTTGCCATTTAACTAAAGTTAATGCAAATAAATTTTTCTCTACCCCAACCTTATGACGGTAAGTTTCCAAAAACAACCTTGCCTCTTCACGTTTTCCCACTCTAATGAGAGATAGGTATTTTAATATAGCCACTCTTGCTGAATAAACAGGGAACAACGGATCATCCGAATAAAATAACTCTACCGAATCTAAAGCTAAAAAATATGATTCTAAACTTTGCCCACTGGAAAATGTTTTAGCATATTGGTATTGTTCCCGAATTTTTGTTTGTTTGGGAATGGCACCGTTTTCAGGGATAAAATAGATATTGATAGCGTTAAAATAAGAAGCAGAAAAAAGAATAGAACCTCCATTAAAATTGGAATAACGGACATCGAAGTTGGAAGTTTCTCCAGAAGATAAAATTCGCTCTTCACCTGTTGTTAAGTTCATCATCACAAGGATACTATGATCTCGTTCATCTAATTTCCCGTTTTTATTAGTATCCTTCCGAATCGAAGCATAATATAAATTTTTTGATTTGGAATCCACGGTAGGAGAAAAATCTAAATAATCGTTTTTTGTAATCCTTTGGATCTCGGAAGTTTTTAAGTTAATATGATAAACTTCACCTTTAGGATCTTCAAAATAAGAGATAAAATAAATAAAGTTTCCATCAGAAGAAACATAAGGTGAAGTAGCACCTTTTGAAGTGACTGCAGTGATTTGGTTGGGATTCTCCAATTTCATCTCACAAAGATTGGGTAAACCAGGAGTGAATCGATCTGATATAAAATAGATTGTATTCCCATCGGGAGACCACACTGGATCCGTATCAATGATCCCTTTTGTGTATTCTCCTTTTTTGTCTGGTTTGTTTGTTAGGTTGATAAAACTATCATCAATATAACGATTCCCTTTCAATAATTCGCGAGTCCACTCCTCTGTGTCCATCGGCAAAAGAATCAAATCTCCCTCAGAATCGAATTCTTCTGAAACAAAAACCAAATACTTTCCGTTAGGTGAAATCGAAGGTTTTGTTTCAGAAAATGGGTGATTGGTTACGGGAACCACAACAGAACTTTGTAAATCGCGAAACCAAATATCGAAATTACCTTTTTGATCGGTAGCATAAAATAAATATCTGCCATCTTTCGTAGTTGAACTGTATAAATTATTCCCTCGTTGCACCGTTAAAGGGAATGGTTTTGATTGTGTAGGAGAAAAATAATTTTTTGAAATGGCCGAATAGTCAAAGTCGACATTCGTCATCTTAACATTTTTTTGAAACAATACACAACTAGAGAAAAAAAAGGAGCAACATAAAACCAGTAAAAATGGAAACCGTATCATAGGTTTCATTGGAACTTCTCCCATCTTCCGGTATTTGTTTCAAAATACTCTCCAGCAGAAACGGATTTATAGTATTCATCAACTAAGGATTGTTTGTATTTTACAAGCTCCTCTTCTTTTTTACCTTTTTTCTTCTGGTTGGAAACTTCCTTTTCCCAAATAATTTTTCTCGATTCATTTAAAAAAACAATTACATCCTCCACACGTTTCCGTTTTGCAGGAAGATCATATTGATTATAAGTGGGTAATCCCGATGCAAGTGGATTCAGTTTAACAAACCCGAGAGGTGTTTCTCCTACCATTCCGTGCATTTTGTACTTTTTTAACTCAGGCATCAAATAGTTCAATCGGATCCTATGGGCTCTAATTTCTGGATCTGAGTCTTCTGAACCCAATCTTTCTTGATTGGATTTCCCATTGGAAGAAGACTGAATCGAGGCTATCATCCAGCCTTCTTTCTCAAGTTCCCGATCTTCTCCGACCATTTGTTTTTCTGCAGCTGTTTGTGCGTTGGTAATGGTAATTGGCGGAACTTTTATATTCCAAATAGACTTACATCCTAAAAATAGAAAAATGAAAATCAATCGTTTCATAAATACCTCACTCTTGGTATGTTTGGATTTCGCTCTGTGCTCGTTTCAAGAAATTTGCAAGCGGCATTCTTTGTTGAGAAATTTTACCATCTTCTAGATTGACAAACAGAGATAATAAAGATCGGTTAAAATAAACATCTGCATAAACCAGTCCCTTAGAAAGGGATACATCGATTTTATTAATCGAATAACTGTCCGTAATACGATCGATAAGAAAGTTTTGTGGAGAAATAACGTTTAACGCACTTTTCCCAAAATCGCGGCCGATCTGAAAGATAGAAAAAAACAAATCCAAATTGGCAACAGGTTCACTCAAATCTCTAACTGAAATATTAAGATCAGCTTTCAATTTCCCATCATCAATTTTATCCCGGACCTTTGGAGCCATAAGTTGTTTCAAATCAATATCTCGGATGAGAAAATTGCCACGAAACTCCATTGATTTTGGATCTAAACTTCCCAAATTAAAAACTAAGTTTTTTCCTAAAACCAATCCATCCAATGAATAAGAACGTAAGGATTCAATATTAGCATAATTTTCTTTATACTCGATAAATGCAGTCAGTCCTGGTGTATCTTTTTGTTTTTTAACATATTCAAAAGGTAAATTGGGGATACTTGGATGGGTTCCAAGCACCTGCCCAATGCTTAGGTTGGGTGGCTGGTTTCGGCCGTAATTTTTTATAAATATTGATTTATCACCTACGATCAAACTATCTTCATGGCCGCTGGCTAAATTGTGTTGGATAGGAATTTTTGCTACTACTTCTTCTAAAAGGTAAGCCTGGCATTGTTCCCCTGGGCATTTTTGATTGTTATACGATACCAAAGGGACCTTGGAATGAAACTCACCACCAATATCATAGTCCCGAATCTTTAAGTTTAGACCCATATCACCTTGAAAACTGAGACCTTTAGCTAAGTATTGTTTGGTGGTAGATGTAAGACCAAACTCTAAATCTAAATTACCAAAATATGGTCCGAGTGGTGGTTTTGGTTTTCCCGTTTTTGCCAACTTACCATTGGTCGACAGATGGAGTATCCCCCCGAAAGCATTCATCTTCAAAGTTCGAATGAGGATTTCATCAGTATTTGCACCAGATAAAGATAAATCGGCTGCTAATTTTAGGTCTTTGATTTCCAATCCCGGAAGTTCCGCACCCAAGTCTGCTTTGATTTGTTTGGAACTACCAGATGTTAGATACTTAGCATTTAATTTTAACTTGGGTTGGTTCCCTAAAAGATTTTGGATTGGTGAAATCTTTTCTTTTAGAACCAAGGGTAATACCAAGAGAAGGTTTGGAGTGTAAACATTTAAACTTAACGGTTGCAAGTTGGCAGATAGATTGGCACCTGGTCGCAAATCTCCCTTTAAATCCAACTCCAAAGCTCTATTGCCGGTCATAGTTTTTTGATCTAACTTTAAATTAGAAATTTTGATTTCGGAAAGACCAAAGGGACGATCAAAGAATAAAACAGAATCTAAAGAAAGCCCAAGCAATGAAGAAGGAGACCTGGAACGATCCAATTGATAACGGAATCCATCAATTTTTGCATTGGTATGAATATTCAAAGAAGCGAAAGATTCCCCTAAAACTCCTAAATTCATCTGTAACTTTCCACCAAGTCCAGAAACATAGTCACCTAACTGGAATTTATCTATGTTTACATGAAAGTCCAATCCCTTGGTTTCTAAATACTCCCCTTGGAATGTTAGAGAAGCACCATTATATTCCAAATGTGATGGCGTAATCTTTAAAGATTTAAGATAAGGAATTGGTTTTTCTGCCGTTAGTGTTTTTGTATCACCGAGACTTAATTCAGAAGAAAGATCAATGAGTGCCGAAGGAATGGAATGTGCTCTTGATTTTCCCATCTTCAAATACAATTGCGATGCTTTTACTTTTAGTTTGGCCTCTGCATTTTCGAAGTTCCCATGAATGCCAGTTCCTTCTAATGAGAAGTCTCCAGACAACTTCATTTCTGGAACAATCCCTTGGAGTTGGTTCAGTGATCTTTGGAGAGAAGTGAGCTTCATCTCTGACTTTTCAACTACGATGTCTACTTTAGGTTTTTCGCTCGAAAGTTCAAAAATGGAACCATTCAAACTCAACCAAGACTGCCCGAGGACTCTTAAATCAAATTGGTTGATGCCAATTTTGTCTAACTTGGTGTCATAGTGAATGTCAGATAACAGGCGTAAGCCCAATTGAACTGGTTTTCCTTTTACCTCCAAAAGGATATCATCTTTACCAATGTCAGTGGTAAAAAGAAACATCTCTGGAGACACAGTTCTATCCCATTCAAATCGTAAGGACATAGGAATGGTTTGTTGCAAACGTAAGTCTTTGGAATCTAAATCCAAAGGGATAGGACCAGCTGAATTGAGAGAAACTAGGACATGATCTATTTGGTTTACTGCGGATAGATCCAGTGGAATGGATGTAAACCGGTTGGTCTCCAGTTCCGTTTCTAATGATAAATCTTGGATGGAAAAAAAATGGAGTGGTCCAGTATCGCTTTTTAATTGGAAGTTTACTGAATTAAGGTGAATATAAGCACTTGCCTGTAACGGCAGATAGGTGTTGATTTCAGTGAGTGGTGGTTTTTCTTCCGGGATAGGTTCTGGTTCTTTTGGTTTCGAGGAAGGTTTGGTCAGAGCCGCAAAGTTCCACTTCCCTAAACTTTCTTCGATTTGAATTTTTGCTCCTGTAAGACCAATCTCTGAAATTTTGATCTTTCCTAGAAGGAGTAGAGGAAGATTGTAACGAAGACGAATTTGTTTTGCTTCCGCCAGGGGAATTTGATCAAAAGGAGCCCCTGGGTAGATTCGAAAGTCATTGATTTCGATCCCAAAAAAAAGAGAAAAAGTTCCAAAACTCCCCTCCATCCTTCCTGCCGTAAAATGAGAAACTAATTTAGGTACGATTAGGTCAGCGGTGAAGGCATTAAAAACAGATTTATAGAGGAGGAAGAGGACAAGAAGTCCACGAAAGGTTTTTGTTTTGGCGATTCCTAAACTTACCTTCAGGATTGGATTCATTTTTAGAATCGCCTCGTGCGATTAATATTCGAAGGAGTCTTCAGCCTCTTCCAGAGTTTTATAGATCTCGAAAACGCTGGAAAGCTTTGTGATTTCCATGAGGTTCTCGATATCGGAATTTAAGTTCGCAAATACAAGTCTACCATTCAGGCCATCAATATGTTTATAGATATTGAGAAAAGTTCCTAAACCAGCTGAGTTGATGAAGGGAACCTTTTTCAAATCAATGATAAATTTAGGGACTTGGCCTTTTTTGATGTACTGTTCAATCTTTTCAGATAGCTCGAACTCATTTCCGGCTTTGATGGCACCTTCAATTTTAATGATGTGCACGTCGTTTTTACTAGTAACTTTGATTTTCATAACCCTTCGGAAGGTGGTGTTGCCATTAACATCCTTCGATTTTGCTGAATGTAAAGCAAATTTTTATGCATAGTGCAATAAATCTTTGCCGACCTTACGAAGTTCATGTTTTCCCTGTGACAAATGATTGCGAACGGCCTTTCTGGAAATGCCTAATGCTTTTGCGATTTCACGTTCCGAAAAAAAACTCCGATCGATGGCCCGAGACCTACGAGAAATCCAGAGTTTCTTTTGTTTGAGATACCACTTCCGTCGATTCGGATCCGTTGTCTCATATAACTTTCTAGTATACCGAGTAATCATACCAGAAAGCCGGGATAAAAGTTGGCGTTGCTGAAATCGTTTTTCATCCCATTCTCGATAGAAATCGTCAATATCTTGGCCCGTTTCGCGTAACTTCCAGAGAAGGAGTTGTTTTAAATTTTGTTTCATTGGCAGGTCAAACTGTAAGGACAAAACTAATGCAGTCACTGTTGGTAATTTTTCCAATTCTGATTTGAGAGGACTCGTTTCTTCCAAAAGTTCTTTCGGAATTTCCTCGTTTGCAGGTGAATCATAGTTCCATAATTGTAAATAGAGTTCTCCTGATTCCGGAATTTGTCCGTGACGAAAACGATTTCTATATTGATTGAAGGCATAGGTTACAAAAAATCCAAGAACATTCGTTATGTGGTAGTTTAAACTAAGGATCCACATCTTAGGAAAAACTTCCAAAATGACTAGAACCATCTCGGAACTCTCATCATCCGTAATTTTTCTTTTTTTGGCCAACCGATCCACCATCCAAATGGGCAACATTTCTTTCAAACTGTTAGGATCGTTACTATTTCTAGCTTCCTGAATGAGAGGGAGAATTTTTTCATCTAGTATTTTTGGTAACATGGATGGAATGTATAAATCATCCAGAAACAAAAGATACTGTAATATTTGTTATAGTTAGAATCGATTTACTTATATGTGAACCTGTTCTGTTTAACTATGAACTTTTAGATTTATTTTTTGCAACAAACAAGAGTGATAAGGCCAACAAAACATGGATTAGATTAAAAAATACAAACGGAAAAAAAGAGAATACCGATACACCAAGGGAAGTAGACATAAACGCCCCGCAGCTGTTCCAAGGAATGAGGGGAGATGTGATGGTTCCCGAATCTTCTAAGGAACGTGAGATGTCTTTTTCGGGGATTCCTTTTTCTTCCGCAAGGCTTCTAAAAGCACGTGCCGGGATCACTAAGGATAAATACTGGTCTGCTGTGACCAAATTCAAAAGAAAAGAGGTTCCCATAGTAGAAAGTAAAATATCCCACCGATCCTTTGCCCAAATTTTAATTTGAATCAAAATTTCGTTCAAATACCCATATCCTTCTACAACAGCGCCAAACCAAACTGCTGCGAGGATCAAAATTTCTGTAGGTAAAATGGCAACGACTCCACCACCATTCAAAAACCGATCAAAAACTTCATTTCCTGAACGAGACTCAAATCCATAGACCAAAGTTTTCCCAATTTCCCAAGGAAATCCAAATTCGGTTAAATTCAATACAATGGAAGAAATAATCCCAAGTAACAAAGAAAGACGAATGTGCATTCGAAAAAGGGAAGAACCAAAAACAAGAACAACGGGAATGAGTTTGAACCAAGAAACACCAGATAAAGAGATATCACCAAAAGATTCGGACTGCAAGGTGATCTTTGTTGTTTGCGTAGAATCCCAAATATAAAGGTTTAAAAAATAATATCCTAAAAGGGCAATTCCAAAACTGATACAAGTTGTTTTTAACATATGCCGGATATGTTTCCAAATGGGAACATGGGTCAAACTAGAGGCAAGGTTGGTTGTATCAGAAAGTGGAGAAAGTTTATCACCAAAATAACATCCACTCACAATGGCACCGGCGGCCATGGTTTGTGGAAATGAAATTACCTCTGCCACACCCATAAGAGCCACACCTAACGTACCTGCAGTGGTCCAGGAAGAACCAGAAACCATTGCTGCAATCGCAGACACAATAGCAAGCGAAGGTAAAAAATAGTCTGGTTGTAAAAATAAAATTCCAATTTGGATCATGGTGGAGAGAACTCCAGAATATGCCCAAGAAGCAATGAGCATCCCTACAAAAAAAAGAATCTCCATGGCAGGAAGGACCGAAACAAAATTTTTACGAAAAGAAGACTTTAGAAATACAAACTTTCTATTCCTTCTCTGTAAAAAAGAAATTACCCCCGAAACAAATAAAGCCGCGGGATGCGGATAAGTGACTACCCAAACAAAGCGAAAAAAAAGAATCGTAAGGATGAGATAGAATAGTGGAGAAAGAGAGAAAAAAAGGGAGTGTGATTTTTCTCTCTCCATACGTTAGAAAAAGGTTATATTGATATAATAGATAGAAAATCCAAAAAGAAACAAAATACCAAACCAAGAAAGTAAATTCATCCAAGGTTTAGGTCGTTGTTCTCTCGGAATTTCTTTTCCAAATAAAATCAAATGATGGATGAGTGCAAGAACCGGTGCATTTAAAAAAGATACTGTAGTCGCAAAATCCACCAAACTTTTCATATTGGTTCTAAAAAATAATAAAATCAAAATGGATCCCACTCCCACAAGAATGATCCAGTACCAATATAGTTTTTCAGTAGGAATTTTTTCTAATGGTTTGAACAAACGACGACTTGCATTGGATACCACGCGAGGGTAAGCATCAAAACAAGTAAGAGTGGTTGAAAACATAGTAAAAAAAGCAGCAATGAGAATGATGGGATAGGACCAAGAGCCAATGGCAGAAGTATAAAGCCTAACAAGTTCAGAGGCGAAACTAACTGCCTGAGAAGAAAACTCGGCTCCTGTATTGTACATCATATTGGCACCTAAAGCCAAAAAACAAACCGCAAGCAAAGTAGTTCCAATATAACCGATATTAAAATCGATCATCGCATACTTCATAGGAGGGAGTTTCCCATCTGGAGTTTTTTTCGCGAGTGTCCAATCCGATTGCCAAACAGCAGCTTCGATCGGGATGGGCATCCAACCCATAAGGGCAATGAGAAAAGCAACATCCCCTAAATCTCCAATAGAAAAGGTTTTTCCAGCAGTTTCTAATTTGGGAATTCCTGCATAAAAGGAAAGAACCATGGCTACTATGGTAGACACAGTCAGCAAAACTACGATCCATTTCATGAGTCCGTCTAGAGCTGCAAACTTACCAATCGCAAGTAAGAGGAAACAAAAAATTAAAATGATCGCACAAAGCAACCATGGTTCCATGGAAATGCCAAGGAGATTGGAAAATAATCCAGAAGTGACAAGTGTAACCGTAGCTACAATGATACACATGGTTCCAACCGAAATGAAGAAAAATATCCATACAGGCAAACGACCAAGTGCTTCGTAACCATCTAACAACGATTTCCCGGTAATAATGGTGTATTTAGTGCCGACAACAAAAAAAGGATATTTGATCAGATTGGCAAAAAGTACGACAAAGAGTAAACCGTATCCGTAAACGGCCCCTGCCCGAGTCGATTGCACAAGATGGGAAACACCAACGGCAGCTCCCGCATAAAGAAGGCCTGGACCAAGATAAGCTAAAAAAGGAAATCGTCTCATTTTGGACAAAATGGCCGATTGGATTAGTTTTTGCTACTCTATTCGAAAGATTAATGGTTCAAATAATGAAATAGAATTTGATTGAGAGCTAAAATATCGATCGGTTTGGTCAAAAACTGATCCATTCCTACATCAAAACATTTTTTACGTTCCTCGTATAAAGCACCTGCGGTAAGGGCAATGATGGGAACGGAAATCCCTCTAGGTTGTTTCCGAATTTCAGTCGCCGCTTCCAACCCATCCATATTGGGCATCTGAACATCCATAAATACTAAATCGGGAGTCGATTCATGAAAAAAACGAACTGCTTCTAATCCATCCACGGCTTCTTTGATCTTAGCGTTTGGAATGTATTTTTGAATCATCCTCTTTAGGAGGTTGCGATTCATTTCATTATCTTCCACTAACAAAATATTTGGCGAAATATGATTTAAAGTCGATTGGTCAAACTGAGCAACCAATTCCTTTTGGTAATCGTTTGAATCTTGGGAAAGTTGGCCTGCTGTTTGATCGGCAGAATTACATTCAATTACAAATCGGAATTCGGTTCCAAGTCCAGGTTCAGAATGAACTTCAATATTTCCTCCCATCAAATCTAACAAAGATTTTGTGATCCTAAGACCAAGGCCGGTTCCGCCGTAACGACGTTTTGAATTTGACTCTCCTTGCCAAAACGATTGGAATAGATGTGATTTATGTTCCTCTGGGATTCCAATTCCCGTATCGGTAATGCTAAATTCTAATTTTGTTTTTTGATCGGAAGCAGGTGTTGCAATTACTTTGAGTATGACTCCACCTTCTTCTGTGAATTTTACCGCATTTCCGAGTAAGTTGATTAAAATTTGCCGAAGTCTTGTTGCATCTATATAAATAATTTCAGGAACATTTGAATCTACTTCGAGTCGTAAGTAGATTCCTTTTTCATTCGCCTTCCATTTCAGCACACCTAAGGAATCACTTATGATTTGTTTTAAATTAGATGTGGCTTCGTTGAGCACGAGTTTTCCGGCCTCAATTTTGGATATATCTAAAACATCATTGATGATTCCGAGAAGACCGTGGGCGCTACTGATTGCGTTTCTAACATATTCTTTTTGGTCAGGATCTAAGTTTGTAGTGAGCAATAATTCATTAAAACCAATCACTCCATTGAGAGGGGTTCTGATTTCATGACTCATATTGGCGACAAACTCTGATTTTGCTTCGTTGGCTCTCTCGGCATCCTTTTTAGCGTTGAGCAAATGAAACTCGGCATTTTTTCTATCAGTAATATTGTTTAAATGAACCACAAAATAAGATGGATTCCCATTACGATCTTTTAAAAGAGTATTTGAAATTTCTACCCAAACGATATTTTCATCTTTTGAAAAAAATCTTTTTTCATAGATAATACTTTCTTTGACACCGCCTAAGGCAGCATCACGAAAGGAATCAAACAATAGTTTGTCTTCTTCATAAGAAAACTCATTTGATTTTCTGCCAATGAGTTCGGACTCACTATAACCTAACATGGATTCTAGTTTTTTATTTACCTTAATGAATTTTCCGTTTAGATCTAAAAAACATACTCCAATCCCTGCGTTATCAAAACTCATTTTAAATCGTTCTTCACTATCTGCGAGTTCTTCTTGAGTTTTGTTTTCTTCGGTAATGTCTCGGTTGATGGCGATCACGCCGATGGTTTGGCCTGACTTGTCTTTGAGAAAACTTACGGCAGAACGGATTCTTATTTTTTTAGATCCTTTATCATATTGGAATATTTCACCTTGCCATATGCCTTTTGTTTGTAATTCGGAAATACGACTTTCCCTTGTAAGGTCATTATCGTCTGTTTTTAAAATTTGGAGAGCGGAATTACCAATGACCTCCTCGGCAGTAAATCCATAAATTCTTTCAGCTGCTAGATTCCAGCTGGTGATCCGAAATTCCAAATCCGTAACAATCACCGCATCGTAGAGGTATTGTAGGATGAGAGAAGAGTAAACTTCACTAGGAATCAGATTTTCCATCTGGCTTCAATGACAGAGTCATCTCGAAAAAACTGCAAGCGATAACTGCAAAGAATCGAGAAGGAAAGTTATTTTTAAATCCTTAATCATTACTCCTGACGAATCGAAATAGATGCATTTCCTGAAATCAATTTTAGGTAAAATGCATTTTTAAGTGAACGTACATCATTCATTTCAAGCCTATATTTCAATTCTGTTGGTGTCGTTGTTTCTGGTGATGTGATAGAAGGCCCCCTATTATTGACATCACATAATCGTCAGGTTGAAAACTCAACATTAGTGCTTGCATCCTTCGTTACGACTAGGAAGTATTCCCTGTTTTGATTTGGGGGAGGAAGGTTGTCCGTCGAAGAAATATTGAATATGAAAGAACTATCTGTAGATAGTGTTAGTGGATAGTTTACCCCTTTGTCTATAGTCAAATTGACAGTAGGACATCGAGCAGATGTTGAAAGTAAGTATTCATGGAGGGCATATCCAACATATTTGTTGCTATTTGTATCTTCATCAAATAGTTCATCTGTCAATCCACATGAAAAACTAAATATTATAAGGGAAAATATCGTTAATAAATTTTTCATAATGTTTTAATCCCTCGAATGCTTATCATTAAACTGTATTTTTTACAATGAACTACTGTTTTTGTTCAGGGCTGAAGTTATGCCTATTTTTTCGTTAAATGTTTCTATGTAGAAGGCTATGCGACAAATTCTTTAAGGTAAACTTACCTTCAGGGAGAGCTTCTTACAAAGCCTCACCCATTTCGCGAACAATTGGTTACTAGCCGTAGATTGATATTTCTAGAAAAAAAAGTTGTGTTAATTATTTTAAAAAAAGGAAAAAGTTTAACCCGCAATCCTGCGCAGTGACCCATAGGGAACGAGCAGGCGACTTTGGCGGGCGTAGCAGCGAAGCGTAGCCAAAAGTCGCGGACATATGGTATCTAACCACAGAGTGATTTTCTTAATGGTAAGATTTTGTTAATTATTTTAAAAAAAGAAAAAGTTTAACCCGCAATCCTGCACAGCGACCCATAGGGAGCGAGCAGGCGACATTCGCGGAGCAAACTTTGTTTGCCTAGCGAATAGTCGCGGACATTAGCCGGCTCAAACAGAGCGTCCACAAATAAAAAAAGCGCTCACTTTCGTGAACGCCTTAATAAACAATAATGACTAACCCGGCAATGTCCTACTCTCCCATTGAGCGAACCCAATAGTACCATCGGCGATGAGAAGCTTGACTTCCGTGTTCGGAATGGGAACGGGTATTACCTTCTCTCCATAATCACCAGGAGTATTTACCATTACGTCTAGGTGCGCCGGATTTGCAAGTATATTTTAAAGAAAATTTACAGATTTAAATCGTATGTGACTCCAAATTTTAAACCCGAAACGAGGATATTGTGTTCCGCAGTAGCGGTAACAAATTCCATTAACGTTCCTACTCGATCGAGGCCGTTATCGCTGACACTAATCGCGATAGGACTTCTAGACTTTGCTGTCATACGTTCACTTTCAAAAGTAGCAAATAAACGAAGTTTTGGTACGACTACGATACTAGCCCCAAAACTAAATTTTTCGGAATAGAACGTATAACCGCCGCTAGCATAATTTAGCATAGCGCCACCATTATAAATTCTAAACTGCTCTGAATTATAAGTTCCAGAAGAATTGAGGAGGAAAGGTCCAAAAAGAAGTAAATCAGCAAAAAGTGTGGCACGGTCGTTTAAATCAAATTCAAATCCAACACCAATCAAACCAGAGGTTCCCGTTGTCGTTTTTGTATCTTGTCCATAATAACTTGGTGCACCTAGTCCCAAATAAGTTCCGTCCAGGGACTGACTCATACTTCGAATTACATACTTAGGTAAAATTCGAAAATTGGAAACAGGAGTGAGTGTGATTCCAAGATTGATATCAGAATATAACAAACGATAGTCTGCTTCTTTGATTCCTAACCCACTGGCATAATAAGAATTCCAGTCATAACCACGACCGAACCTGTTTAGATGTAATCCCACAAATACATTACTTAAAACACCGGCATTTAGAGAATGGAAGTAATCAAAACCTAAATCATTGATGAGTGACATCCCACGGTTGTTTTGCCAATCTTGGTTGTATTCCAAACCAACAATGTCGCTATAAAAATTTCTCTTTTCTAAGTCAGGACGAAGGCCACCAAAAAACAAAGCACCCTTAAATCGAACTGTATTTCCTTCTACTTTACCTTGTGCATAAACAGACCCGGTAAATAAAGATATGACCACCAGAAAAAAAACGAGATTCCGTTTCATTATTTGTATTACCTCTACCAGTCAATAACAACTGACAGAGGACTGACTCAAGAAAAATTTAACGAGTAATGTTCTTTTTTAAAGTGAATCTATATCGAAATCCCTATAAATTTTTTGACATTCATTGGATCAAATATATGTCGAAACTTAGAACTCTAAGGGCATATATAAAGCAAAATGGAATGTCCTTAATTCATAAGTATATCCATTTTCTTTCACGATGGGACCACCGAAGGATACTCTCCCTCGCATACCAAGAAAAGGTGGTGACTCCAAATACATCATAAAGGCAAACTTTGCTACAGAATTGACACCCACTTGATTTCTCATCAAACTACTCACGGCAAGAGCTTCTACCGCATTAAATCTCCCACTCGCATAGGCTGTAACGGCCGTTAAATCAGGACGAAGTAATCCTTGGCTTGCTAAATAATATCCCACTAATTCTAAATTATTCCCTGTTGAAAGATTTGCGATTAGATAGGTTAGAGTGGGATCTGTTTCCGGATTGATATTTCCTGAAACAAATTGGTATCCACGTAAATTGTTTAAAAAAGCATCCCGACTGGGTCCTGAATATGCGATTAACATATTGGAAGCTGCATCCTTAAAATCGACATTTCCCCTTAACTTAACATGAGCAGGGCCAAAACCTAAACCAAAACGAAATGTGTCAGGGTTTCCAAGATAGAATATAGGAACTAACATAGAATAGGTTCCTTCGATACTTGTATCGACATCTTCTGTTACCTTTGTACGATCTGGTTTTAAAGAATTATTACTAGAACCGGAATCAGACTCTGAAGAAGCAACCTCAGGTGTTTGATTTTTTGAAAATACTTTGGGTATCGATTGTCGATTTAAGTAGAAACTCGAGTTATGTAAAAGTAAATTCATTCCAAAATATTTTGTGAATTGGATTTCAGGGGACTTAACATCTAATAACCAAGAAACACGACCTGGATCATCCTGAACCATCTGTGCGTCCCGATTCCTACCCTGGATGGACAAGGATACACTCTCTAAGGTCACACCAGGATTGATGGAAATATACTTGTAAGGGCCTTTCTTTGAATCAGCGTTAGAATCTGTGTCACTAGACCCTTCCTTTGTTTCCTGTGCAGACAACGAACCCAGCGAACACAAAAATAGAAAAAAAATAAAATAACGTATCACGAAATACTTCTATACTAATTAAGATTTTCGTCAGGTTGTGATCATTCACACTTTGATAAAAGATTTTTTTATTCTCTTTTATCAAAGTCGGTGAAAAACGAAAACAAAATTTTGGATCAATCAATGCTCCAATTTTTCTGTCTTCGTTTATAATTGGATTTCGACATCCTTGATCGGAAAGGCCACACAAGAATGGATCCAACCAAATTTTTTATCGGACTTTCTTATTTTGGCTTCTGGGGGACTGAATACTTCTCCTGATTTTAATTTCACACGACATAAACTACATTCGCCGGAACGACATGCATTCTCTGTAAAATATCCGTTTCGTTCCAAACTGTTCAGAAGAGGTTCCCCTACTTTTACTTTGAAAGGCTTTTGGTTTCCAACTTTGACATTCACTTCCTTTGTCGGAAGGAGAGAATTCGGCCAACCATCCATTTTTTCCGGCTTTGGTGGTGGGCCATTACTTTCGATTAAAATACGTCCAGATTTGACACCAAGTTCGGATAAAAGTTTAGCACAATGTTCGTTGAAAGGAGTAGGTCCACAAACATAGTACATCTTAGATGATGGTTCAGATAATAATGTTTGCAATGTGGCAAAATCCAATCGACCACGATAACCCTTGTATTCAGAACTTACCTCACGAGAAAGGAACTCGGTCAAAACAAAGTTTTTATGAGCCGCCGCTAAGTTTCGAAGTTCATCAATAAAAATCACATCGTTCTCATAACTATTCGAATAAATGATATGGAAACGAAATGGTTCTTGTGATGCCAAAAACGATTTTAACATACTCATTGCAGGAGCAATTCCTGATCCGCCAGCAAGAAACACCAAATCCAAACCATGGAAAAGTGGATTATGATGGAAGGAACCCATAGGTCCTGTGGATTCAAATTCTTGTCCGACCTTTACATCATCTAACAAATAGGGACTCACAAATCCACCTTCTGCGCGTTTGATGGTTAACTCATAGGATTTTAGATTTTTGGGTGATGACGAAATTGAATATGGTCTTGCAGTGAGAACGCCTGCAAGAGAAACAAATAAGTTAATATACTGCCCCGCTTGGAAAGGAGGTAAATTTTTACCATCTTCTGAAACCATTTCTAAGGTTTTTGTAGATGGTGTATCAATTCGAATATTCTCAACACGCAAACGAATTCGTTTGGGGTGAAGACTACGAATCGTTTCGCGAACCAAACCTTTTCCTTCTATAAAATTAGAACCGTTGTTTTCTAGTTCTACTTTTTTTAAAACCGCTTCCGGGAAGCCAACAACAGAGTTTAAAATATTTGTTTCTAATTTTTGATTATTATCTAACATACTTTGTTTCCTATAAATCAGAGATTCATTGTTCTATTCTAATTGATGAATTACTTCTCACCGAACCTAAGCTATAGTTTTGGTTTTACGACGAAGTTGTTTCATAATTTTACGTGCGGTATAATAACCGTTCAAATAAGTTGGTTGGAACCCACCCATACTTGTCCAACTACTGGAAGAATAAAGCCCATCAATGGCATCTATTGATTCTCTCATAAGGGAACCATCTTGTAACGTCTGTTTGAATCCATAAATGGCACCTCCCGGAGTGTTTAAATAACGCATCATCGTCATCGGCGTGGCAACTTCAGCCTTTTCTATGTGTTTTCTGATTTTAGGATAAGCCTGCTCAACGAGGTCTATCAATTTGTCACCAAACTCATATTTTGTGGAAATATACTGATCAGGTGGAACATCCTTCCAGGCCTCTCCATATTGTAAAGCCACAAGAGTGACAACCGCTTTTCCTTTAGGAGCAAGTTCCTCATCGATGAAATTATAACAAGTCACCATCCCCCAGTCCGGAGCCTCCAAAGTATACATACGATCTTCAGTCACTTCTGCATTAGAAGTTGTCATTACGAAGGTGGAGGCTGTAGTGAATCCTAACTCTTCTGGAGAACAATCTAAACCCAGATAAAGACAAACAGCAGAAACACCCATTCGTCTAGACTTAAAATCTTTTAGAATTGAAGGCGGTGGAGTTTCAAGATCTAATAACTCATGATAGGTGATCAGTGGACTGGCGTTCGATACAACAGCTTCACAGGTTACCATTTCTCCTGTTTCGAGAAGAACACCACGGACAGCTCCATTTTCGGTGAGAATTTTTTCTGCCGCACAATGGAATCTTACTTCTCCACCTGCTTCCTCAAAAGAGGAAAGAAGAGAACTAGAAAGCATTTGAGACCCACCTTTGATATGCCAAGGTTTGTACACGCAATAAAAATATAACATACCGATAAATTCTGCAAAAACCAAATCTGTAGTGGGAATACCAACATAACTCCAATAAGGTGTGATTACATTAATTAAGTCCTCATTAGAAAAAAATTCATTCAAAACATCAGTTGTGGAACGAAGGCCGTATGCTGAAAAATTCGGACATTTGGTTCTAATTTTTTCTTCATCATTCGATAACCTTACCCTAGGCAAAACAAAATAATACTCGTTGACTACAGCTTCGCTAAGCGTAAAAAAACGTTCGATGGATTCCCCTTCTTCAGGAAATAGACTTTTAAGATGATCCTGCAGTTCAATCCAATCAGCCGGCAAAGTAACATCCAACTTTCCTGGAATGATAATCCGATAGAGTTCTTGTTCTTGTACAAGTTCGATTTTATCTAAAACACCAAGTTCTTCAAAAACCCGGCGCATGATGAAAGGATTGGATTCTGTTCCGACACCACTGAGTTGGTGGAGGGCAACTTCAAATTCAAAATCCCCTCGGACAAAAGATGTAGCACAACCTCCAGGGACATTATGCCTCTCTAACAACAAGGTTTTTGAACCCTCACGTTGCAAACGAGTGGCTGCCATTAAACCAGCGTTACCGGCACCAATTACGACTGTGTCATAGTGAGACATTTATCTTTTCTCCCCAAGGTAATCCTTCTGAGGAACACCCAATCTTTACACTGTAAAGATTGCAATCATTTTTTCCACCCCCTTTTTTGAAAAAATATTCCGTAGAAACGAATTCCCTGAAAAAGGAATCCCTAACTGAATCCATACAAATCAATATTCGAAAAGACTTTACCAGTTCCGCAATGTGGCCTATTAGGTTGTAATGGCCGGGAAAAAACAAAAAGAAACTAAACCGACAATCCCCTACCATCATGGCGACCTCCGCCCAGCACTCATTACTGCTGCTCGCAGCTTATTACAAAACCAAGGAATCGATGTTTTATCTTTGCGTTCCATCGCCTCTGCCATCGGTGTGACCCATATGGCGCCCTATGCTCATTTTAAGGGGAAACAAGAATTACTACAGGCTGTAGCGGCTTCAGGATATGATGAATTGGCAGCCAATATGATTCGCGTGCAGAAAAAACAAACGAAAGTCACCGGCCGCATGTTAGCTTACCATTACGGTGTGGAATACATCCAGTTTGCAATTGCAAATCCAAACTTATACCGATTGATGATGAACCAAATTGATTTAGAAAAAAAAATAAGTTTGGAAAGCCCAGATCGTGAAATCTGGGTAAGTTCACAACGTCCTTTTCGTTTGTTATACACTGCATTTGCCAATGAACGAGTGAATAAAAAGTTAGCCCATGCGAGAGCACTTGGTGCTTGGGCTACTGTTCACGGAATTGCCTCTCTAGCAATTGAAGGACATTTAGTACTCCCTGAAGGAATGGATGTCATTCAACTATTTAAAACAACCGTTAGTTCCTCGGTGGATATGGGGTGAGAGGTAAGACTTTCGTATCTATACTTTTTTCCAGATTAATTTAGCTTCATTTTTAAAGTTGAAACTAAAAATAATGTACACTTGATAAATACTAGACTAAATCAACAATATGTTTAACATTTCGTAAAACAAGAGTCATTCGTCATAAATTCATTACAAAAAAATTGAATTAGCGAAAGTTAGTTGAGTTAAAATGAAACATAGTAAATATATAATTTTTCTCTTAATGTGTTCCCTACTTTTAAACTGTGAAGCTGAAATCGCACATAAAACAGGAAAATGTGACAAAGAAAAGAAAAAATTTCAGAAATGCTTAGTTTCAGCAGTTCTCATCTGTGAAAATAGCCCCGAAGCAGAACGATACCGAAGATTAGGATTCAGTGTCTGCACTAATATAGATGGATATTATTTTGCGATTAATAAACTATGCGAAGTACCATATGAATGTAAGCCGGCTTCACAATCTAATAATTCAAGAGATGATTAAAAATCCTATATTTTGAACTTAAAATCAATAATCAATCAGACTTCGGGTCGTAACGAAACTCGACCCGGCTTATTATTACTTAATTCTAAGTAAATCTTAAAAACAAAATATCCACAAATCAACTTGATCTATTTTAAGTTCATACCAAAAGAAGGTCATGGGCAAAAGTAAACTATTAGAAATGCACAATGTCGGAATTGTCGTTGAATCATTAGATCAGGCAATTTCGTTTTTCGAAGAGATCGGGCTAAGGTTAGAGGGAAGAATGGTAGTCGCAGGGGAATGGGCAGGAAAAGTCACAGGACTTGGACACCAAGAAGTGGAGATTGCGATGATGATGACTCCCGACGGACACACTCGCATCGAACTGTCTCAATTCATCTCTCCAAAAACAATCGCAGACCACCGAACGGCTCCAGTAAATTCTCTGGGTTACCTTCGTATGATGTTTCGAGTAGACAACTTAGATGAATTGTTATCTCGCCTAACAAAATTTGGTGCGGAGCTCGTTGGAGAAGTGGTACAATTTGGAAATGTCTACCGACTCTGTTATATCCGTGGAGTGGAAGGACTACTCATCGGACTTGCGGAACAAATCGGAGATCAAACAGCAACTGATATTTTAGAATAAATTCTCCAGAATGGGTTTCAAATGTTCGTATCGTTTGAAATTCACTGTGATATAAAATAAGAACCATTTTGCTTTACCATCAATTTTAAGTTTTGTAGTTACCAAATGGATCGATTGTAGCGATAATCACTGCAAAAAAGGAGTAGAACGTTCACACGTTTCCTTGGGGTTTCCCTAAAAATATCTTGCCCAATCATTCTGTGCCAATTATTTTACGGTATGAAAATGAAAGGATTCAGCAGAAAATCTATTATTGAGTTTAATTTAACGTTAATTTTATTAAGTGTTATCGTTACTGGAGTTGCTTGCGGAAAAGATAAAGACAATAATGATACTTTAATTGGAACAATGTTAGTCGCTTTAAATACAAATACAGGCTGTACAAACAAAGACCATTGTAAAATGTATGTAACCAAATCAAATGCTGTTCTGAATGTTGGTATTTCAGGATTAGATAATCAATGTAATTCCGACGAAAACAAACCTTCTGGTAGTGGTACTTACAAAGCGATGGTTGCCGATGGAACAAATCGCAATGCTTGTACTTACGCTAATTGCGCCACTGGCGGCACATCAGAACATATTGATTGGGTACTCAAACCCAATAAGGAATATCGCAGAGCTGATGGGACAACTGTGATTGGTAATACAAGTGTAAACGGAATCTTCGAATCAGATTTGACGAATGAAGTTTTATCGGTCGGAACTGGCACAAATTTTACAATTACTGGTTTGAATGCAAATTGGACAAACAGTGTAAATGATTGTTCCAATTTTTCTACAACCGGAGCAAATGTTGCCTTTGGATCGCATATTGAAAAAACGATAGCAAGTGTAATCGCATTTGGCAACAGCACCTGTACAAGCTCGAGGAAGCTATATTGTGTTGAACAATAAAGTTTATTAAAACCTTACATCGAAAGTATGACCTTGGACGTTTCCATAGATATTGAATACGATGGATTTTCGTAAGTTATTCCAAAGTATTCATGTATATTTTCAGTAAGAATTGTTTTGATGAGAACATTATGTTCTTCTAAAAATGGGAAGACTTTACTATTCTAAGTTTTTACTGTAGTAAACCTCATTTTGATACGTGAAGATTTCCCTATGTATATTTCACTGGCAGTATAAGACAACTTGTAAAACTGCCTCTGTGTCCTTGATTGAGGTCATGCGTCTTCCCTCCTAGGAAATGACTTTTCTGCGAAAATCATTTTTTAAATTAGAGGACCTGTGACCGCTGCTTCTTTACAAAACTGCCACTCGGATACTATACTTACACAAATTAACGTTTCTAAAAGCAACTTAATTCAAATAAAACGATCATAAATAGGTAATGTTTTTCTTTTAATCATTACATTAGTTGTTTTTTAGGAATAACAAGCACAACTACGATATACATGATCAAAATTTGGTTCTTGTGGATATAATCTTGGAGAGAGAATTAACATCTATAAGCAAGAATCTTTAAACATTCTTTTAGCATCTTAATAAAATTTTCAAACGTTCATTTATATAATTTGTTATTAGATTCAATAATAAAAGACTGTAGATGACAATATTTAATTTTACAAATAATTCCTTACTAGGAATTGAAAAAATCAAACTGCGATCAACATATAAAAAAAGCCAACCTTAAAGTCAGCCTTTCTTAACAATGAAATCCACCCGGCAATCATGCCGGAAAATCTTTAAAAAAAAGTTTAACCCGCAATCCTGCACAGCGACCCATAGGGAGCGAGCAGGCGACTTTGGCGGGCGTAGCAGCGAAGCGTAGCCAAAAGTCGCGGACATATGGTATCTAACCACAGAGTGATTTTCTTAATGGTAAGATTTTGTTAATTATTTTAAAAGAGCAAAAGATTTAACCCCCAATCCTGCGCAGTGACCCATAGGGAACGAGCAGGTGACTTTGGCGGGCGTAGCAGCGAAGCGTAGCCAAAAGTCGCGGACATTAGCCGGCTCAAACAGAGCGTCCACAAATAAAAAAGGCGCTCACTTTCATGAACGCCTTAATAAACAATAATGACTAACAGAGGCAATGTCCTACTTCCACCCCCACTCGCTTTTCCGCTCCGCGGGCGAGTGTCCGAGCCTTGCTCCCTATGGGTCGCAAGTCTATCATTTCGCGAACGACTGGTTACAAGCGGTACTATTGGGTTCGTTCAATGGATTTTTTTTGGTACATAAAAAAAGCCAACCTTTCGGTCGGCCTTTTTTTATTGAGTTATTAGTGCTAACCCGGCAATGTCCTACTCTCCCATTGAGCGAACCCAATAGTACCATCGGCGATGAGAAGCTTGACTTCCGTGTTCGGAATGGGAACGGGTATTACCTTCTCTCCATAATCACCAGGAGTATTTACCATATGTACTGGAACCTCTGGTTTGTCAAACCTTTCTATAAGAAAAGGTTGCGTTTTTTTGGGAAACTGAAACTTTTTCTCTATGTCTGAAGTGACGGAACCATTGGTAAAAACGGCTAGTTTCTCAGTGATGGGGCTTCGGATCCGGACTTCCAACGCGCCCGGTGAAGCAGACATACAGATTCCAAAAGTTTACTCTACGTTTTATAAAGAAGATATTCCGAAACAGATGGAACTTCTACGAAAGTTTGATCCGCTTTTTGCTGTTTATTTTAACTATGCCTCTGATGAAACGGGGGCTTATGATTTTTTGTTAGGTTATGCAGTGGATGCAAAAACAATTCCACTTCGAGGAATGGAAGTAGTACAGGTTGAATCACAATCTGGTCGTTATTTCCAGATCCAACCGGGAGCTCCCGAAGAAGTGGTTCCTAAGTTTTGGGCAGAGATTTGGAACCATCCAGAAATTCCAAAAATCAGAACGTATCAAATGGATTGGGAAGAATACTCTGAAGCGGGTATTCGAGTATTCTTATCTACAAAATAGAAGAAGGATCAATCTCACCTACTTTTTTCACTTCACAAAAAGTATTGGCATCACTGTTGTCATCTTCCTGAGTTCGGTAACTTACTTTCGTAACATTTATCATTTTTATATGAATGCTATTCCCGATGTAGTCACGAATTTCAGGATCATTGGTTCCGAGAAGTGTATTTGTGTAAGCACATGCCGCAGTCCAATGATTTTTTTCCCTTAAATAATAGGAACCATACTCTTGAATCTGAATTCCATTGAGTCGTTTGAATTTAGAACTATGCCCAGAAGAACAAGTATTCACAAAAATTCCAGACTGAAAATTTTTACAGTAAACTTCATTTTGTTTCGTATTATTAGAATTAAGTGCAAAGGTTGATAGGGTAAATCCAGATATACATAAAACTAGAGTGAATAAAACGATTCCTAATTTTAAAGACTTCATTCAGTAACCTCTGTAGTTCCTAAAATTTCGAATGATTCTGACTTCTCTTCGACAACTAAAGTCCGCCAATCATTTACTACCCAAACCCATATTCCAACAAATAGGGAAGTCGCAATCCAAAGGCCAATCGTAGCGCCGGGAATCAACAGGAAATCCACAACTCCATGTTGTAAAACCGAAAGTACAAATCCAAATATTATGTACAAACGTTTGCCTGCAAATTCTGATTGTTGATTGCTCTTTAATAGAAAAAGTGCAAAACAAAGATTGATGAGTAAATGTATGTTAGATGAATGAATGGTGCGGGCAAAAAATAAATCTAATTTTTTTTCGTCTGGTTCCCTAGCAATGTAGTGAGTGTTTTCGATAAAAGAAAAACCCATGGCCACAAAGGAACCAAACAAAACTACATTCGGTGAGAAAGTTTTTGTTTTTTTATCATAACCCAAAACAAAAGACAAAATCATAATAAAAAATATTTTGAATGCCTCTTCGGTGATCCCTGCTTGGATGAATGCTAAGTGAGCCGTTTGGGTGAGCATACTTACTTTTTTCTTTGGAGTAAAGTCTGCTTCTGGCCAAAGGATGGGATGAAGTCTTAAGATAAGATCTGTTGATAGCCAACCAAAAAAAAGTGCGAGTAAAATTCCTAAAACTTCCTGCCACCCTTTTTTTGGTTTGTAGGCCTTCCAAATCACAATGGCCCATGGAACTACCGTGAGAGCACCAATCAAATAATCAAAAAATCCAATTTCTTTCATTCTGGTAACTCTTCCATATAACGGCCGTCAAATAAATTGATCATTTCTTTTTGGAGTTGTGTGGGAACAAACTCAGGGTCAATCGGGCCGTTCCAAAAAAGTTCTGTGACTCGGATGTCGTTTTTGGTGCCTGGAGGTGGCATGAGTGGCCCTAAACTTTCTACAAGTTGTAAGGTACGGAGGTCTTGGTCTGGATAGTCGGATCCTTCCACAAGTTCCACATCAATCACATCCCCATCCTGGGTGATGGTATAAGCCACCACTGAGGAATAGGGATGAGGGGCTTTGGCCCAGTAGTCCATATAACTTTCTGGAATTCGCATTTTTGCGGAGATATAATTGGAATAGGTAGGTGGGACTTTTTTCCCTCTGATTTTTTTGATCTGGCCTTTGACAGGCCCATTGTCCGCTACTTTTTCATTGGAGATCTTTTCACCCTTTTCTTTGTTTTCTGTTTCATTTCCAGTAACTACCCCACCATTCAATCCTTTGGTATCATCAGGAACATTCGGATCGATAAAATAGAATTCCATTTTTTCAGGACGGAAGTGATCATTTTTTTGCGCTGATTGTTCTTTCTTTTTGCCACGTTGGAGGGTAATCGGAATCAGAAATACTAAAGAGATCAAAATCAAATGAAAGAGCAAAGATAAAGGAAGTACATTTCGGAACCCTTTCCGAAGTCCTGGTTTAAAAAACGGTTCGGACTCCCCTACTTTGTCTTCCTTAACACCTAAATTTTCTAAACTAAACGATTTTTCCAAAAGGTATGAAGAATAAACATAGATTGCAATAAGGGCTAATAATGAAAAACCCGCATACGCAATGTTTTGTGATGAGATAAAAAAGTCTTTATCTGGTACTCCAGGTTTTAATCCAAATCCGGCCAAAAACTGAATCCCGAATATAGGGCTTAAATAAGAAAATATCCAAACCGCAGAAAATAAAAATAGTAATAAAGTTAAAAATAAAATAGGGAACCCACGCCAGTATTCATAGACAAAAATATGTCCAAAACCGGGAAGGATACGATCTCTGAATTTTGCTTTTTCTTTAACGATCAGTTCAAGGCGAAAAGGGAACCGGGATTTAGACACCACTGCAGCCTTCCACCTTTCTCGAATACGAATCCCCTCCATATAACGTAAGTAAGGTTTTGAAATTAAAGATGGAATTTTATTTCGATTGAAACTAAACAACAAAATACAAAGGGAAATGGAATAATTGAATACAAACTGATAGACATCAGCCAGTGGAGCCAAAGGCGACATGGATTTGATAGGATGTAATTTTTCAGAAATGTATTGGAATCCAAAATTAAGAAGGAGAGCCAAAAAAAGAATGAGGAGTAAGGTATCAAATTTGGCATCACGAATTCGCATCTCTGTGCGGATCGTTCCATAAGGATGTTCCGTTTGCAACCGGGCCGTTCTTATGGATTCTCTTTTTTTATTTCTCTTGTTGCTATGAATATAGTTTGCGAGAAGTAAAAGAAAACAAACCACCACAAATCCAAACTTTAAATGGAGACCTCTAGATTCCTTCGCGAGGAATTCGTTGATCACAGCTTCCCATTCAAGTCCTGACCTGTGCACAAGTTCGATGGGATAAAAAACAATCCATGATAGGATATAAACAGCGATCACTGCCAATGCCCGAAGGCGGAGTCGGAACTCATTCGGGAAAGCAAATAGGACACCTAATGCCAAAAAAGGCCCTAGTGAAAACATAGGGGACATCCAAAGGAAGAAGGTTAAGGATTTTTTAGCCCAGGGAGAGAGTAGTTTTGTTTTTGCCGAATCCATTCTTTAGTCTTATCTCAAGGAAAATACTTTGAATTTTCATGGAAAACAAAAAATTTGGCGGATATGGCACAGCCGAAAGAGAAAGAAGAACAGTCGCTCAAACCCATAGTCGCAGTCTCCAAAAGAAGGGGATTTGTTTTCCCAGGTTCCGAAATTTACGGAGGCCTTTCCAATACTTTTGACTATGGTCCGAATGGAATTGAAGTATTAAACAATCTAAAACGACTTTGGTGGGAATACTTTGTGCACAGACGGGACGACGTTTTGGGCCTTGATTCCTCCATCCTCCTCCACCCTCGTGTTTGGGAGGCTTCTGGCCATATTTCCAACTTCAACGACCCCTTAATGGACTGCAAAAAATGCAAAACTCGCGTGCGAGTGGATAAATTTTTGGAAGATAAAGAAGGTGAAGGTGCTGCCACTGGAAAAAGTTTAGAAGAACTAACAAACACCATTCGAGACAAAGGATACGCCTGCCCTACTTGCGGAACTGTGGGAAGTTTTACTGATGCCCGCCAGTTCAATTTGATGTTCAAAACATCTCATGGTGCCTCTGAAGAAGGAGCCACAGACATTTACCTTCGTCCAGAAACCGCACAAGGGATTTTTATTAACTTTAAAAATGTAACCCAAATCGCGCGGAAAAAAGTTCCGTTTGGAATCGCACAAATTGGAAAGTCTTTCCGGAACGAAATCATGGCTCGCCAGTTTATCTTTCGTACTCGTGAGTTCGAACAGATGGAGATGGAGTTTTTCTGTGAACCAGGAACTCAAAAAGAATGGTTCAAGTATTGGGTGGACTACTGTATGGACTGGCTTGTGAATGTAGTGGGACTTAAAAAAGAGAATTTACGTGTTCGCGAACATGAAAAAGAAGAACTTTCTTTTTACAGCGATTCCACAAGTGATATTGAATACAAATATCCGTTTGGTTGGGGAGAACTTTGGGGTGTAGCCTCAAGAACTGATTATGACCTTACCCAACATGAAAAGTTTTCTTCCGAAGATTTAAAATACCATGATTTGGATCAGAAGAAAAAATACCTTCCTTATGTTGTAGAACCAGCACTCGGCCTCAATCGACTTTTCCTTGCAGTGCTTTGTGATGCTTACGAAGAAGAAAAATTAGAAAAAGACGACATTCGTACTGTCTTAAGATTTGGAAAACGAGTGAGTCCTATGAAAGTGGCCATTTTCCCTCTGATGAAAAAAGACGGTCTGGATTCCAAAGCTAAAGAAATTTATGCCGACCTTCGTAACCATTGGTATGTAGATTACGATGATAGTGGTGCCATTGGAAAAAGATACCGCCGTCACGACGAAATTGGAACTCCATTTTGTATCACCGTTGATTACGATACCATGAACGATGGAACCGTCACCATTCGTGAAAGGGATTCAATGAAACAAGAAAGGATTGCAGTCACAGAAATCAAATCTTACCTCATAAACAGAATGGTATAGGTGATTCGAGATTTAACAGAATCTGATAGAAATCAAACCATCGAACTCGTAAACCAGTTTTACCGAAAAGTAAACGAACTCGAGTTAGATGGTTTGTTTCGCATTCGGCCCCGCGCCGCAACCAAATTCACAGACATTTATTTCAAACTGATTGGAACAGGAAAAGTCTATATGCGTGGGTTTTTCGCCGATTCTGAACTTGTTTCCTTACTCATTGGTCGAGTGGAAGAAAAACCTCACCTCGAAGAAGAAAGAAGTTTGTTTATCGATCTTGCCGTCACCAAACTTGGGAAAAAGAAAAAAGGGTATATGTCTGCACTATTGAACGATGTAGACCTTTGGTGCAAAGAAAAATCCATTCCGGCAATCGAACTTCGGGCCATTTTGCAAAACAAGGAAGCTGTGGAGTTTTGGGACAATTCTAAATTCGAAAGATTTTACATTCGTTACCGCAAACGAGTGGAATGAAATTTTAATTCTATCCAAACATCCAAAAAAGTTCTGACAAAACTTATATTCAAACACTTCGAATTTATCATCCACACATTAGAAAGAATTGGATTAACGATGTTTCATCACAGGATTTGTTTTTACCAATCGATACATCCGAAAGATTGGGCCCATCACGTTTTTAAACAAAGGGAAATTTGAAAGTTTGATCAATTTGAATGTCAGCTCCAATGAATCATTCATTAAAAGTTTAGTGTTAATATACGACTTAGAATTGTCAGAAAGCCAAAAGTAGATTATCCCCATTTGTTCCATCCAAAGTAACTCTGGCAAAATTTTAGCTAGGTCATCTCTAATTTTTAAATTCGATGTTTCTAAGGCATCCGAAATGATACCTACGGCTTCTTGTCTGATGAGAGTTGTCTCGGGGCTAAATGGAGATAACGAATGGCTTGGATCTCCTGCATGTCTTGCTAGTATTTGTAAAAACATTTTATACTCTGAAAAATTTTCTAACTGAGTTAAGATGATGTATTTGAGTCTTGTTTTAAAATCCCGAGTGGTCTTGAAGAACAGAGTGGATAGTTGTTTGACTTCGATTTGTGATTCTCTGTAAAAATATAAAACAATTTCTTCCTTTGTTTTGAAATGATAATACGTAAGTCCTAATGATACCCCAGCTTCCTTCGTTATCCTACGCATCGTTGCTGATTCATAACCCTCTTTTTGAAATAATCTAATAGCAGATTGATAGATTTTCTCTTTAGTGAGTTCTCGTTTAGTTGATGTTTGGTGAGAGATTTTTTTTGGAACAGTATGTGGCATAATCTTTAAAACTAAAAAGAACCCACGGGAGGAACCAAGGCAAACTATTTTTGAACGCGTTCAATTATTACAAAACTTTGGATATTTTTTCAAAATGGAGGGAAAAATATCCTTGCCCCAAATAAGGCAATTTGACACAGTTTTATCTTAGAAAATTCAGAGGTGAAATATATATGATTCGTAAAGGTCTTTTAGCCATTTTTATCACATTTGCGCTCACGGCTCCCGTGCTCGCTAGTTCCGGTTCTTCTTCCAAACCGCTCGCAGGTACTTATCCTATCATCCTTTCTCATGGTCTTTTTGGTTGGGGCGAAAACTCCGGCGGAATCATCAGCATCGTAAACTACTGGGGTGGAACAGACGATTACCTCAGAAGCCAAGGAGCTACTGTATTTGCTCCTGGAAAAACAGCTGCCAACTCAAATGAAGTTCGTGCCGCAGAACTAAAAGCAGCCATCCTTACTTACTCTGCTGCCACAAACTACACTGGAAAATTTCATATCCTTGGTCACTCGCAAGGTGGACTCGATAGCCGTTATATGGTTTCTAACTTAGGACTTTCTGGTCGCACTGCAACTCTTACCACTCTCAACACTCCACACTACGGATCACCAATCGCAGACATCGTAAAAACTGTTCTTCCTAGTTGGATCCAACCGTTTGTTGCAAGTATTGTAGAATCACTTGTCAAACTAGTTTACGGTGGAACCAACCAACAAAACGCTCTTGCGGCTCTTTCTTCTTTATCAAAAGAAGGACTTGCATCTTTTAACGGATACACTCCCAACAAATCTGGTGTGAAGTATTTCTCTTATGGATCTTCCATTACCATTCCTGACCTCATCCAACACCCACTTATGGGAATCCTTCACCCTGCTTGTGGTGCTGGTGGACTTTTCCAAGGACAAGGATTTACTAACGATGGACTTGTACCACTTTCTTCACAAAAATGGGGAACTTGGAAAGGTGGACCTTCTTATGGAATCTTCACTACAGGGATCGACCATTTACAAGTATCCAACACTCTCCGTTCAGGAAGTCTTTGGTATGACGTAGAAGGTTTCTACTTGAATATGGCTTCCAACATGAAGTCGAACCAATAATTCGCTCCTGATGTTTTTTAAAAAAACCCAAGCTCTCGCTTGGGTTTTTTTGTTTCCATAAGTATAAACCCATCCTTTAGTACAATACCATCTCCCATGAATGTTAAAAATCTACGTTACCTCAGTTATGCCATTGGAGCCTTACTCCTAATCTTTGTCGTTTATCGCCTCTTCACTCCAGGGGAACTTGAAACTAGTGCCGATGAAAATCCAAATGACAAAGCAGAATCTTACTTCCGAACCCAAAGTGATGGTTTTTCTGTGGATCCCTTTTACTTAGAATCCGCAAAAACTATTTTTTCTGCTGACGGACAGTTCCTTCGTTTTGAAGAAATTTTAGCACGAGCCAAATCAGGTGAATTGAATTTAGTATCCGAACTTTGGAACTTACGTCGCCAATGCCCAGAGGGAAGCACCCGCGAACAATGCCATGAATACATCAAAGCATTTCTCCAAAATGAATATGGGGGAGAAGAAGCAAAACGACTGGTTACCATGCTTTCTAATTATTTAAAATATGAAGAAGCGATGGTGAACCTAGATCCATCCAGTAAATCCTATACCAACCAAGAAAGGTACGAACAAATCAAACAACTTCGTAGAAAGTATTTTGCAAAAGAAGATGCAGAACTCATTTTCGGTTTGGAAGAAGCCACTGCCGATTTTAGTTTTAATCGAAAAAATTTCTTAGATGAAACAAAGAACCTCAAAGCAGACGAAAGAATTCGTTTGTATGAAGACTATCGCAAAAAATCCTTCGGTAACTTTTACAATGCGGTAGCGGCAAGAGAGCCTTTGTATGATAAGTTTGAAAACGAAATGGATCTAAGACAAATTGAACTTTCCAAATTGTCTGGTTCAGAAAGGGAAACAAAGGAAAAAGAAGTTCGGATTCGTTACTTTGGAAAAGATGGAAACGACCGAATGGAAAAAGTTTTAAAAGAGATGAAGGAAGAAGAAGAAAAAATTTCCAAACTCCAAGTGGAAGAAAAAAATCTCTTAAAAAACTATCCGAATCTTTCTGAATCAGAACGGGAAAAAAAATTGATGGATCTTAGAATCCAAACCTTAGGCAGTAAGGAATTGGCAGAGGAATATTCAAGAAGAATGGAATATGAGAAAACACTCAAAAATTCCGGAAATTAAATACCCTCTCCTTTTACTTTTTCCAGTTGCAATTTTATTTGCTCTGGCCTTGGAACCCTTCGGATTTGCTTCCGCAGGGTTTCTTTGTATTTTTCTACTTTTGTATTTCACCAAACAACTAACCATAAAATCCAGTTGGAAAGATACAATCCTATCGACTTTGTTATTTTCTAGTTTGGTGACACTCACAAGTTTTTATTGGATTTGGAATGCGATTCGAAATATCTCTGGCCAAGGTTATTTTGTTTCTATCATTTTATTTTTGGTTTATGCACTCGTTTCCTTTTATAAGATTGGAATTGTTTTTTTCGGATCTGTTTTTCTAACAAAGCAGAGAAATATAAAAAACTCTCATTTCTTTTTACTTGTACTTCCTTCTTTGTTTTTAATTTCTGATTGGATTTCCCCGATGGTTTTTCCTGTGTATTGGGGGGATTTATTTCGAAACAATATTCTCTGGCGACAAATGGCTAGGTTCGGAGTTGAAGTATTAGGATTTGTTTCGATTCTCACCTCTGCCCTTCTCTATTTGATGCTTTTAAAAGCGGATAGAGGGATCAGACATTATTTTTATTACCTGGTTCCTATTTTTTGCTTTTTCCTGATCAATTTATATTTCCTCGCAGAAACTATTCCCCAAGGCCCAACCATCCATCTCTCACTAGTTCAACCAAACACTCCTTATGCGAAAAGAGAAATCCAGGAAAACGAAGTATGGATGACAAAAACCATCCAATCAGTTTATGATATTGGTCAGGAAGCAATTCGTAATACATCTAAACCCATAGACCTAATTGTTTTACCAGAATCCGCCATCCCTTTCCTTGGAACTCTCGATTCCCAAAATCCCCATTCCACATATAGCAAAAGTTTTGTGGATGTTACCACAAGTTTGGTTCGTTTTGGCAACACTCCTCTTGTTTTTAATGAACTGGTTTTTGATGAAGGGTCTAGAAATTCGCTGACTCTACTTCATCCCATTACCCTTACTTCTGAAAGAAGATACAAACAAGTTCTATTGCCATTTGGAGAGTATTTGCCGGGAGAATCCCGGTTTCCTTGGTTACGAAATATATTTCCAGAAGCAAGCAACCATATTCCAGGAAAACTATCAGATGCATTAGGATTCCAAACAAAAATGGGAGAATCGGTTACATTTAGTCCGTTGATTTGTTATGAAATCCTCTACCCAAGTTTAGTTCGAGATATCGTAAATCATTCCCCATCCGAGTTCATTCTCAATCTCACAAATGATTCATGGTTCGAAAGTTTAACAGAAACCAAACAACATGCAGGAGCGGGAAGGCTTCGTTCCATCGAACTTGGTAGGCCCGTTGTCCGTGTGGCTGTTACGGGCATCACCACTGCCTTTGATCCATGGGGAAGAGAGATGATGGGTGAATTACAAACATTCCAAAAGGCCATCGGATATTTAGATCTTCCAACAGTTGCGAAAAATAGAACCACTCCCTATATCCAAATTGGCCCTGACCCTTGGCGAATCATGGCTGTTTTCCTTTTATTTTTTGTTTTTTTCCGAAACTCTAGGGCCGATAGTACCATAAAATGAAAAATGAAATTGAAATTTAGGTAAGGGCAGAAAGGCTATTCGAATATGGAATGGGAAAAAATACTTCGCGATGCGGTGAAAGAAAACTCTATTAAGGAATTGTATCTCAGAAAGGTACCTTCTTTAAAAACCTGCGAAGATTGGAATAAGGTCGTAGAAGTGGGAACAGTTGACCACAAAACGAAATACGCTTATTATAAGGGTGGGCTTGTCAAATACGGCGAAAGATTGTTCTTTGTGACCCAAGAACGTTTGGATGCTGTCTCTCCGTTTCGCAAATGGGATTTTAAAAACAAAATCAAAATCACAGATCCAGAACTAACTGCCGGCGAAAAGAAATAATCTAAAAACTTGGCCTAATCTAATGTTTGGTTAGGTCGTCTGGGCAAAAAAAAGACCAACAATCGTTGGTCTTTTTTATTTTAGAGGTGTTTTTAGAAACTAACGGTTCAGGCGTATGATCATATTCAGTTTCTCTGCAATCGTGATCACTTCCATCACCTTCGACTTCTCAATGATGATCCCGGTAGGGCTCACTTCTTCCAAAACAAACTTTTTACCCTTGATCTGACCAAGGAGAAGTTCCATCACTTGCGAGTCTTTGGTTCTGAGAAGAACTGAATCCTCAGTGATGGTTACGATTGGTAGATTGTTACCCCAATCATCAAGTAAGAAGAGTAAGTTTTGAGCAAGATCAGCCTTAGAAGATTCTCTTAAGAACTGAACAAAGGTTTCTTTGTCGTAACCAAGTAAAATTCCCAATTGGAAACTATCTTTGGTGAGTAAAAAAGTATAAACACGGTCATAATCTTTCAATTCACAGAAAGCTTTTAACAAATGGATTCCATTGAGAGACACTCGATCAGGGAAAGCAATGATCGAGAAGTCTGGGTTGATGGTGATTCCACCTTTTTCTGTTACAGTGACTAAGGCTTCATGGTTGAAGTAATGAGCTCCAAGTTCCGAAAGGCTTAGATTTCGTTGTGGGTATTCTACTTCGATGAGACCAAAAAGTTGTAAGTAAAAAATGGCAGAAATGATTTCTTTTCTTAAATCAGCCAAATCTTCTTCATAAGTTTTGATTTGGAAGGTTGGTGAAAAAACCAAATGGTCACGAATGATATGTGAAAAGATAACAGATGTGTTGATCTTTCCATGCGCCATAATGAGTTTTACCGTTTTGTCCAAAATTCCTTTTTCGTAGAACGGAACTTCGGTGGCAGTAAATACTTCCGCAGGATTCAAACGTCGAGTTCTTGCTTCATTCACTTCGTGAATCACAAGTTTCATGATTTCAAAAATATCTTTTTTTAGAAACTCGTCTGTTTCTTGAACAAGAATTACATTTTCACCTTTGATATCCACATATCCTAAAAGTTTTAAGATAGGAAGGATGAGTTCAATTTGATAAACCTGGCTTTTTTCAGGGAAAATTTCAATGTCAGGAGATAAAAGTTCTGTTTCAGTCCTTTTATGGTCTGCTTGTTTGATTTTTCCTGATTTTGCAAGGTTCAAACCTTTACGTGAAATATAAGAAATGAGTTTTTTTACGTTTAAGAAAAAATCGAGTCCATTGGCTGAAATTTTTTCCTGGCGAACGCGAGTTCCTTTTTTTACAGGAGGTAAAATAGGAGAAAACTGCAAATGATCCAAAATTTCTTTTGGAATCACAATCACCCGAATGAATTTGTCTTCTACGTAATATAAATCACGAACTAAATAAAGTGATGTTAGGTGAGGTATGGTTTGTTCAAACCGACCACGATTGACCGTGATGTAATTACGAATGGTTTCTGCTTCAATCACACCACCGTGAATATAAATTTGGTGTAGAACATCTTTATCAAAATCAGAAAGTCCGTCGATTAGCTTTTGAAGGAACTCTGTATCCAAAGCATTCTTTAAGAATGTTTCAATCTGTTCGCCTTTTTTGACACCAACTGCTTCTTTCCATTCTTCAGGAAGTTCAGCAAGAGTGGCTTTATGTAAGGCCTTCTCTGTAGAGAATTTAAACTTTTCACCTTTAGGATTTGTTTCTACTTTGATGAGTCTTAGGTATTCATCGTAAGTATGGTATTTATCTAAATTGTTTGTAAGGCGTTCGCGGTTTTTTCTTTGGTATAAAAGATAATACTTTCTAAGAACGTTCAGTTCCATTTCCACGTTGATGGGTGGAATGTTGACCTTTCTTGAAATTTCGCCAAGAGTCATGACCCCTTTGTTCTTTAATATGGAGGTCAGAATGTTGACTTGCAGGGGTGTGAACTTCTCCAGAACCCCTTTTAGGTAGAATTCGTTCTGGAAAATCTCCATGAGGCCCAAAATTGTCGATTTTTTGTCCTTTCCCGGGATCTTTTGGATGTTCCAAAGGCTGGCGATTTTTTTGATCTCGTTCAGATCGAGTTTTTCTAACTCTTGGTACAGGACAGTTTCTTGGCTCATGGGTGTGATTTGATAAGTTTTTGTTTGAGACCTATTCCTGCAACTCTATTTCAATTGCAGAAGCGAAGGGGATTTTCTCGTTTCCAATCCCGATTTAGGTCTCAAATTAGGGCGTATGGATTCTCTTTCTGAAATCATTTCTTTCGGTTGGCAATCAAGCCTTCGAGTCGCCCATTCCAGTTTTGTCTTCACTTCCAAGGCAATCGGGATTCTCGCCCAACTGGCGAAGGGAGAACCAAACCATAGAGATATTGCCATCACCTTAAGAGATGCATTTTCGAACCTGGGTGCGACGTATATCAAACTGGGACAATTCATAGCCAGTGCCCCTTCTATCTTTCCCAAAGAGTATGTCGAAGAAATGCAAGCCTGTTTAGACTCTGTGCGGCCTGTCGCTTATCGTGACATTCGTTCCTCCGTCGAACGAGAATTGGGTGGGAAACTAGAAACATTATTTCATAGTTTTGATGAAACTCCCCTTGCCTCTGCATCTATCGCTCAAGTCCACGCGGCGGTCACAAAAGAAGGACTCGATGTTGTGGTCAAAGTCCAAAGACCAGATGTCCACCTAACTTTAAAAACCGATATGCAGATTTTAGGAATTCTAACTAAAATATTAGCCGTCATTGCTCCTGAATTTAAAAAATCAGGCCTCACAGCTATGTTTGAAGAATTTCAAATTTCTATCTTACAAGAAATTGATTTTATACAAGAAGCAAAAAACATCGAAGAGTTTGAAGAATACCTTTTGCGTGTCAAAGAATCCAGAGCACGAGTTCCAAGAGTTTATCATACCTTATCATCCAAAAAAGTTTTAACTATGGAAAGATTTTATGGAGTCCCCATCACTGATGAAGCCGGACTTCGTAAATTCACAAACAACCCGAGAAAGGTCTTAAGTGATGCCTTAGAAATTTGGTTTTCCTCTTTATCCAACCAAGGATTTTTTCATGCCGATGTTCATGCAGGAAATCTAATGATTCTAAAAGATGGAACCATTGGTTTTATCGATTTTGGAATTGTGGGAAGAATTTCTCCTCGCATTTGGAAAGGTCTTATGTTATTCACCCAAGGAATTGGAATTGGTGAACCGACGTTAGTTGCCCAAGGCCTAGTGGAAATGGATTCCACTGATAATGGAGTGAACCCTGCCGTTTTAGCAAAAGAACTAGATTCTGTTTTCAATGAATTAGAATCAGTCTATGTCCATTTGACTGACAATGAGATGTTTGACGAATCTAGGGTAAATCGAATCATGTACGACATGAAGGAAATTGCGGAAAAAAATGGACTCAAAATTCCGAGAGAATTTGCGCTTCTCATGAAACAGATGTTATACTTCGATAGGTATGTAAAGTCAATGGCTCCAGAAATCAACTTATTCCGCGATTCACAGAAGTTTGCCATCTCATAAACCAATGACCATACAAGATTTAAAAATTGGCCAAATCGCTGAAATTGTATCATTAGATTCAAAAAAACTCTCAAAACCCATGTTAACCGAACTTCTGGAACTTGGGTTTTTTCCCGGGGCCGAAATCACTCTAAAAAACAAATCACCACTTCTAGGAAAGATGGTTTGTGTTTTAAGTGGAACCACCATTGCACTACGGATAGGTGATGGAGAATCGATTCAAATCAAAATCAAATCAATATGACCGAAAAAAGAATTTATTTAGTAGGAAATCCCAATTGCGGGAAATCAACTCTCTTCAACCAACTCACCGGCCTCAAACAAAAAACTGGAAATTTTAGCGGAGTTACCGTAGAAAAAAGAGAAGGTATCTTTAGAACTAATGGTTTAGACTATACCATTACCGACTTACCAGGAACATACGGTCTTGGTGGAGTTGCCGAAGACAAAAAAATTGCTTATGAAGTATTACTTTCAAGAAAACCGGATGAACAAGTTATTTATGTTTTGGATGCATTAAACTTAGAAAGAGGACTTCAGTTTTTATTACAAATCATTGATATGGGAATTCCCACTCTTGTGGTGCTTACCATGAAAGATGTCCTCGAAAAAAAAAGAATCCAATTGGATTTGGAAAAACTAAAAAAACAAATTGGACTCCAATTTTTACTAGTGAATGCAAAATCAGGAGAAGGAGTTGAAACTTTAAAAGAATCCATCACAAATCCAAACCAGTTTCAAAACTGCACCCGCCTCTGGACTTGGGGAACAAAAGAAGAATCATTTTTAAAGTCGGCAAAACAAAAATTGGGAATCGATTCTAACGAAGCCGAATTCTTTTTATCACAATCTCTCAAATATCTAAACGAAGATCCACATTTCAGTGAAGAACGTTATTACCTAAAGTTTCCTGAGGAAACAAAAAACTGGTTACGATCACAAGTTATTGGAAAAGGTTTTTTCTTCTATTACCAAGAAGAAATGATCCACCGTTCCATTTTTATCAAAAAAGTTTTGGCCGAAGCAGTTACTTATCCTAAATCCATTCCCGGTAGCCTAGATGAAAAATTGGATAAGGTTTTATTACATCCAATCCTTGGGTTTATTTGTTTTTTTCTTTTGATGGGACTTTTATTCCAAAGTTTATTTAGTTTTGCCGAACTCCCAATGGACTTAATTGAACTAGGAATAGGACAAATCCAATCCTTTACAGAATCTTTTGTTAGTGAAGGCCTCCTCCGGTCTCTTTTGATAGAAGGGATCATTGGTGGCGTGGGAAGTGTGGTTGTGTTTGTCCCACAAATTGCACTTTTATTTTTATTCATAGGAATTTTGGAAGAATCCGGATATTTAGCACGTGCTAGTTTTTTGATGGACCGAGTGATGGGGAAATTTGGACTCTCAGGCAAATCTTTTATCCCTCTCCTTTCTTCGGCTGCCTGTGCAGTTCCTGCAATCCTTGGGACAAGAACCATCGAAAATAAATCGGATCGTTTTACAACGATTATGGTTTCACCGCTTGTGATGTGTTCGGCAAGGTATCCTGTTTACATTTTGATAGTGGGAACTGTTTTTAGTTTTCCTCCCGTATTTGGAATTTTTAATATCCAAGGTTTTGTTCTGTTTTCTATGTTTTTTCTTGGAATGATTGTTAGTTTTGGCTTTGCTTATTTATTTCGGAAAACTGTATTCAAAGAAGATTCTTCCTACTTTGTGATGGAACTCCCCAGATACAATCTTCCCTCTTTAAAAAGTTTATTCCATACAGTGTATGGAAAGGTAAAATCGTTTTTATCCACCGCAGGCCAAATCATTTTGTACATTTCGGTTCTGCTTTGGTTTCTCAGCCATTTCCCTGCTGAATATAAAAACAACCAGTGGGAAACAAGCCCCATTGAAACATCTTATATAGGAACCATTGGTAAGGTTATGGAACCTGCCATCGAACCTCTTGGTTTTGATTGGAAAATTGGAATTTCAATCTTAACATCTTTTGCTGCCCGAGAAGTGATGGTTTCCACCTTAGCCGTGCTATATGGCTCAGAAGAAAATGAAGAAAGCGAAAATTTACGGTCTACACTACGCACGGAAAAAAGAGCTGATGGATCACTTGTTTGGACTCCACTTTCTGGCCTATCTTTACTTGTATTTTTTGCTTTTGCCAGCCAATGTATGTCTACACTAGCCGTAACCAAAAAAGAAACAGGAACCATCTTTTGGCCGGCGGTTCAGTTTTTATATATGACTGTCCTTGCCATTGCTTCTTCCTTTCTCATTTTTCAATTGGGAAAGATTTTAGGATTTTCTTAAACTGCCGACAATGAATCCAAGAGGTTACCCTTGGATTTTCATATTGGAAAAAAAACTCTTACAAGAAAGTCTGCTCCTTATTTGGTAGCAGAAATTGGACTGAATCACAATGCGGATCTTGAAATTGGAAAAAGAACCATTGCAAAAGCCAAAGAATCAGGAGCTCACGCTGTCAAATTCCAAACCTATCGAACAGATGAATTCATAGACAACGCAAATCCTGATGTCAAATTTTTATATGATATTTTTAAACAATACGAATTAACGGAAACTCATCACAAGGAATTTCAAAAAACTGCTCATGACTTGGGACTCGATTTTTTCTCCACACCTCTTTGTGAATCCGCAGTAGATCTGTTATGTGAACTCAATGTTCCCGTTTTAAAAATTGCCTCTGGTGATATTGTCAACTTACCTTTACTAAATAAATCCATCCATTCAGGGAAACCTCTGATTGTGTCTACCGGAGCGGCTTTACCAGAAGAAGTGACAAGGGCCATTTCTTTATTTAAAAAAACTGGGGTAGAAGTATGTCTTCTCCATTGTGTTTCGATGTACCCCACTCCCTTAAACAAAGTAAATTTACAATCCATTCCTTTTTATTTGGATACAACAGATTATGTTGTCGGTTTTAGCGATCATTCCGATGGAACCTTGGCCTCATCGCTTGCTTGTGGACTTGGTGCTGTAGTATTCGAAAAACATTTTACCTTGGATCGAAATTTAGATGGACCAGACCATGGAATTTCTATGGATCCAACAATGTTTACAAAACTTTCTGAAGACTTAAAACTTAGTTTTGAAATGGGTGGGGAATACGGAAAAAAAACACATCCAGAAGAAACTGGTGGTTGGTTTTACGGAAGAAGGTCTTTATACAAAAAAGGAAACTCCGTTCTGAGTTTAAGACCGGCATTACATACAAAAGATAAAAATGTTTTGGATTCTTGGGAGTTAGAACGAGTGGGTGATCCTTCTCGTGTGCAAGAAGGGCCCATTCGTTTGGCACCTAATTCAAAATAGGTGCCAAAAATCAAATTACATCTTTTGGATGATTTGTTCGAGGAGTGTTTTTAGAAAAATTGGATTTGGTGTTCCACTTTCTATCTTTCTATCATTGATATAAAGTGAAGGAGTGGATTGGATGTTTAATTTTTCTGCTTCATCAATTTCGGCATTCAATTGATTTTGTGCTTCTTTAGATGCCATACAAGCTTTTAAAGAGTTTACATTCAGACCAATGGCATTGGCTAAATTCACAACACTAGATCCAGAGTGTGCCACACCTTTTTCTAAATTATCATAAAGCCCACGATACATGGGTTCAAACTTTCCTTGTTTGTCCGCACAAATGGCAGCAATGGCAGCCACACAAGAAGTGGCCCCTGGTCTTGGTTGTTGCATGAGACGGTTACAAGTTCCGTCTAGAGGGAAGTTTTTATAAACCACTCGAACCATTCCATCGTATTCAGAAAGAACCGTATGTAAAATATGGCTAGTATGTAAACAATGGCCGCAGTTGTAATCTGCATATTTAACAATAGTGATTGGAGCATCTTTTTTACCAATAAATGGAGAACCGTTTACTTGGATCCCAAGTGTTGGCTCTTGGAAATAGGCCGCTATTTTAGATTGAACTTCAACAGAATCCATTCCGCGAGAAGTTGCCAGATTACTAGAATTCGCATTGTTTACCCACATTTTGCTTGTGGCAAATCCAAAAGAAAAACTGAAAAAATATACAAGACCAAAAGTAGCGACTCCTTCTTTAAGAGCCACCGGGATATTCAGAGTTGGTTTTCCTTCTGTTTTCCAAAGTAGAAATAAAATACTAAGAAGTGCAATGGTCACAATATAAGTTGCAAAACAAAGTTTACAAATGGTTCCAATGATCCCAACAGATATTCCGAAAAGAACTAGATCAATGATTAGTCCTAGAACAAGAATGGGAAAAAGAACCGAAATGGATTTAGATACTCCTTCGTTTGATTTTGCTTTTGTAATCAAAAAGAATGAATAGGTTAATAATCCATAAAAACCAAAACCAAGTAAGGCGATAGGAACATTTCCTAAAAAAGGAACTCCAGGGATCGCAGAATAAGAACTCTCTGCTACTTTTAAACAAGAGTCTCCGCCACCTAGCGCAGAACATGCGGAATTGGCAATGTTTTCAGTTCCTAAGCCAAAATATTCAATTGCTAATAGGAAAGAGACAATGAGTCCAATGACTCCACCGATCACTCCTGCTAATGCTAAATTCTTACGATTCATCAATTTTCATTCCTCTTCTTACTTAGAATCCTGATACTTTCTTTTAGGTCTAATTTTCCTTCATAAATGGCTTTTCCAGTGATGGCCCCAAAAAGTTTTCCCTTAGAGGCATCATACAAATTCACCAAATCCTGCGTTGAGGAAACCCCACCCGAAGCCACAAGTTGCAAATCTGGAAACAGAGCTAGTAACTCCAAATAAACGGCTGTGTTTGGCCCTGCCATCATCCCATCTTTCGAAATGTCTGTAAAGATGACATGTCGAATTCCAATCTCATACATCGTTTTTAAAAAATCCGTATATTTGATTCCGGAATTGGTTTCCCAACCTTTGGTACGAACAAACCCGTCTTTGGCATCTACACCGATCACAATCCGTTCTGGGCCGTATTCTTTTAACCCTTTTTCAACAACCGATTTGTCTTCGACAGCAACTGTTCCCAAAATGAACCGAGATACGCCAAGCCCATCATAAAATTTCATATTTTCTAAAGAACGAATTCCGCCGCCTAATTCCAGCTCCACGGAACATTTTTCTTTGATTTTACGAATTGCTTTTTCATTTTCTGACTTTCCGGTTTTGGCAGCATTTAAATCCACAATGTGGATGAGAGTGGCACCTTGTTCTTCAAAAACTTGGATCATTTTTTCTGGCTCAGAAGAATATACAGTTTTTTTAGAATAATCACCTTGGAGTAAACGTACAGCTTCGTTGTCTAAAAGATCGATGGCAGGTAATACTAACATATTAAAGTTCTATAAAATTTTTAAGGATTCCAAGTCCCGTAGTATCTGATTTTTCAGGGTGGAACTGAGTTCCGAATACAGTTTCTTTTTCAACTACCGCAGGAAATGATTCCCCATAATAATGACAGTTAGCTGTTATATCCAACCTGTCCACACCAACGGGTCTGTAGGAATGGATAAAATACATAAAGGACTCATTCGGAATTCCTTTCAGTAATTTTGTATTTTTGGCTTTGATATCAAAAAGTTTGTTCCATCCCATATGGGGAACTTTGAGGTTTTGTTTTCCTTCAAATTTTCTAATTTTCCCACGAATGAGTCCAAGGCCTGAGATGGTTGTTCCTGTTTTGGATGTTTCATCAGAGTCCTCGAATAACACCTGATACCCGATACAAATTCCAAGAAGGTATTTTTTTGCAGCAACATGTTCTTTTAATACAGATGAAAAACCAGCTTCGTTTAAATTCTGCATGGCTTTATCAAAATGCCCATCACCAGGTAAAATGATTTTATCTGCTTTTTTAACGATTTCTATATCATTCGTAAATTGAAAATCATTCGTGTATAAAGAAACTGCTTTGAGTAAGGAATGGATATTCCCCATTCCAAAATCTAAAACAACAATCACTCGAGCATGCCTTTGGTCGATGGGATTTGGTCTTTCGCTGCTGGATCAATAGCAATCGCTTGGCGTAAAGCTTTCCCCAGTCCTTTAAAAATGGATTCGTGGATATGGTGGCGATTTTCACCGTAGTGAACGACAACATGCAAATTCATCTTAGCATTCAGGGCAAATTTTTGCAGGAACTCGAGAGATAATTCTGCATCATAAATTCCAAATTTCCCATCCATAGGTGGTCCTGTGTACTTAAAATAAAAACGTCCACCCAGATCCACAGCCACTGTTGTGAGAACCTCATCCATAGGTAAGGTGAAATTTCCATAGCGGAAGATCCCTTTTTTGTCACCTAACTGGTTATGGATCATTTGTCCCATAAGGATGGCAGTGTCTTCCACGGAATGGTGGCAATCGATACCAATATCCCCTCGGAGTTTTAGATCCATATCAATGAGGCCATGTTTGGAGATATGGGAGAGCATATGCTCAAAAAACGGGATTTCTGTATCAAACTGGTAAACCCCGGTTCCTCGGACATTTAAGTCCAACCGGATGTCAGTTTCGGATGTCTTTCTTGATTCCACCATATTCCTAGCATGTTTGGTAGAAAACCCAGGTGTCAAGAGAGAATGTGCGGAAAGATTATGAAGCGAGGCCGAGAACCCCAGCCAAATCATACCCTATAAAAACCCAGAAAAAATAAACCATAGCAATGATCGAAAAAATAAGAATGCGTTTCCAATGTTCCTTCAAAGAAGTCCCTCTATGGAAACCAACAACTGGCAGGCAGATTCTTCTCAAATTTTAGGGAAATCCTATGTTTTTTCCCCAAACATTTTTCTGGGGATTTACTTCCCAAACCTTTGGTTGAACATCCGGACAAGCTCGGAAATGGAGTCCTCAACGTATTTAAAGTGTTTTGGTTTCATGGGATCTAGAGGCATCATATCGTGGATTTTTTTGTAACGGTCAAAGGACTCACGAATGTATTCTAAATACTTTTGGCTTGTGATTCCATAACGTTTGAATAAAGATTCGTTCTCAAGGAACATCTTCTTAAAATCATCTGCATAGGTTCCATCGTTAAGGAAATAAAACCTAAGGTCTGTTTTTGCCTGGGAAAATGCTATATCGATATTGGTGATGAATTTGGAAGTTTTGACAGTATCGGTGGTTTCTGGACTTTGTGCCGATAATTTAGCAGCTGCTTGTTCGATTGCTTTTTGTTCCGTACTACGTTTTTCTTTTTCGAATTCTTTCGCTAATTTTTCACGTTTTAAAACCTCATCCACTGAGGATTTTTTTTCTACAGGCATGGTTTCATTATCCCTATCTGAGGAGACTGTCAAGGAATTAGACGAAAAATTATTCTTTTACCTTACGAAGAGCACAATTTGCCAACCATTCACAACGCAAACAGATCGGATCCTCGGTGTTATACGTAGCAGGAGGACAAATATTGGCGTTTGCCACTTGCAATCCTTGTAAATAATTTATTACCGATTCCTTATCTTTTTTGGAAGTGATCTGTTTCAAAACAGTTTCGTTGGTTTTCTTTTGGTCTAGGAATAGATCCTCAACAACCGCAGGTTTGACTTTCTGTTGGGATTTGGTTTCCCTTGGGGCTTCCCATTCCAGTCCCGGAATGTATGGCAAACTTCCAGGTTTGATTTGTTTTTGAAAAATTTTATAAAGTAAAAGTGCTGTGAGTGCCCCACCCAAATGGCAAGTGTTGGAAATAGCACCATTTCCCAGTTGAGAAATCAAATAACCAATCACAAGAGAAACCCAAACTGCGTTTTTGGCTTTGACTGGAAAAATAAATAACAAAAGTTCTGCATTTGGATAAAAAATTCCAAACAGTGCTAGTAAACCAAACAAAGCTCCCGATGCGCCAATGGTTTGAGTGGTCATGGATTCCAAAAAGGGAAGATTACCACCTAACATTTCGTTCAAATAGGCAGAGAAAACCACAAAAATTCCCGCACCTATTTGTGAGGCAAAATATAAAATTGTAAACTTTGTTTTCCCAATGATAGGAATGATATTTGTTCCTAACATGTACATACCATACATATTCACAAGTAAGTGAAATGGAATGAGTTCGACTGCGTGTAAAAAACCATAAGTGAATACCTGCCAGATTGCACCACCTAACACGAAATCAGGTGTTAAACCAAAACGAAAAATCAACTGTTGGTTGGCAAAGTATTGGAGAAAAAAAATAAGACAATTAATGATGAGAATGACATTTAAGGGATGAAGGATGGGATTCCCAAAAAGACTTGGACCCTGGCTTCGATTTCTGCTCATGTAACTTCCAGAATTTAGATGGCTTGGAAAGAAACAAGGGAAATAAAAAAAGGGGGAATCCTTTCGGAATGCCCCCCCGGGAGTGACTTAAGGTAAAATCAGGCAACAGACCTTACCTTGATTATCAATCACTTCTACCATCGGAATTCCCTTCCGCCGGCTTAACAGATTCCAAAAAAAAATTAGGCTATTTTTGAGAGAGAATAGAGTGCTTCTCTGTTCAGAATGTCGATGCGGTTTTTATCCACGGAAATAAAATCCCTTGCTTTAAGGTCAGAAAGGGCTCGTACCAAGGTTTCTGTTTTGGTTCCTATGAAAGTGGCAAGGACATCCCGAGTGACTTTGAGTTCCACATGGTTTTTACGACCTTGGGCGTTGTCTAAAACGATTAAAATTTCTGCTAATTTTTCGTGGACTTGTTTGGTTCCAAGAGAAACTACATGTTCCTCCATCTCCTGCCATTCCTTAGCCATCTGTTTGAAAACTTCTTTTTGGAAGTTGATATCATCTTTGACTAGGGCATCGATGAGTTCCCCTGTGATATAACAGGCATGAGTGTCTTCCACAGCGACAACATTGTGGTGGGAGATAGAATCAGAAATACAGTCCCGAAACCCAACCCAATCCCCTGGCCCACTGAGACGTAAGGTTTGTTCCTTACCGCTAGCCAACTGCACGTAACTCCTAACAAGACCTGTTTTGATAAAGAAAAAACCATCGGCTTTGACACCCGCTGTCACCAGTTGTTTTCCTCGGGGGAAGGCGGTGAAATCTTTGCCAGCGTTGATCCTTTCGATGGTCTCATGCGCAGCACAGTGTAAGACATTGTGATTTTTATAATCACAAGCAAAACAATCAGGATTGAGTGGAAGATCCGCCATTCAGGTTAGGTGTAACCTCTTAAAAAAAACATGTCGAGCCATTATTTAGAAACCTTCTAAATTTTTTATTTGCCGGTAAACTTAGGTTCCCGCTTTTCTAAGATACTTTTGATTGTCTCCTTAAAGTCGTCCGAAATAAAGTTTCTCGCTTGCGATTCTGCTTCTTTTTTTAGAGCACTATCCAGTTGTTTCCAGGAGTATAAATTCTTCTTTAATTCTTGTAAGGCGAGAGGGGCCGCTTTCGATAAGGACAATGCAAGTTCCATCGCACGAGAATACACTTCTGTTTTAGGAACACTGTCCAGTGCAAGGCCACAAGATTTGGCAAACTTACCATCAAAAGTTTCCCCTGTGAGTAAAAGCCTTCCACCCAAACTTTTTCCGAGTAATTCAGGAGATAGAAAACTAGAACCCATTCCTGGATGAATTCCAAGCCTAACAAAATTAAAAGAATACTTTCCTTCGTCGGCAAAAATTCGCAGGTCACAACCAAAGGTTAAGGAAAGGCCAGCTCCAATCGCATGTCCATTGACTGCGGCAATCACGGGAACAGGTAATTTACGAACTGACAAAAAGAAACCGTAGAACTTTCTCATATCACGCCTGTTTTGTGAGAATGTTTTTTCTGAAAAAGATCTGAGTAAATTTAGATCACCACCAGCGCAAAACACATCATTTCGCCCGGAGACAATCACGGCCCGAGGAAGGACTTTTTCTTTTCTTATGGAATGGATTAGGTCGGCAAACTCTTCCCCCATTTTCCAAGTCATGGAATTACGGGAAGTGGGATTGTTTAAGAAGACGGAAACGATCTTTCCATCTTCAGTTTCACGGGATTCAATTTCTAGGAATTCATACTCTTTGGTTTCAAATCGCGATTTCATCTATCTGAAAGGATTCGTACCAGGCTTTATCTTGTAAAGATAAAGGTTTGTTCCCAATCTCCATATTTTCAAAGTAATTGAGTAAAATTTCTAGGTGTTGTGTTTCTAAGTTTTGGTTGGGAAGTGCAGAATCAATTCCCTTACTCACAAGTACCTCTGCTCTAATTTTATCTTTGTAATGGTCTGGTTTTCCACTAAAAATCAAATGGGCCGAAATGAGATCAAAACGAATGGTATCCACAATTCGTTTTAAAGAATCTTCTGATTCTAAAAAATAACGAGAAGCCACTTCCGTTTGGAAGTAATCACTCCAAGTGATGAGGTCAGGGAGGGAACCCGTCCGTTCTAATATTTTCTTTTGGGTTTCCTCATCAGTATAAAGGGAACCGGCAAACCTCTCCACAACGGCATACAATTCAGTTAAGATAGCTAATTTCTCCGGACTGAGAAGTCCTTGGCGGATCATCGGTAAAAGTTCAGGATTAACTTGTTTTGGGAGAGTGAGTTCCATATACTTCCCATTTCGGCGAATTCTGTCGTTTCCTATCACATTTTCCTCCTAGGAAAATCGATTTTCGCTCTCTAAAAATCGATAATTTTAGTATGGCGATCGGCAGAACAGACTCGATGCAGGAACTCATAACGATTTTAGAATCGTTATTTGAAGAAACCATCATCGGGTCGGATGTGAACATAGTCAAACACCTCTTCTATTACCTGAAAGCCGATAACAGAGAATTTGAATTTATCTACGAGGAACATTCACTGGTTGCGGCTGTGGAAGAAATTGAAGCCCATACAGTGACACTGATGATTCCTGACTTGGTGGAAGAAGGTTCCAGGCGTGCCCGAGTGCGTTTTGAAGTGATGAACATCAACTATCAATTTGAAGTAGTCATCCTCGATATCCAAAAAGAAAAAACAATCATCAAAACGCCGACAGAGCTTCAGTCCTACCAACTTAGGACAAATCGAAGGATCCCAGTGGATGATTTGTTTATGAACTTTATCATTCTATTTAGAAGTTTGACTGGTGGTTCGAGAGAAGTCGGAAAAAACCTTTATGCGGAAAGTCGATTCCCTCACCTAATGAAGGAAGTACGAAAAGATAGACCCGATAGCAAACTCATCAATGTGATGTTAACGGAAGCCATCGAACGAATTTCCAAAGACTATAAAATTCATTTTTTTCAATCCGATGAAAAACTGAATGAATATGAGGATTTTGTCAAAAAAACCATTCTTAGAACAGGTAAGTCTATTTATATCCCTGATTGTAATCGAATCACTTCTTATATCAATGATCCAAGTGATGACGTACTTTTTAATTATTTTAACGAATTCAAAGAAATGTCAAAGGAATTCGGAGAAGAATTTGCTTTAGAATTTTTTGAATCCATGCGTAAACATGAGTCTAGGGATTTTTATGTTTCTTATGTCATCACTCCCATTCGATTGTATGAAGACGTAGTTGGGTTTATCAAAGTACATTCCACTGCTATGGATAGGTTTACAATCTCCCAAAGCCAAGCTGTGTATATTTTTGAATTGGCAGAAATCATCAGTTATGTTTTCACAAAAATTGCCATCCAACATGGAAGTTATGAAACTATGCAATCAACTACAAAGGTTGTAGACATTTCTCTTGATGGACTTCTATTTGAAATCTACGACAAACGTTTGTTTCAATATTTGAAAAGGCATAATATCATCAAAATGTTCATTCCTTTAAGTAAGGATCGAACCATGATCATTCGCGGGGAAATCATTCGGTTTTTGGATCGGGGAGATCATTACCATTTAGGGGTGAACTATTTTAGTTCGGCCCCGGATGATATGTTGTATTTAGAATCTTATTTGTTTGAAAAGAGTATGAAAATTCTTTCAGAATGATCCTGATTGTTTTTCTGCCAAACGAATCGCATTGAGTAAATCTTCAGACAAAGTGGTTTCCCCTGTATAATAGAGGCGTAACAATTTTCCATGTTCCACAAGTTTATCTCTGTATTCTGATTCTTTGGTAGAACCACGTGTTTCTTTCCATTTTAGATTGTAGAACTCACAAGCAAGTTTATGTAGATAATAATCTGATTTCCGGAGTGAGTAAGCCTTTTTTAGGTATTCTTCCGAACGTTCAGCCCACTCTTCTCTTTTTTTACGTCCATCGACGCCCGTATCTGCGATATTCGAATGCAGAAGATTCAAATAAGAAGTTTCAAAACTATACAACCAAACCTCGTAATTTTTTGGATAAAGGTTTCTTGCTTCTTTAGCTACTTGAGGCATAAGGTCCAGTTGTTTTTTATTTTCTTTTCCTTCTACTTTGAAATAATAAGTGAGGAACCTTAAATAATCAACGAGGAATAACAATCGTTCCTGTGCATTGGAAAATCGTTCTCTATTTTTCCAAGCCATTGAATATTCAAAAGCAGTGGATACATACCCTTCTCCATCTTTCCAATGGGCTTTACCGAGCGCATAATGAGAATCAGGTGACCCTTGGTCAAGGGAAACAGAATGTTTGTACATTCTAAGAGCTTCATCCATTTGCCCTTTGGCAAAATAATGATCACCTTTCTTTTTTGCCATAAAGGCTTCATCGTATTTGGTTGTATCTAATAATCTAGCGGCCGTTACGGGACGATCTTCAATCAGCCGTAAGTATCCTTCTCCACGCACTTGCCAGCCGAAAAAAGTCGTTTGGTAAACTGATTTTACAGTGATCATCCCCACGATGTTTCCATCACGGAAGGTTTTGTGGTCTTGGTTTTTTTCTAAAAGATATAATGTTTGTCCTAAACGAATTCCTTTGGGATCTGCCACTTTGATTGTGACCGTGTCGGGTCTTGTATCCACTTCCAACTCTTGGGAAAGTGTATCCACTTCATAATAACTGGCTTTTTCAATTCCTACCACTTCACCCACAACAATCATTCGTAAAGGGTCAAGTGAAGCCTGGCTACGAAAAGCAAAGGCTAATCTATCCGCTGAGGATTGGGCAAAAGTTGCCGTTACAAAAAAAATAGAAAGAAGGAAGGAACGGAACATCTACTCTAAGGATCGGCTGGAAACGAATCTTTCAGAGTAGAAAAAAGGAAAATCCCCACAGGTAATGTGGGGAAATTTTTTAGATTTTAACGGGGGCGAAATTCCAAACGGTATTTTCCAGCACCGACTTGTTCTTTCGAATACAAGATTTTTCGATGCACACCATTGATATAATCATCCACCAAATTTCCGTAAAAGGGACTAGCAAGATTTCCGCTATTCCCAATGGGAAGTTGGGTCACCGATTCTTCAAAACGACCGTAGTCAATGACTCGTCTTTTCGAAGGTCCGGCTGTGGCCGTCCAATCTTCTTTCATCAGTTTGTATTTTAAGTTGTTCACCACCTCGGCTCCACCTGCTGATGGAAGTGGACCAATATTAAACACTCCGCCGATGAGAGGAAGTACACCGAGTGGATGTGGGTGTTTGATTTTATACAAATTTTTCCATGTCCAAAGGCTCGGGGAAGCAGAAAGATGAGATTCTAAATATTTACCAGTTTCTTCAATCGATCTTTTGAATATATCTTCTCTAGATTCAAGAACCCCTTCCGTTCGTAAATCGTCCCAATACGGCGAACTTGGATTACGGACAAACCTGCGGTAGGCGTTCCAATATTCAGCCATATCTCCATATAACTCAAAGTTGGCGGTTCCCATCTCATCGATTAACAATTCACGTAGGGTGATATAAAAAAATACATCATAAACAGCAGCACCTTGTGATTCAGGATAATGTTCAAAGTTCCAAGTTTTTAATATTGAAAGGACTTTTTTTCCATTCGGTGTTTTGGCCTCTTTTACAGAAGATAAAACAAGATCCAAATACTCCGGAGCAAAAGAAGAAACAGTATCGTTTTGGATGGCAGCCAGTTCTTCCAAACTCCACTTTTCTTTTGTTTCCAAAATACCAACTAACCTTTGGAAACGATCTGGTGGTTGCCAGTTCCCTTCTGGTTTCCCAAGCCCTGCTATGGATTTTGCGACTTGGTTATTGGCAGTCACAATGATTCCATTTTTTGGATTGATGATTTTGGGATTGTTTTTTGCCGGAAGATATCCGGTAACATCATTTTCTCCCGTAGAACCTTCTAAAATTTTACGTGAATTTCCTGACTTCAAAATAGGGAATCTTCCCACAGCGTAATATGCAATGTTTCCACTTTTATCCGCGTAACTAAAGTTAAGCCCAGGAGCCCCAATCATCGAGGATGCCGAATCAAGCTCCGTAAAAGATTTTGATTTTCCCATTTGGTAAAGAACATCGAGCAAAGGATTCTCTAAATGATGGTGGGCCCAATACAAACTGACCGGTCTACCTTTATAACCTTTGATATGTTCTGTCACAAGTGGGCCGTGGTTTGTAATTCCTACTTCAAATGGGATTTCTGTTCCGTCTTTTTTTCGGATTGCATCTTTATAATAGGTTAAATCTTTCCAAGTAGTTCCACTTTTAAATTTTCCCGCTTCGATGGTTTCTAAATACAAATTCACATCATCTTGTTCCAACATGGTGAGTCCCCATGCTTTGTCTCTGTTATGAGCGATGAGAGGAAAAGGAATGATGGAAAGAAAGTATCCGTAGTTTTCATAACCAGGGTATTCGATATAAGCCTCATACCAAGCACCTGGATTGGAAAGTGCAATGTGCGGATCATTCGCAAGCACTGCCCCACCGCTTTCAGAACGACTAGGTCCCACAAGCCAAGAATTGCTTCCTTCCAAAGGTTCAATTGGCAACTGGAGATCTTTCACAAAGGAAACAAGTTGTTTTAAATTCAATACATCGGATCCAACCTTTTGATTTTTTAAATCAGAAGAAGTCACTCGACCGCGATTTGAGTTTGGATTTAAACCTTGGTTTTGGATTTGACTTGGATTTATTTTTTTGAAATTTTCACCATTGGCTAACCTTTGGACTCCAGGCTGAGTTTCCAAAATGGTAGCATTGGTTTCAAAATCATAACGTGGAAAAAGTTCGGCTGCAGAACGACCCTTTAACTCCGATTCCAAAATGGTGTACAAACTGTCCGATTTGATTCCTTCTGCAAAAGAAAATCCCATATAAAATAAGAAGGAAATAGCATCCACTCGATCAAACGGTTTCGGTTTGATCCCAAGAATGGAATATTCAATTGGTAAATTGTCTTCGGAAAGAAAATGATTCACCCCATCCAAAAACCAATCCAGTTGGTTCCAAGCCTCAGGATGGACATGGTCTTTTTTATTTGCATATTCTTCTGCAGTTTTTTTCAAAAGAAGAGATTTCAAAAACTGGTCTGTGGGAATGAGTTTGTCTCCGAAAATTTCAGTGAGTTCCCCCTTTCCAATCCGTCTTTGTAATTCCATCTGGAAAATCCGATCTTGTGCCATGGTATAACCTAGCGCAAAATAGGCGGACTTTGCGTCCCCAGCTACGATATGTGGGATCCCCGCTTCGTCTCGAATGACTGTTACCTTAGAAGTTAATTTCTCAGAAACAATTTCACCGCTGTATTTTGGTGCTTTTAAGGATACAAGTCCCCAAAACAAAATATGTAAGGTAACAGGAAGGGTTAGGATGAAAAGAAGAAAGAGACTTAAAAAAGGTCTCTTTCTAATGAATTTTTTTACTTTTTCTAACATAGGTTATTGCAACGATTTAATTTGACGAATGCGATTTTGTTTGTCTGCCGAATCCCAAGCTGCATTCGAAAAAGATTCCACCTTATAGTATTTTGTTTTGTATTCATCTTTATAAGGCAAAACAAGTTCACGATCCGGTTCTGTTGTTTTGGCAGCTTGGATTTTTCTAAGGCCTTCCGCCCCTTGGTTAAACCATTCTGGATCGATTGGTAAATTTACGCGGTGCCCACGAAACGATGTCGCTAAATAAGGTCCGTCCAAATCTTTATCTCTAAGGATTTTTCCAAAAAAAGTAAATTCCACTTCGTTGGAACCAGAAACTAAATCACCGTCATACACTGCATAGGCGATATATTCCCCATTTTTTTCGTCTTTTAAATTGGCTTCTAAATGGTACTTTCCTTTTTTATAAACATTCACCACCGCACGAACAATGAGTGATCCATCTTGTAAGGAATCAGAAAACACTCCATTGAATTCTGCAGGGATAGATGGACTAGAAAAGAAACTAGAAGTTAGAGTGGTTTTTAAATTTTCTGGACCATAAGTGATTTCCGCCACAAGAGACATTTGTCCCCAATCTGGTTTTTGTGGTTTCCATGAAAAAGTAAAAATATTATCACCACGAGTTTGGTCACCATCTGTTCCGTTGTCATTCACGGATGCACTGACAACTCCGAACCTTTGTCCTTCCCACTCTTTAAATACTTGGTGAGAATCTATGGATACCTTCACACGATTTCTTGCTTTATCACGACATTCCAATGTTACATACATCATGTCCTTGTTACCAATCACGGCCCAAGTTTTGGGTTGGAACAAACATACGTAACCTGTTGGTTCGTTCGTTTTTGGATCTATGGAGTAGTCAGGAGAATTTTCGATAATAAATGGAAAAGCTAAATCATGATTTAGAATGGACATAGGTCTTGAAAATGGAGGGTATTCAGCCCATTCTAAATATTTTTCTAAAATGTATTCGGGAGTGGCTCCATCATCTGGAATCCCACCAGAACCATCAGATCCATTTCCTGAACCGTAATCACCTTGCGTTGGATCCGAACCACTTGCCATCCGTTCTTGTCTGGCTTTTTCGCTGGCATCTTGATCAGAACCGGTATTATCCTTTGAAATATAGAAGATAAGGCCAACTACGACCAATATAACAACTGCTAGATACACGCCGTATCTACGAATTAAATCCATACGCTCCCATCCTTTTTGTTTATAAAACGGATAAGAGCCTTGTCTGTTTTGAAACTATGTAAAGTAAAATTTAAATGGAAAGAAGACTTGCAACCGATTCGGAAATCAAACTTTGTGTAGGGATTTGCATTGATTTCCAATCTTCATAGTATCTGAACACAGACTTTGAATACTCTGGAATGCCTCCAAATCGTTTATAACCTCCAAGACCTGCATTATAAGATAACAATGCCGCCTCTAAAGATTCCGTTCGTTCGATTAAATAATTCATATATAAAACACCAAGCTGCAAATTGATCTCTGGATCATATAAATCTTTTGCGGATTGGAAAGGAATTCCTTCTTTTGCAGCAAGCCACTTTGCTGTAGCTGGCATCACTTGCATAAGACCGAGTGCTCCTTTATGGGACTTCGCACGTTTATGAAATTGGGATTCGGTATGAATGAGACCGATAAGAAAACCAAGTTTATCAATCCGTTCCTGTTTGTTTCCTACGGGCAATCGGAGATTATAGGATGCCCTTTCCACCACAGAAACTAGTTCTTTTCGTTCCTGAGCGCTAAGTCCTGGCCTGTGTTTGGCTATATAAACCTCCAGTTTTCTTTTGGAAATATCGTTATTTTTGCTATAACCGGCGGAGCTGATTTTTCCGTAAGATTCCATTAGGAAAATTAGCACCAGGAGGCTTGTTCCTAAAATTTTGGTGAATGATTTAGATTTTCGCATTGGGTCCTCTGTTAGACTTTCATTTGTGCATCGCACTATAAGTCCATGATTTCCCGAGCCCCTACGCGGGCAACCTATTTTTTGTGCACTGCACTAGTAAATGTCCCCAGGGAAAATCAAATGCTTGCCTAAAGTCAAAGATCCTGGATATCTGGATTGCTTGGCTCCCCTACTGAATCTTTATAGTTTCTTCTATTTTGGCCTCTGTTTGGTGAGTGGGATTGCCTTTGCCTACTTTTTGTCACGGAAGGAGGATCTAACTCCCACCTTTCGGGGCTTACTTATCCCACTGGCCTGTCTTTTTTTCTGGTCAGTTGCCTGGTCGATTTGTAACTCATTCGTGGCACCTTGGACGGCCTATGTTTTTGTTTTTTTAAAAAACCCTGCCATTCTGATTATGGGAGTTTCCGCTTCCCAACTTGCCTTTAGGTTTCAGGAAAATAGTTTTCCTAGGTGGAAGGAATGGAGCCTACGCATCCACATCCTCCTTGCCACCCTCGCCATCCTTGCCAATGGAACGGGGTTTTTCTTTCGCGAGATTCTATTTGATCCCAAGATGGAATTTTATGTACCGAACCAACACGTGTCTTCACCCATCACCCAACTTTCCATTTTGTCCATAGCTGGAGTTTTGTGTTTGATACTGGGGAATACCATTGTGGCACTCATTGCAAAGTATTTCCGATTCGAAGGATCCAAAAAAAGAAATACAGGGGGATTTTTATTAGCCATTTTTGGAATTTTATCTCTCGCGTTTGCAGATATATTGGTAGATTTAAATTACTTCAGCAAACCAACCTTTTTATTTTTACTCACCAACCTAACAATCATTATCATGACAATTCTTGTCTTGGTTTCTCTCAACCAAGAAACAATCCCTTCCACTGTTGGATTCAAAATTATGACTTTTAACCTAACAGTACTTTATTTGATACTTTCAATTGTAGCCAATTTTCTTTTTAATCGATTCCGTTCCGACTTCCAAAACGAAATGAGCAGGGAAAAACATAGTATCAAAACCCAACTAGAATTAGGTTCCATTTATCCTTTTGTTTATCTATCAGATCTGGTTGTGGATGTACAAGATGAAAGTTTTAGAATTAATAAAATTGATTTTACCAAAAACAAATTACAAAAAGTCAAAAACCGCCCCATAACTTTTGAGCATTTTAACCTAATTTCCTTTTCTGAAGATCCTTCGGAGATTTATTGGACATCAGATTTTTATGCAAAAAACCACCACTTTTTTGTTGCCATTCCTTACATTGAATACAGAAGCACTGTCCACCAAACCGTAGTTTGGTTAATCGTGACTTTACTTTTTTCTTTATTCACCATCTTTATGTTATATCCGGTTTTACATAAAACAAGTATCGTTTATCCCTTAACCAGGTTACTTTCTGGAATCAGAAAAATGCAAGCTGGGGATTTATTTGTCACGGTCAAAGTTTCCAGTAGAGATGAAATTGGAGAATTATCGAATAGTTTCAATGAAATGATTTCTATTGTTCGGGATGCAAGACACCAATTAGAGCAAAAAATTGAAGAACGAACCGAGTCGTTAAACCAAACCATTTTAGAATTAAAAGAAACCCAAGAACAACTTTTACAAGCAGAGAGAATGTCAACTCTTGGAAAAATTGCAGCAAGTGTGGCGCATGAAATCAACAACCCACTAGCAGCCATTAAAGGAAGCATTCAATTCATCAAAGAAGGGCAAAGTTTTGGTGAAAACGTAAACAAAACTGACAATGATCTTTTAGCAGAAAAATTCATTTCCGAATTTAAAAACCAAAGACGATCCGAAGTAACTTCAAGGTTCAAAAGAAAAAAAGAACTCATCGCTTTTTTTAAATCCAAGTCAATCCCAGATCCCATCTCACTCGCTGATACTTGTTTTGATTTTAAAATGGAAGTGGTTCCCGAAGAATTCCAAAAACTCTTTGATACCGAAGAAGGAAGGTTTTTATTCCAATCCAAACTGAATGATTTTGTCATCGGTTTCCATTTAGGAATTATTGAAACTGCAGTGGAACGAGCCTCAAAAATTGTTTTTGCTCTCAAACACCATTCCTACTCCGGACCAAAAGAATCCCAAAAACTCCTCTCACTCAAAGAAGGAATTGACTCTGTCCTCTCTATGTATTCCACCAGCTGGAAACAAAACATTGAGATCGATTGGAAAGTGGAGAGTGATCCAGTGATTTTGGGTCACGCCGACGAACTGGTGCAAGTTTGGACAAACCTGATTTATAATTCCATACAAGCCTGCCCCAAAGATGGAGGGAAAATCCGCATCTTTTTGAAAGAAGAAAGCGCAGAGGCTCTCATTACCATCGAGGACAATGGGAAAGGAATCCCAGCTGACATCCTTCCCCGGATCTTTGAGCCATTTTTTACCACCAAAGAACTTGGAATGGGTACAGGTCTCGGGCTTTCCATTGTCCAGAAGATCATCCAAAACCACAATGGAAACATCCATGTGGAAAGTGAACCTGGGAAAACCCTCTTCTCCATCCGCATCCCCCTAGCCAAATCCTAGGATTCTCGCCCTAGTCTTGTCAGAGAAACCCTGACAATGTCAAATTTATGTTAAAATTTTGTCTAAAATGGGCAAAAAATTTCTTGTCAATCTTTTGCCAAACTTATAAAACAAGGAGAACACACCTTCAGAACAGGAAAAAATATGCGAACCATTCTAGCCACAATCACAGCATTTCTCTTAGCGGGATCATTAAGTGCCCAAACTTACACTGTCTTCATTCACGGAAAATCTGACAAAAATCATAACGGAGTGGGAACCACTGACGTAAATGGGTATTGGGGATCTTCGGTTAACTCTGTTAGTGGAACTAGAATTTTCATCGGATACGATGGAACAAGCGATCCCAGATCTTACGGATCTTCTCGTGCGCAAACAAACATTGCCACTGGACTCACAAACTATTGCAAAGGGTCTAATTCTTGTAAAATCGTTTGTCACTCTGCGGGATGTTACGCGATCGAATATTGGTTGTCTAACCTCGGTTCTACGGCTTCTGCAAAAGGATTCAACCTCACAAAAGTAACGGCTCTTGCTGCGGCTTCTGGTGGATCAGAACTTGCGAACGCACTAAACGGAATCACTTTCGGTTTCGGTGGAAACGCAATGGACAAATCTCTTATCGTAACCACTGCACGCGGTGCTTTTAACCACAACAATACTGCTGGTGTTGCAGTAAACCACGTCCCAGGTTACAAAGGTATGTTTGGTGCTTCTGTAATTCTTCCTGGGGAAGATGATTATGCTGTTGCCTACCACTCTTCTTGTGCATACAACCGCGCTGGTGGACTCAACAAATGCCAAGCATCCCTCACTCAATACGAAGGACTCTGGCCATTCGGATCTAATAAAACATACAACCAATACAGTGGTCACTACCGTGCTCCATCTGTTTCTTCTACAGGACTCTATCTCGACCACGGTCAAATCAAAACCGAAGGTTGGAGATAAAATAGGTATCATTTAAAGAAAGGAAAAGGATAAAAAAGAGATGCGTAGCTCAATCACAACAATACTTGCGATGCTGTTTGCAGGATCGCTCAGTGCCCAAACTTACACTGTGTTCATTCACGGTAAGTCAGACAAAAACCACAACGGTGTGGGAACAACAGATGTAAATGGATACTGGGGATCTTCCACTAGTTCCGTTTCTGGATCTAAAATTTTCATCGGATACGATGGAACTTCTGACCCAAGAACATTTGGATCTGCTCGCGCACAAACAAATATCGCGACTGGTCTTACAAACTATTGCAAAGGATCTAACTCTTGCAAAATCGTTTGCCACTCGGCTGGATGTTATGCAATCGAATATTGGTTGTCTAACCTTGGTTCTACGGCATCTGCAAAAGGATTTAACCTTACAAAAGTAACAGCTCTTGCTGCCGCTTCTGGTGGTTCGGAACTTGCTTCTGCACTCAACGGAATCACTTTCGGTTTCGGTGGAAACGCAATGGACAAATCTCTTATCGTTGGAACTGCACGCGGTGCCTTCAATCATAACAACACTGCTGGTGTTGCTGTAAACCACGTTCCTGGATACAAAGGTATGTTTGGTGCATCAGCTATCCTTCCTGGAGAAGATGACTATGCTGTTGCCTACCACTCTTCTTGCGGATACAACAAAGCAGGTGGTTTGAATAAATGCCAATCTTCTCTCACACAAAGTGAAGGAATCTGGCCTTTCAACTCAAATGTAACTTACACTCAATACACAGGACACTATCGTGCTCCATCTGTAACTGCTACTGGTCTTTACCTAGACCACAGCGAAATCAAATCAGAAGGATATCGGTAAGTCGCCGAATCCTACGTTTTCTCTTCATGAGAAAGGAAAAGGCCAACCATTTCGGTTGGTCTTTTTTTTGCCCCAATGATATATAAATTGACATATTTGACTTATTTATGGAATTTGTGTCGTAATATAGAAAATCAGGAAAGGGAAAAAAAATGCGAAGAACCTTAACACTTGCACTCGTGATGCTGTTTGCGGGATCACTCAGTGCACAAACATACACCGTGTTCATTCACGGAAAATCAGACAAAAACCACAACGGCGTGGGAACAACAGACGTAAATTCGTATTGGGGGACCTCTGCGAATACAGTTTCTGGATCTAAAATTTTCATCGGTTACGATGGAACTTCTGACCCTAGAACTTTCGGATCTGCTCGCGCTCAAACAAATATTGCGACAGGACTTACGAACTATTGCAAAGGGTCTAACTCTTGCAAAATCGTTTGTCACTCAGCAGGATGTTATGCAATAGAATTCTGGTTGTCTAACCTTGGTTCTACGGCATCAGCAAAAGGTTTCAACATCACAAAAGTAACAGCTCTTGCTGCCGCTTCTGGTGGTTCGGAACTTGCTTCTGCTTTGAATGGCATAACCTTTGGATTTGCAGGAAATGCGATGGATAAATCTCTCATCGTGGGAACTGCACGTGGGGCATTCAATCACAACAATACGGGTGGAATTCAGATCAACCATGTACCTGGTTATAAAGGTGCATTCGGACCGTCTGCCATCCTTCCAGGAGAAGATGACTATGCTGTAGCATACCACTCTTCTTGTGGATACAACCGTGCTGGTGGACTTGATAAATGCCAATCCTCTATCGTAAGTGGTAGCACTACTTATACACAATACACAGGTCATGTTAGAGCACCTTCTTTAACAGCTACTGGATTGTATAAGAACCATAGTGAAATCAAAAACGAGGGAACTCGTTAATTCGTTTGTCTGAAAAAAAACCTTGGTTTCAATCCAAAGGTTTTGACTTAAAGGCTGAAAGTAATTTCAGCCTTTTTTATTAGAATCCAGTTTAGTATTAAATTTAAAAACTAAATTCTTTTATCCATGTTTGATCACTCCTTGCCTTGATTTGCCAATAAACCAGTAATATAAAACTGGAACCGCAAACCGACTTAAGACCGTAGCTGCTATTTCACCAAACATTAATGAGATGGCTAATCCTTGGAAAATAGGATCGAACAACATCACAAAGGATCCAACCACCACAGCAGAAGCAGTCAGTAACATTGGTCGAAACCTTACCACCCCCGCATGAACTACGGCTTCTTTCAGTTCTACACCTTTTTTGATTTCTCCCTCGATAAAATCTACAAGGATGATGGAGTTTCGAACAATGATCCCAGCTCCGGCAATAAAACCAATCATAGATGTGGCTGTAAAATAAGCACCCATCACAAAGTGTCCCGGTAAAATTCCAATGAGGGAAATAGGAATGGGAGCCATAATCACAAGAGGTACCGTATAACTTTTAAACCAACCAAGAACTAAAACATAAATAAGTAAAATCACAACAGCAAATGCACCACCAAGATCCCGGAATACTTCATAGGTGATAAACCATTCCCCATCCCATTTAATCACGGGTTTTGTTGTGTTCCAAGGAACTTCAGCAGTTTGTGTTTCGTATTTGATTTTGGGTGCGAGTTTTAACATTCCATAAACGGGGGCTTCTTCCGATCCTGATAGTTCACTCATCACATACTGCACTGGTTTTAAATTTTTACGAAATAAACTCCTGTCTTCTTCTTTGTATGGATTTCCTAATACTCTCTCGGAAGAAACAACTCCGGATTCCATAGACATGATGTTCTGGTTTTGGAATGGATTTTTGGATGAACGAACACTCTGGATGACAGAAAGATTCACAGAAACTTCTTCCGGTTCTTCGGCAGTAGCCAAGCTGACAAAAGGTGATTCAGAAAAAAGAATGGACCCCGTATATGCAAGAGCGGAAGTTTTGATTCCAAAAATACCTGATTTTTCAAAATCGATAGGGTAAATCATCTTAGTTCGCCCGTTTCGGAGTGTACTGTCTAAATCAACCACACTTGGTTCTTCCCGAAATATCTTTTCAATTTCCTCGGTCACCTGTTTACGCACAGATGCAGTTGGGCCATACACTTCCGCGACCATTGTTGCCATCACCGGTGGCCCAGGTGGGATTTCCAACACTTTAGTCACAACATGATACTTTTCACCAAACTTTTGTATGTCGGATCGTAAGGTTTCTATGATTTCGTGACTTGACTCTTTACGATTGTTTTTGTTTTTTAGAATGACTTGTAAATCATTCATAGAATCAAGATTACGAAGGAAGGAATGTTTTACCATTCCTGAAAAAGAAAATGGTGCTGCTTCCCCTGCAAAAATTTGTATTTTTTCTACATTCGGATTTTTCAAAAGAATTTTTGTTAACTCTTCTGAATGACTCATACTTTGGATGAGAGTTGTTTCTGGTTGGTAGTCTAACAAAACTTGAAACTCTTCTTTATTATCAAAAGGTAACATCTTTACCTTCACCCATTTAAATCCAACAAATGCCATCGATACAATTAGCAATCCAATGGTAACAAGTCCAAAAACAGTAGCGTTCTTTTTAAACCCGAGTAACCAATTCATAAAACGGATATAAATCGCATCGAGTTTGGAAATTTTATGTTCTCCAGAACCATTGCCTGTATGAGCATGTTTTTCTTTTAGCAAACGAACGGAAGCCCAAGGTGTAATCACAAAGGCAACAATAAGAGAAAGGATCATTGCAAGGCTTGCCCCTACTGGGATTGGTTTCATATAAGGACCCATAAGCCCACGAACAAATGCCATAGGCAAAATTGCTGCGATCACGGTGAAGGTAGCTAAAATGGTTGGATTTCCTACTTCTGAAACAGCGATTAGAGTCGCTCGGATGATTCCCAAATTTGGATTTTCTTCTAAGTGTCTCTCTATGTTTTCCACCACAACAATGGCATCATCCACTAAGATCCCAATCGAAAATATCAAAGCAAACAAAGTGACTCGGTTTAGAGTGTATCCAAGAAAATAGTAAATGGCCAAAGTGAGTGCTAAGGTAACAGGGATAGCAATGGCAACCACCAGAGCGGAACGAAAACCCATCCAAAGTGCAATAAGAACTGTAACTGAAATTGTAGCAATGAGAAGGTGTTCAATTAACTCACGCGACTTATCTTCTGCTGTACTTCCATAATCACGAATGATACTCAATTGAATTTCTTTCGGTAAATTCTTTTGAAAGAGATTAGCCCTTTCTAATAGATCTTTTGATAAATTGACTACATTTGTTCCTTTTCGTTTAGCAAATACAATGGTAACCGCATTTCGTTTTCCTTCTCCGAGAGATTTATCATACAAAGCAGAAGATCTTGTTCTTTCTTCTGGCCCCTCTTCCACTATCGCCAGATCTTGGATACGCACCACTCGACCACCACGTTGTGCTACCGGAAGTTTTTTGACATCGGTTATATTCTTTAATACTCCCCCCACTTCCATATCCAAAACAGAATCTGCTGACCAATTTTTACCAGCAGGGATGAGTGCATCATTTTCTTTTAAACTCATAGCCACTTCGATTGCTGTCACTCCAAACCGACTGAGAAGGTTAGGATCTATTTTGACTCGGACGACTTTTTTTAAACCACCTAACATTTGTACCGAGGCCAAATCCGGAGTTGAAGAAAGTTCACGGGCAAGTGGTGCAATGAGTTGGCGTAAAGTAAAATCATCCGCTATTTCGGAGCTAAAACTAAGAGCCAAAAAAGGAACGTCATCAATAGAATAAGATTTTACAATAGGGTTTAATGTATTACGAGGGAGTGTATTTTTTACCTCCATCAATTTATGGTGGATCTTAACTAAAGAAGGTTCGATAGGTTCTCCCACCTTGAATCGCACAGTGATATAACTTCCATGCCATTTACTTGTAGAATAAACATATTCAACACCTTCCAATCCCCAAACTGCACGTTCAATAACCTCCGTTACCTTTCGCTCCGTTTCTTCAGGTGAAAACCCTGGCGCGGGAATTTGGATATCAACCATAGGAACAGAGATTTGTGGTTCTTCTTCTTTTGGAGTTAAATATACAGCAAATAACCCAAGCATCAAACTTACAATTGCTATGACAGGCGTAAGACGAGAATGCAAAAAAGTTTCGGCCAATCGACCAGCAAATCCTTTTTTAATTTCTTCCAATGGATTCATTTGATTCTTCCTTGTTTGAAAATATTGATGTTTCTGTTCTGACTTGTAAAACGGCAATTTCCGTTTCCATTAATACACGATTTAGTTCTAATGATTTGTTTAATGTTTCTGCAAATTGGATGGCGGAAATCGCACCACTTTGAAATAGTTTTTGCATATTCCCAACTTGTTCTTCTTGGTATTTCACCGTTTCTCTCACCAAAGTTAAACTTTCCATAAGTGTGATTTCTTTTTGGAAAAGAGATTTTACATGTGATTCTTCTTCTTTCGTTTTTTCTTCAAGTTTCTTTAGTGCAGCCTCTGCATTGAGTTTGGATTCTTCCACCACTCCCATATCTTTTGGATTATAAAGATTCATTTGGAGATAAACGCCAGCTTGGTATGCGTTTGTTGTATTACGACTTCCTTGGTATCCATATGCTTCCGAATATGCACCAACCTTCGGTAAAAACTTAGCCATTTCCATATCGGATTTAAGTTTTTCACCTTCTGCGTATTTGATTTGAGCATTCATTTGGTTGGATCTTTCGTAAACCATTGGTCTTTTGAAATAAGTATCCAAAAATACATTCAAATCTGATTCTATAGTTTCTATTTCCGAAGACGGGAGATCAGAAAGAACATATAATGTATCTTTATAATCTTGGATCTGTAAATCCGATTGTTTTTCCAAAATGGAAATTTGGTTTTTAACAGACTTTAAAGCTAAGTATCCCGCATACCCAACAGGATTTCCTTTATTACCGAGGGAATAATTAGATTGAAACTTAGATTCAATTTTTTTGATTTTATCTAATCTCTGTTTGTATTCATTCAATGTTTGGATGGCTCGATAATAAAAACCTGACTGAGCAAATTCTCTATCTCTGACAGCAAGCCATTCAAATTTAAGACCTGCTGATCTTTTTTCATTCATGACCGCGAGAGTTTTGCTCGACCCACCTTCATACAAAGGCAAATCCATTCCGAGTGTTCCTCGTGAATAAGTATGACTACCTGGATTGTTTAAGGTATCTTTCGAAAAAAGATTCATAGTATCTGAGTTTAATGTCGAATAAGGTTGGTTATTCGAGTCTAAGAAGTTACTTGGCCTGTATCTTGTCGAAGCAGTGGAAAAATCGGAATCAGTAGCACTTCTTTGACTTAGTTTACCCATAAAATTGAGAGTTGGGTCATTTGTCTGAAAAGTCCTAAGATCGGTATAAACTCTTGGTAACCAATGTTTGCCGGCACGGTCTTTCGCAATTTCACCTGCTTTCCATTCCAAATATTTGGATTTTCTAGCGGAAGAATTTTCTTCGATCTGTTTCCACAAATCACTGAAACCGACGGCCTCGGCAAAGAGGGCCATCGGAAAGGTCAGAAGCAAAATGCTAATGATCGTTTTCATTTTTTAATCCACTACCTTGGACTCAAAACCAAGTTTTTTCAAAAGAATTGCCATGGGACAAAAACCAATGGTTGAAAAAACGATCAAATTTACACCCACAAGCAAATTCAAAAGAAACCACCAAGGCGAAAGAAAGGTTCCCAAGGAAACACCCACTAAACTAAATAACCCCGCAACGAGATAAACCACTCGCTCCAAATACCAAGTTTTTGTCGAAGCTAGAAACATTACCATACCCCCTATAGTATACAGGCTTTAAATCCATATATACCCCCATGGGTATATATGGCAAGCGATTTTAGGGTAGGAAATGGAAGGAATTTTTCGGATTAAAGGGAAAAGGCTGCTGTGATGGCTTTTTTTACATCTGACTCGATTGTCGCTGTGGATTTTTTTTCCTTAAAACAGGTATCCATATATTCGTGAATGTAGGCTTCTCCAAATTTTTTCATTGCTTGGTGGGCTGCTTTTAGGAGTAAAATTGCTTTTTCGCAGTCTTTTTCTTCCGCGTTAATTGTATTCTTGATTGCTTCCAGCTGTCCCTGGATTCGATTGATACGATGGATCAGTTTGGTTTGATTTTCCGAAAGGCTCATACTATATACCCTAGCGGGTATAACAATCCGACAAGTAAAAAATGACTCCTTTCCCATTTTCTAAATCACCAGTAATTGTCCTTCCGCAATCACCTCCCTACTTTGTTTCCAACTTTGGATATTGGGAGGAAGACATTTCTTATGAATCAGCAGGTCTTAAATTTTTATCGAAATTTGTGTTCGGTGCCGGATTACAACCCAAATCTAAAATTTTGGAACTTGGCTCTGGACTTGGTGGGAGTTTGGTATATTGGTCTAAAAATTTCCAACCAAAACTACTATCTGCCATCAACTTACCCGGAGAACAATCAGAGTTCGCAGAACAACTGTTCATATCAACTAAGACAGAGGTAAAACCATTCATTCACGGAAGTTGGGAGAGTATAAAATCTTTGGCTGACTCTTCTTATCAGTATGTTTTTTCTTTAGATGCCTCTTACCATTTCCAAAACCTAGCGTTGTTTTACAGAGAAAGTTACAGAGTTTTAGAACCTGGTGGTAGGTTCGTATTCACAAATTTTCAAATTACGGAGAGTCGTTTTAAAAAACTTTGGTGGTTATACCTTCCATTTCTAATTCCAAAAAATAATTTAAAGTTAGTCGAGGAAACAATCACTGAATTAAAAGCAATTGGATTCAAAGAAATCAAACATGAAAATTGGACAAAACCAGTTTTATTTGGATTCATTGAGTTTTCAAAAACTTTGCCTGCTTCATTGAAAGCATTCGCCAAAGTATTAAACCTGTTTGCCAAAAACTTAGGACTTTCTTACCATTACTACGTCTTCGAAAAATAAAACCCGTTAGTTCTTATTTTTGAATCAGTTCATCAATATTTTTATTTAGTAATTTTGAAACAACATACAGAGCGGACTTAGCACCAGCTTCTAAAAGTGGAATTCCGTATAAAGAATAAGAACCGCACAACCAAAGACGACAATTTGATTCTACATGTAATGCTGCAATTCTTTTGATGGCTTTGGTTGTTCTTTCATCCATCACAGGCCTTTCAAACTTAGCAATTTTTAAAGTATCTTCTGGTTTTGGAAGTTGGTGTGGATTCCATGTTTGAAATATTTTTTTGCCATTCAATTCAGGGATAATTCTTCCTAAATCTAAAGTAACCTCGGGTTTGTCATAACCATCTCGTATTTTAAAAATCAAAGAAACGGAAGGATTCGAAAAATAAGATTCATCTGTATGTAAAACAACATCACTTGACTCATAACGGAACTCACCAAGAATTTCTTTTTCTAACTCAAATCCTTCTCCGAGAAGTTCTTTCCCTTGGTTTGCTTGTGTTGAAAGAATCACATGATCAAATTCTTTTTCTTCATTGGCGAACTGGATGAAAGTTTTATCTCCCTTTTTATAAATTTTTTGGATCCCTGCGTTTAAGTTTAAATTTGATAAATTTTCTGTGAGGCGATTTACAATATCTCTAGTTCCAAATTCCGCCGTTTCTTGAGGTGTATAAGAATAACCGCGAGAATGGTATCCAATGATGGTTTCAGCGGGATAAGCACCCACAGTTTCCGTTTTACACGTGTTTACTAATGCAAAGGTCGGTAATAAAAAATGATATATAAATTCATTAGAATAACCATATTTGATTAAAAAATCTAAAATAGAGATACTGGAATTTTCTTTTAGCCAATCAGTTTTGGCATTGGTATAAAACTTCAGTAAGTCTGAAAAAATCCTTCGACCCTTCGCAGATACTAAAGAATCCATTGTTGGTAGGCCAAAAGGCATCCCTAAAAATTCATATGAACGAAACCCAAAAACGGAATCACCATTTGATTCCACCTTAAAGGAATAATCAACAGGCCTAGTTTTGATTCCCGCTTTATCATAAACTTGAAATAGTGTAGGATAATAATCACGTTTGATGGTTCGAAATGGAATGTCAAATTCTACAGGTAAACCATCAACCATTTGTTTGGCGCCAAAAGCTGCCATCCCAATTTCAGGATGTTTTTCAAATAAAGTTATATCTTTAAACTTACGAACCGCCCAAGCGGCAGTTAAGCCAGCAATTCCAGAACCTACAACTGCAATCACTTCATACTTCCTGTTTTCAAAAATTGGACATGCCAAGAAAGAGACCTTTCCAAGTCATGAGGAGTGTGTTTTCCTTTAGAAACTCGAAGGGCATTTTCGTAATATTCGCGGAGTTTGTCTCGGTAAATGGGGTGTGCACAATTATTAATAATTTGTTCGGCTCGTTTTTTAGGAGGGCATCCCCTTAGATCAGCTAACCCTTGTTCGGTTACGAAAATCATAGTTGAATGTTCGTTATGATCTGTGTGTGAAACCATTGGCACCACTGCAGAAATATTCCCATCTTTGGCAAGAGACGGGGTCATAAAAATAGACAAATGAGAATTCCGTGTAAAATCACCAGATCCACCAATTCCATTCATCATAGATGTTCCCATCACATGAGTGGAATTTACGTTCCCATAAATGTCAACTTCTATGGCGGTATTCATTGCAATGAGTCCCATACGTCTAATGACTTCCGGATGGTTAGAAATCTCTTGTGGGCGAATGACAAACTTAGATTTCCATGCAGATATATTTTCATGAAATCTTTTGAGGCCGGCTTCTGAGAAAGTTAACGCCGAAGTTGATGCAATTTCCAATTTACCAGCATCAATTAAATCAAAAACCGAATCTTGAACCACTTCTGTATACATTTGGATGGAATGGAAATTGGAGTCTTTTGCCATACTGGCAAGGACTGCGTTGGCAATATTCCCAACTCCATTTTGAAACGGGAGGTATTCTTTGGGTATCCGTCCTTTTTTGATTTCATGTTGGATAAAAGATAAAACATGGGCTGCAATGTTTTGACAATCTTCATCTGGAGTTTTGAATATAGTTGCGGCATCAGGTTTGTTTGACCGTACAATCCCTTTGATTTTATCTGGTGTCACTTGGATGTATGGTAAACCAATTCGATCACCAGGAGTCAGAATATTAATAGGAAGTCCCTTCTCGTGATGGTTGGGGAGATAAATATCATGATAACCCTTTAATTCTAAAGGATGAGTGTCTGTTAACTCAATAAAAATAGATTCCGCATTACGGATGTAAGTGGCACTCATTCCTGAAGATGTGGAAAGATAAATTTTCCCATCAGTTGTCACATCGATTGCTTCAACTAAAGCCACATCAATTTTTGGTAAAATTCCGTGTTCAATGTATTTGACTACATGAGACAAATGCATATCAATGAAATCGGTTTCCCCTTGGTTAATAAGGTTACGAAGGTGAGAATTAGATTGGTATGGGATTCTTAATTTCAGTGCACCAGTTTTTGCTAAGGCACCATCCAATTCCTCACCTGTGGATGCTCCTGCATATAAATTGATAGAGAATTCTTTTCCTAATTTTTTTTCATCTTCAATCCGTTTGGCAAAGGCCACGGGAATGAGTTTTGGGTAACCTGCTGGCGTAAATCCAGAGCACCCTAATGTAACATGTTCAGGTAATAATGCTGCAACTTCTTCTGCTGTTTTAAGTTTTTGTTCAATTAATGAGTTTGTAACGGCCATAAATCTAATTTCTCTTCTTTCACCCAAGATAAAGAGATTGCTTAAAAATAAAAAGTCCAAATTCTGAACCTATGGATTTTCTCTTATATCTATATTGTCTGTTTTTTGGAATCATTCTGATTGCACCTTTTGTTTTGTTTTATTACAAATTTCGACTAGATGAATCACCTTTTGGAAAAGACGAGGAAGCTTTTGTAAGACCAATTGCAGAAAAAAAGAGAAACATGCTCGATTCGCTCAAAGACATTCGGTCTGATTTTGACTCAGGAAAGTTAACAGAAGAAGAATTCCAATCCCAATCACTTCCTTATATCGAAGCTCTAGATACTATAGAGATTGAGTTAAAAGATAAAAAATTAAAACAAACAAACGTAAACCTGCTTCAAACTCCCAAAATTAACGAAAATTGGACATGCGCCAGCTGTGGCTCGTTTGTTGCTGTCCCCAATGCTAAATTTTGCCCCAACTGTGGGACTGGTCGCCTAGCTTAATTCTTTGATCATCCAAGTTTTTACTAAAGTGGCAGTTAATTAGAACCAGAAAACTGCATATCATACAAACGTTTGTATTTTGAGTTTTGGTTTTTAAGTAAATCTGCGTGACTTCCACTTTCAACAATTTCACCGTTCTCTAAATAATAAATTGTATCTGCAATTTTAACAGTAGAAAGACGGTGAGCGATGATGATAACCGTTTTATTTTCATACAACCGAACAAACGCTTGTTGGATGAGTCGCTCCGATTCGGTATCTAAAGCAGATGTAGCCTCGTCTAAAATGAGTACCTCTGGATTTGCAAGTAAGGTTCTTGCAATCGAGATCCTTTGTCTTTGACCACCGGATAACATCACCCCACGTTCCCCTACAATGGTATCATAACCTTCTTCGAAGGCTTCGATGAATTCGGAAGCAAATGCATCTTCTGCGGCACGTCGAACCTCTTCTTCCGTAGCATCTGGTTTGCCAAAGGCAATGTTTTCACGAATGGATCCATTAAATAAAAAAATGTTTTGAGAAACAACTCCGATCCGTTTACGCAAATTATCTAAGGTTAATTCTTTGGCGTTTACATCGTCCCAAAAAATTCCACCGTCACTAGGATCAATCAGTCTTGGCAAAAGATCAACGAGTGTGGATTTACCGGCTCCCGACGAACCAACAATTGCAATAGTTCCACCGCGAGGTAAGGTTAAATTGATATTTTTTAGTGCATAGATGTCGGTATTAGGATATAGGTAAGATACATTTTTGTATTCGATCGATTTTGAAAGTGGCCCAAGTTTGTTTGGAGATTCCGGTTCTTTGATATCAACATCTCTACCTAAAATTTCAAATACACGATCACTCGCAATCACAGAGGCTTGGATTAAATTCACAAGGATACTCATTTGTTTGAGTGGACGCATTAGAAATATCAAAGTAAGAAAAAATGCAATGAACATCCCTTTGGAAAAACTAGCATCTTCCAATAGATACGCACCAATCCCAAGAAATACCATCGTTACAACAGAGCCAGATAACTCTGTTAAGGCGGGACCAATTTGGTGGTAAAAATGTGTTTTAAAAGTTTTGTCGGAGAGGTTTTGGTTTACTTTAAAAAAACGATCCGCTTCCTTATCTTCCATCGAAAAGGCACGAATAACCCGAATCCCAGAAATCACTTCCTGAAGGTCGCCATTCAATTCAGACAATTGTTCTTGTTGGTTTTTAGTGGTTCTTCTTATCCGATCTGCAAATGTACTCACTGGCCCCACAATCAAAGGAATGACAATGAATAACAAAAAGAACAGCTTCCAACTTAATACAAGTAAGATGATTAAATGGGTAATGATATAAAAAAAATCGTTAATCGCATCCTTTAGATCATTCGAAATCACTTTTCCAACAATATCAACGTCGTTGATCACCCGGCTCATGAGAACTCCGGTTTTTTCGCGGTAGAATTCATTGAGTGGTAATACTTGGAGTTTTTTATATAAAGCTTGCCTTAGATCGCTGACAGCAAGAAGTCCAGCGGAGTTGACAAAGTAAACCGTTCCGGCAAGACAAATGAGTTTTAAAAAGTAAATGGGAAGGATGATGAGGCAAAATAAATACACCAAGTCGTCTGGTTTTTTATCCGCAAGTTCCTCATTTGTTTTTTGTTTGAGATTGGCAAACTGCCATTCAAAGTAAGTCAGTCCTTCGAGCTTCGTCGGAGTTTTGTGTTCCGAAAGCAGTGTTTGGTCTTTTTTGGTTAGGGCAATTTGGAACTTGTAATTTTCGCCAGTGCCAAGAGAATCAAAGATAGGGATGAGTGATGTGAGGGATGCACCATTAAAAATGGAAACAAATATAGACAAGAAAACACCGAGGCTAAGTCTGTATTTGTATTTTGCCAAATATGGCCATAGTTTTCGGTAAATCTTCACGTATGAGAACCTTATCCCTCGTTTTCTTTCTCTTGTCCCTCACTTTTTGCCGGGAAGAAAGCCCCCATTTTGATCTAAAAATCGCACTCCCCTCTGACACAGCGCACCTAGATCCGCTTTTCATTACCGATTTGTCCGGACAAAAATTAGCAAAATTCATCCACCAGGGACTGTTTACACGCACTCCCTCCGGGTTCCACTCCCCTTGGATTCAGTCTTTCCAAAAACAACCGCAACCCAAAAAAGAGGTTTGGCGGTTCCAATTCAATTCTTTGGCCCCACCTCTTCAAGATATTGAATATAGTTTGTCTCGTTTGGTTTCGGAAACTTATCCCCGAAAGGGAGATTACCAATTTCTAATTCAGGTTCGTGTTTCAGCAGATGGGTTCTTGGAATTAGAATTCAAACAAGGAACAAATGAAACCGAGTGGAAAGAGAAACTCAGTTTACCTTTTGCCTCCATCATCGGTCAAAAAGAATGGGAAAAACAAATTTTAAAGACTTATGGAAAATACAAACTCACCAAATGGAAAAAAAATGAGTTTTTAGATTTAGAATTTCAAAAGGGATCAGACCCTAACTTCCCGAGTAAAATTCGTTTCCTCATTTTACCGCAATCTTCTACTTCTTTATTTTTGTTTCGGAAAAACCAGTTAGATGCTTTCAAACTGACAGACTTCCTACTTTCTTTACCAGAAGCAAACTCGGAATCCACACTAACAAAAAAAGGAAGATCCGTACAATATGTAACCATCAACCAAAACAATCATTGTTTTGATAAACACTTTCGTACTGCCTTAAATTTATCCATCCCTCGTAGTTTAATCATCAGTAAGTTATTAGAAAATCATGCAGATCTAAGTTATGGACCCATCCCTATGGACTACATGGAAAAAATCAAAGATGGATTTATTTCGACAGGTGAATTGTATAACAAAACCTTAGCTAAAGTCGAATTAGAAAAATCTGTTTGTTATCCAAAAATCAAATCAACTAGTTTGGAATTTAGAATGCGAGGTGATGACGAAAACCAGACCAAAGGACGTGCCATCAAACAAGCATTAGAAGAAATTGGGCTCACAATCAAACTCAGACCAATGGAGAAAGCTCCGTTGTACAAAGAAAATGGAGAAGGAAAAGGAGATTTAACATTACTTACTTGGTATTCAGATTTTGATTCTATTTGGAATTTTTTAGACCCACTATTCCATCCGGCAAAAATGGGAAATGGGGGAAATCGTTCCTTTTACCACAATAATGAGATTGGTAAAATCTTAGATAAACCTTTCAAAAACAATCAGGATGCCCTATTGGTTATTGAAAAGATCAGAGAAGACAAACCTTGGATTTTTCTATGGTCCATCCAAGAAAATTATTTAGTTTCTAAGGAGTTTCTTCGTTATAACGCGCTCGTCGATTTTCTATAAGCGGTGGTTCTAATTCCACAGAATCAACTGCTGTTGGTTGGATTCGACTTCCTTGTGAATCATAAGTGGAAATTTCCGAATCATCGTCAGTCTGTTCTGGTTTGAGGTTTGTATTTTGAACTGGAGGTTCTGGTTTCAGAAATCCAGCCCGTTTCGGCGGTAAATCTCCAATATAATAATACTGTGCATAAAGTGGCACCTTACAAACATAATCTGGAGTTGTTTCCAAAATAGTTCCATCATCAGCACAAACATCAACCTTAACAAAATCTCCCACAAAATTCGAAATCAACTGATTCCCCATTCCCAGTTTTGCTTTTACATTCTGCGTGTAACGGTACCAAATCCCACCAGACACACCGGAACCAGAACCAGGAAATGGTGCGCCTTCATCATGACCCACCCAAACAACCGTTACATTCCTTGGAGTGAGGCCCGCAAACCAAACATCACGAACCCCTTTCAAACCTTTCCACCTTGAAGATTTTAATTTTGGCGATTGCACTGTTCCTGTTTTTCCCGCGTATAAAAAAGGTTCCCCTTCTTTTTTCTTCAGGGTCATGGTTCCTTCTTCCGTCAAAACGGATTGTAAGGTATTGATGGCCATAGCACAAGCAACTGGATCTAATATCTGTTCAGCGGCTTCATTTGCCACTGTGCTATAAAATTCATTCCCATCTAAATCAGTAATTTTTAAAATTTTTCTGGGAGTGACTCGTCTTCCCCCATTCATTAGAGTTGCATAAATTGTTGAAAGTTCCATGGGACTGAGTTCCCCAGAACCAAGTGCCAAGGATAAATTTCTTTGGAACCTACTTTCTGCTTCTTCCTCTGGGATGGAAAGGATGGCACTTAATTTTTGAATGAAATAAGAAATCCCAATTTCGTGTAACAACTTTACAGAAACTGTATTCACAGACTGAGCCAATGCTTGTCTTACTGTGATATCACCCTTATACCCCTTATACCAGTTCTTAGGTGAATATCCGGAGATGTCTAATTTTTCGTCTTTGATTTTAGAGGATGGATTGACGATTCGTTTTTCAAAGGCAAGTGCATACACAAGTGCTTTGATTGTGGATCCGGGTTGGCGCCTTGCATCTTCTGCTCGGTTGAAGCGAAACACATTGGATATTTTGTAACCACCTACCATGGCTTCAATATCTCCTGTTTCAGGATCAAGGGAGATCATAGATCCACTGAGTTGTGGTAATATGGCCCGAGTGACCTCTGCCAAATCCGCCTTACCTTTGTTTTGGTATTCAGATTCTTGTTTAGTTAAATCGGCTCTGACAGAGTCAACACCCACGCGTAACGCTTCTTCGGCGAGTCTCTGTTTTTCTAAATCTAAAGTGGTATAAACGAGTAATCCACGTTCTTCTAGGTCTTCATTCGAAAATCGTTCTAAAATAAATCTTCTAATTTCGGAATTGAAATCGGGTGCTAAGTTAACTCGAAAATCTTTATCTGCTCCAAATTTCCCAATTTCACTTGAATATTTAGGATTTCCATCTTCATCTTTTTGTTCTTTGATTTTATAAATGGTTCGGAACTTTTTTAAGTTTAGTTCTATTGAATCAGAAAACTTATGCGGAATTTCTTTCTGAGAAGGATGAAGTTCCGGATTCCTCGCCATATCGTATAACACACGCTTTTGTCTAGATAGTGCGATTCCTAAATTACGAACGGGATTATAAACACTTGGTGCAGGAATGATTCCCACAAGGAGGGCTGCTTCTTCGGGACTCAGCTCTGATGCAGGTTTTCTAAAATAATACCTGGCTGCCTCTTCCACTCCCGTATTTCCTTCACCGAGGAAAATTTGGTTTAGATACATAGCCAAAATTTCTTCTTTGGAATACTGGCTTTCGATATAAAACGTACAATAGAGTTCTGTTAATTTATTAAATAAGTTTCGTTTCCCTAGATTTAACGTAAGTTTGGCTAACTGTTGGGAGATTGTGGATCCACCTTGGGACAAACGAAATTGGATTAAATTGGTAACAACCGCACGACCAATAGCAGTATAATTCAAACCAGAGTGAGAAAAAAACTCGCGATCTTCCGAAGATAATACTGCCCAAACAATCACATTGTGTTTTCCTAAATTGTCTGTACGAATGGGCCGAAAGTTTCTGCGGTAAAACTCTCCCATAACCTTTCCACTGCGATCCAAAATTTTTACAGACTTTGGTTGAAAACTATCATAAAAATTAGAAACTTCTGATCGGTATTTTTCCAATGATTTATGGACTCGGGCCTCTTCTCCAGACCAAACCACATAGGCTCCGCCCAAAAAGAAAAAAGATAAAAAGATACCTAATACAAAACCAAGAGTCAAAAACTTAACTCGCCTTTCCCAGAAAAAACGGAGTATATCTGTTAGGTGGCCACACAATACCTCTAGGATGAGAATAAAAGAATTGGATTGGTTATTCATTTCTTTTTACCTTTGGATTTTGGAAAAACAAGTTTTTCGACTTCTTCAAAACGAGTGACTGGATAAAAACTTACCCCTCGTTTGACGTAGTCAGGGATTTCTTGGAAAGCTCTTTCATTGTCTTTAGGGAAAATGATTTTTTTAATTCCCACTCTTTTGGCTGCGACAATTTTTTCTCTGAGTCCACCAATTGCCAAAACCTCACCAGTTAACGTGAGTTCGCCTGTCATTCCAAAACCGGGAGCAATCACTTGGCCTGTGACAAGCGAAAGAATGGCAGTAGCCATAGTGATTCCTGCACTTGGGCCATCTTTGGGAGTGGCACCGTCAGGAACATGTAAGTGGATGGCCTTCTTATCAAACAGAACATCATTGTTTACATAGTTTTTCACAAACGACAAAGCAATGTTAGCAGATTCTTCCATCATCTTGCCCATTTGCCCTGTGAGAGTCAGTCCACCTTTTCCTGGAATGAGAACTGCTTCAATCAGAAGCGTGGATCCACCAGCATTGGTCCAAGCAAGACCTAGGGCCGTTCCTGGAACTTTTGGACTTGTCATTCGATCATCCACAAAAGGCGGAGTTCCGAGATATTCAACCAAATCCTTTTCACGAATTTCTTTGGAATACTTTTCCTTTAACACCTGTTTTAAGGCGATTTTACGAACTAGTTTATCAAATGTTTTTTCGAGTCCTCGTAAACCAGACTCACGTGAATAGGAATTGATAAGAAGGGCCACAGTTTCCTTTTTCATCGAAAAGGAATCAGGATTTAATCCATTTTTTTCAAAGATTTTTTTCCAAAGATACTTTTGGAAAATCTGCACTTTCTCTTCCGTGATATAACCCGAAAGTTGGATCACTTCCATACGATCCAGTAACACTCGTGGAATGGGTTCAAAGGTATTGGCTGTTGCAATAAACAAAACATCCGATAAATCAAATGGTAAATCCAAATAATGATCTCTAAAATTGGAATTTTGTTCTGGGTCTAAAACCTCAAGAAGTGCGGCTTGTGGGTCACCTTGGAAACCTTGAGACATTTTATCAATTTCATCAAGTAAGATCACAGCATCTCTTTCTTTTGTGATTTTTAAAGCACTGATGAGTTTGCCTGGCATTGCTCCAATATAAGTTCGTCTATGACCTTTGATTTCTGCTTCGTCTCTTACCCCACCCACAGAAAATCGATAAAATTTTCTGCCAAGTGCTTCCGCGACTGATTTAGCAATGGAGGTTTTACCTACACCCGGTGGCCCCACCAAACAGAGAATAGACCCTTTACTTTTAGGATTTAATTTATGAACGGCTAAAAATTCCAAAATCCGTTCTTTCACATCTTCTAGTTTGTGGTGGTCGCGGTTTAGGATTTTTTTTGCATGAATTAGATTTACTTCTTTTTCCTTTGGTTTTTCCCAGGGAAGTGCATCCACCAAATCCAGATAGTTACGAATTACATTATAATCACTGGAGATAGGATCTGAGTTTTTAAACTTATCAATCTCTCTATCTACTTCTGTGATGATTTCTTCGGCAACGGGAATCGACTTTAGTCTTTCTAAAAGTTTTTCATATTTGATTTCTGTTTTATCTTCACCAGTACCTAACTCTTGTTGGATGGCTTTTAACTGTTCTCTCAAGAAAAATTGGCGTTGTTGGTTATCAATTTTATCGTTGATTTGTTCTTGGATTTTTTTCTGAAGAACTACTAACTCAATTTCTTTTTTAAGAAATAATAAGACTTTTTCCAAACGATCGTTGATTTGAATCGCTTCGATGACCGATTGGTATTCTTCTTTTTCTAAGTTCAGAATGGAACAAACAAAATCAGCCATTTTTGCTGGTTCATTTACGTTCATCATCGTCAGCTTCATATCCTCAGTAAAAAGAGGATTGTTTTGCGCAAGTTCCTTGGTCAAAATTAACAAAGTCCGCATAAGGGCTTTGATATTGTTTTTGCTAGTTCCAAGTTCTTCTTCCGGATAACTTACATTAGCAATTAATACAGGTTCTTTAGTATGAATGGAATTAATTTTGAATCTTTGAATGGTGTTTACTAAAATATTCATTCCACCATCAGGCAGATTGATTTTTTTCAAAATACGAGCAACCACGCCAATTTGAAAAATATTATCTTCGGAAGGAAGTTCCGATTCATCTTCTTTTAAAAGGATAAGACCTAAAAACCCAGCCCCTTTCGAAGATTCTTCAATGGATTGGATGAAACGACCAGGAGGAACAATTAATGGAGTGATGATTCCTGGGAATACAGGCCTTACCTTAATCGGGAGAAGAAAAATTTGTTTCGGTAGAGAGTCTTCCAATCTCGCAAGTTTTGTTGAGTTTTCCCAAAATTCATTTGTTTCCAATTAAAGTCCTACCTTATGATTCAATTTTATCTGGCCCGAGCGCTAACATTTTATCTCGAAACATAGCGGCCTTTTCAAAATCCAAGTCAGATGCAAATCGTAACATCTCTCGTTTTAAAGCATCACGTAACTTGTCTTTGGTTTTGTATTTCTTCAAGGTAAATTCTTTTTCCATTTCCTTGAGTGCTTCTGCTTTACTATCCTCTTCTGCCATTTCACGTGGGAGGATATCATGAATTTCTTTAATGATACTTTGAGGAGTGATCCCCATTGCCGTGTTGTGTGCTTCCTGGATTAGACGGCGACGTTCTGTTTCACTGATTGCTTTTTTCATAGAATCAGTCATTCGATCAGCATAAAGAATGGCCTTACCGTTCACATTCCTTGCGGCCCGTCCAATGGTTTGGATGAGTGATTTATAATTCCTGAGGAAACCTTCTTTGTCCGCATCCAAAATGGCAACAAGCGAAACCTCTGGAATGTCCAAACCTTCTCGGAGTAAATTAATCCCTACAATACAATCGTACACACCTTTACGTAGGTCTCTGATGATCTCTGTTCGTTCGATGGTATCAATTTCGGAATGAAGGTAAGCAATTTTTAAACCCACTTCCTTGTAATAATCAGTGAGATCCTCTGACATCTTCTTTGTCAAAGTGGTGATGAGAATCCTTTCCTTATTTTCAATTCGCAGTCGAATTTCATTTAACAAATCTTCAATTTGGTTTGTGGTGGGACGAACCTCGACTACCGGGTCAAGCAAACCAGTTGGACGGATGATTTGTTCAATGACCGCTTCGCTTTTATCAATTTCTTTTTGGTCAGGGGTAGCTGAAACATACAAAGTCATTGGTGTAAGAGTTTCGAATTCCTCAAAATTCAAAGGCCGATTATCAAGAGCACTCGGAAGTCTAAATCCAAAATCAACTAACGTTTGTTTTCTGGATCTGTCTCCTGCATACATCCCTCCAATTTGAGGTAATGTTACATGGGATTCGTCAATGATGAGTAAAAAATCCATGTTGGGAAAATAGTCTAACAAACAGGCGGGTCTTTCGCCTTCCTGTCTACCAGTTAGGTGGCGAGAATAATTTTCGATCCCACTACAATAACCAAGTTCCACAAGCATTTCCATATCGTAATTGGTTCTGGATTCAATCCGTTCTGCCTCTAGATGTTTTCCTTGTTTGAGGAATTTATCTTTTTGTTCCGCCATCTCATCTTTGATTTTTTCGATGGCATCCTTGATTTTTGGGCCAGAAGTGATGAAGTGTTTAGCAGGATAAACCACCACACGGTCAAGTTTGGTTTTTACCTTTCCCGTGAGTGGATCAATTTTTGATAATCCATCAATTTCATCTCCGAAGAGTTCAATGCGAATTCCTTCTTCTTGGTAAGAAGGCATAATTTCAATCGTATCTCCACGAACCCGGAAATTTCCTCGGCTAAAATCTATATCGTTTCTTGCATATTGGATATGTAAAAATTTACGAATGATTTGATCTCTATCGATTTTATCACCGATTCTTAACATCACCACTGAGTTCATATAATCCTCAGGTGATCCTAAACCATAAATACAAGATACAGAACTGACAATGATGACATCATCACGTTCGAGCAAACTGGATGTGGCTCGCAACCTAAGTTTATCGATTTCTTCGTTCATTGACATATCTTTTTCAATGAAAGTATCAGAAGAAGGAACGTATGCTTCTGGTTGGTAGTAGTCGTAATAAGAAACAAAATACTCTACAGCATTTTCAGGAAAAAATTCTTTGAACTCGCGAAAGAGCTGTGCTGCCAGAGTTTTATTATGAGATAAAATAAGTGTAGGTTTTTTGACACGAGTGATGACCTCGGCCATGGTAAAGGTCTTTCCAGAACCAGTCACACCGACAAGAGTCACTTTATTTTTACCTTCACCAAAGGACTTCGCAATATTTTCAATTGCTTTGACCTGGTCTCCGGCAGCCTTAAAAGGAGAAACCATTTTGAAATTTGCCATAGTAACCTATGTTAGTTTACGAGTTGCTTTGAGTATAGCTTGTTTTCGATTGTCGCTGATTTCTAAATCAACGGAATCAAAAAGTTTTTGCATGACCATCATACCACGCATAAGTGTTGCAGTGGAAGAAAACTTACCTCTCTGGATATCATCTTCTAGATTAAAGTCTTTAACGGTATTGATCATTTCAATGGTGAAGGTATTGTGTTTATCGATTTTAAAAATCACTTCCACACCGCCGCCGTCACCGTACTTTGCTGCGTTTTCTACGGCTTCCACCGTAGCAATACATAGATCCATCCGTAACTCTTCGTGGATCCCATTCCGTTTCAAAAAATAATCAAGCCTTGCTCTCACATACTGCATCGGATTGTAGGGAAGGGCACCAAGGATGACAAACTGCTCCGATGTCCCCATTTTACGAACGATAGGTGAAGTTTCAGGAAGTAGATACTCCCTTGGATCTATAGGGTTTGTTGTGATGATTCCGTCTTTGATTAAATCTTCAAGGAGAGAAGTAATGCCTTCTAAAGTGGTATTGGGATTGTCCTTGAATTTCCGCTGGGTTTCCATAAACACCCAAGAGTGAAAATCGTTCACATTCCCCGAGAGGCCATTGGAGAACAAAGTCTTCACTTCTTTCTCTAACTCAGTTCTGGAGAGAGGGAACGGCATATATTCCCATTTCAACGGGAACGGAGGACTTGTAAATTGTTTTATCCTTTGGGATTAGTCCGCGTTTTTTCTTGGCGCAGTGCTTCATAAAGTACAATGGCAACGGCGTTGGAAAGATTGATGGATCGACTCACCTCTGCCATCGGCAAGGAAATGATCTGTTCTGGGGGGCAGGACTTGTGGATTTCCTCGGGGAGGCCGGAAGTTTCCCTTCCAAACAAAAAAACATCGGTCTTCTGGAAGTCCACATCCCAGTACAGTTTGGTACCAAACTTGGAAACGAGGAAAATACGGCTCCCTTCCGCCTCTTTTTTGGTTCGGAACTCTTGATAATCCGTAAATCTACGAAGATCTAAGTCTTTCCAATAATCGAGGCCGGCACGCCTGACAGCTTTTTCCGAAAGGTCAAAGGACGGTTCCCCCACAATGGAGAGGGGGACACCCACATTCACACAAAGTCTTGCGATGTTCCCTGTGTTAGGTGGGATTTCGGGGCGAAAAAGTGCGATTTCCAAATCGTGAATTACTTTTTATTCTTTTTTTCCAAAGATTTTTGCAAGGCCAGTCCAAAACTAGATACTGCCCCAGGTGTCTCTTCTTTGGACATATACTCTTGGTATTCCATTCGATCTTTGGCTTCTGCCGCTTTGGAAATCGACAAAGCAATTTGTCTTTTTTCTGGATTGATTTCCATCACAAAAACTTCTAACTTTTGGCCAGGATTAAAAACTGTATTTAGTGGAGTGCGTGAGGGAACTCCTGTTTCTTTATTAGGAACAAGACCTGTAAAATCATCACCTAACCGAACAAAGAGACCAAATGGTTTGATTGATTCTAAAGTTCCAGAAACAATATCAGATTCTTTGAAAGGAAGTTTTCCAGACCATGGATCACTTAAGAAATCTTTTACACTGAGAGAGATTTTATTCGTTGCCCAGTCTAGTGTTAGGATTTTGGCACGGAGAGTTTCCCCTACGCGGAATTCAGTTGTGAGATCGGAATTTTTTTTGTAGGTTGCTTCTGATTGAGGAACCAATGCATCAAATCCGTCCATATCGACTATGAGTCCAAATTTATGAATGCTTTTGACTGTGCAGGAAACAAACATTCCGGCTTTCAATTCATCGCGTAACAGTTGTTTTTTTGTTTCTCTTTCTTTATCAGCAATTTTTTTCTGAGACAAAACGATTTTGTTTTGTTTTTTCCCAATTTCTGAGATCACAAACTTGATACGTTTTCCTGCGATGTTAGTTCCTTTTAAAGAGCTATCCAATTGGCTAAATGGAACAAAAGCAGAATGACTTCCTAGTTTGACATCCCATCCACCATTTGCTTCTGCGAGCATTTGGCCGAGTACGGGAATTTCGTACTGAGATGCCATCTCCATATGTTCTTCTGTTAGGTTGTCTCCAGAAAGACAGGTGGTAAAATAAAAATCACCAGAGTTCTCTTTTAGAAAATATACAACAAGAGAGTCGGAAACCTTCGGCAAAACTTCTTCTCTCCATTCTTCGGTAGAAATATTTCCTAAGATTTTATTTTCTAAAGTACGAATGAATACATAATCATTCTTAACAGCTGTTACTTTGGCTTCATGACGTGAGCCAGGTTCAATGGATTGTCTTTTTTTAAAACTTTCTTCTAATAAACGGTCAAATTCTGAGGATGGGCCTTTCATTTTGCGGTTCCTTCCTTGGTGGGTTTTGGGGTATAGACCAGTTTTCCTCCCAATACCATGGATTCAATTGGAAATATTCCGGAAGCACGTTTCAGTGGATTTTCGTCATGAATGGAGAAATGCGCGGGGCCACCGACACGGATCCTGCCTCCATGGTCGGCGCCGAGAAAATTACATGTTTTCAGTGTCAAAGTTTGGATGATTTCCCGGCGAATTTGAGGTAAGGATTCCGGATCTGCATTTGTGGGAAGGAGACTAGGGGAAAAAGAACCAAATAGGGAGGCCCAAAATCCCGGCCGGTTTGATGCCAAATCCACCTTTCTTTCTTTGGGTTTGGTGAGGAGTGCTTCCCAAAGCCTAACTTCAACGATGGCGGCTTGTCCAGGAAAAAGACCCCAATGCCCTGCCCCACTAGCGAAAAGAAGGTTTTTCCTAGCTTCCACTTCTCCTCGGAAGGTGGATTGGTATTCAGAGAACGAAGGGGGACTAGAATCGATTTCTCCGTTTTCGGAGGCGGATTCGATGGAAAGGGAATTTTTCCATCGGGATCCAAACACTGAATGGAGGCGAGCCCAGTTTTCTGATTCTTCTTTCCAATCCTCAGGTCTCGATTTTAAATTTTGGAGATACAAAACAGAGAGCATAGGAGCCCAAAGGAAATCTCTTTTTTGCGCTCGGTACAAGTTTGTACCTTCTGGCATGGGATGGAAAATCACTGCAAATCCAGTATCCAAAGCATCTTCCCAACTGGTTTTGTCGGAAAAGGTATAAGCGATGGGAAGGTATCCTTTTTCTTCCCCTTCTCTCCGTTTGGCAAAAAGTTCGGTCTGAGAAAATCCCCGATTTTCAACTTCCTTCAAAAAAATAGGTAGGTGGCGGTTCCGCTTGGAATCGGGAACGTGGCTAAGGCCAGAAGTATACAAGGCCCCATCTCCTGCGGATAACTCGGAATACAAAGCTGGTTTTTGGGACTGGGTGAGGATAGGCGCCAACCATCTGGATTTGATGATTTCGTTCTGCAGGCTGGATAAATTCGGATCTCCTACCGATTCAATATGGCTAAATCCGGCAGCCAAATACCCCGAAAGGTAAGCGGGAAGTTCGGAGCGACTTGTTTTTCCGCCCATGGAATCAGCCCCAATGGTGACAGAAGCATCACAAAATCCAGGCAATAGATACTTTGGGTTCGGAACAGAAGCCCCTTCTTTGAAAGAGAGGATTTTCCCCTGCACCACCTCAAAATCCACAAATCCGCCAAAATTGGCTTTTTCACTGTCCCAGATCCGAACCGATTTCATTTTCAAATTTTGAGACAAAAGTATCGTGGGGGCAAAAGCCGATAGAAATAAGGAGAGGAATAGAAGCCTGCGGTTTTTCATACTAGCGGTCTTAGTTACCTTGACAGTAAGGACTAGAATGGAAAAGATTTCGGGTATGGGAAAGGAAACAAGCGAGATTTCTGATCACATCAAATTACACATCGAAAATGGGAAAATTCTCTCGCTAAAGACTCACCGAGTCTCCAAATCCGTTGAGGAACACATCAAGGAGGCCGTTGGTCTCATCTTAGATCGCCTTACCTATCCCACTCTTGTCCCTACTCTCTATACCATCATCAAAGAACTGGCAATCAATGCCTGCAAAGCCAACCAAAAACGTGTCTTTTTTGAAGAACGCGGATACAGTATGTTAAACCCTTCGCAGTATGCAAGGGGAGTCAGAGAGTATCGCGAAATGTTTTCCGAAGAGATGTCCAACGAATTTGGGATGAAGGCCAAAAAGAAAGGATACTACTGTTTAATTAATTTTAAATTCAATGACGATGGAATCACCATCGAAGTCATCAACAACACACCCATTGCCAAAGAAGAAGAAAAAGCCATCCGAGAACGATTGGAAAAAGGAATGGTATATGATGACATCGCACAGTTCTACATGGACAACGCTGATACCACAGAAGGAGCAGGTCTTGGTCTTGCCCTCATCCTCATCATGCTCAAAGGGGAAGGTATCGACCCCAATTTCTTTCGTATCATCATCGGTGAAGATTCCACCATTGCTCGGTTGGAAATTCCACTCTCTGATAAGTTCATCTCCGTCCGCGACCCCAATCAAATTTAAATTATGCCCCTTCCTTTATCCTGTGCCATCATTACCCTCAACGAAGAGGATAACATCTCTCGCACACTCGTTGCCCTTTCTTTTATCGAGGATATTATCGTCATCGATTCTGGTTCCACTGATAAAACAGTTGAGATTGCTAAATCTTTAGGTGCGCGTGTTTTTTTCCGTAAGTTCGACAACTACGCGGATCAAAAGAACTTTGCCATCGAACAAACGAAATACGATTGGGTTCTTGCCATTGATGCCGATGAAGTGGTATCCGATGGTTTAAAATCAGAAATCACAGAGTTATTTACAGAAAACAAATTAGAATCCGTTGGATATCTTGTCCCTAGACTTACTTATTATTTAGGAAAATGGATTCGGTTTGGTGGATACTATCCAAACTACCAAATTCGATTGTTCAAAAAAACGGCTGGAGAGTTTAGCGGTGGTTTGGTGCATGAAAGAGTCAAACTTTCCGGAAAACCAATCAAATTAAAAAACCCACTTTATCATTATTCCTATAAAAATATATCCGATCATTTACAATTTATAGACCGTTATTCCAGTTTGTTTGCGGAAGAAGAGTTTAGAAAAGGAAAAACTAGCTCTGTGTTTTGGGCTTTTTTAAAAGCTTGTTTTAAAGGTTTTTATATGTATTGGATTCGGTTGGGAATCCTAGATGGGAAACAAGGATTTGTTCTCGCCCTTCTAGGGTTTTATTATAATTTTCTTAAATACTTAAAGTTATATGAAAAATCGAAATCAATCTCTTCTTTCTTTGTTATGGTTGATTCGGTTCATGATGTAAAGAGCAGTAAATCCACCAAGAAAGATGGCAACCAAGTTCACGTTGGATAATTGAGTGGATCCAATTTTTGGAGACATGAGCCACATAATGATATCGCGGATATAAGTTTGAAAGGTTGCAAAAACGATCAATGCACCAATTCCAGCGACAAATGTGGATCCCCAAAATTTCCCGAGTAAGTCTTTACGTTTATAATAATAAAAATAATAGGCACAGGCTGCGGATGCGAGAAAAAAGAATAAAATATCTACGAGAATGGTCCATGGCTCAGATGGTGCGGCAAGCGGTAATGAAATCATTGTTCTTGTACCTGTCTATTACCTATTTTCGGTAAGCAGTTCGTAAGTCCATAAGATAAAAAAAAGAGGTTTTCTTTGTATTCAAAACACACAGAGATATTTGGCATCTTAGGGTATCCCTTAGGACATACCCTTTCCCCTTGGATTCATAACACCCTATTCCAACTCTCTGGATATGATGGAGTGTATCTAGTATTTGAAAACCAAAATTGGAAAGAGATAGGTCTACGTCCTCTCATTGACTTGGGTGTCAAAGGTGTATCTGTTACGATTCCTTTCAAAGAATGGGCATACTCACAAGCGAACGATGTTTGTACTACCTCAAAGACAATGGGCTCATCCAATACATTGCTCTTCCGTGACGGAATCCAAGCAGTAAACACTGATGGAACTGGTGCTGTTACATCCATTCTAAAATCGGATCCCAAACTCTTAGATCCTGTAATCGAAAAACAAATTTTGGTAATCGGGAGTGGTGGAAGTGCGAAAGGGATTCTTTTTGCAATTGCAGAATCTCTCAAACAAAATATTGGGAATGGAAAGATCCACAGAAAGGTAAAAATACTCGCAAGAAATGAATCCGCAACCAAAGAGATCTTACAATCGTTAGAAAATCCAGATTGGCTAGAAGTGACTACTCAAGAAGAAAGCCTTAAAGAAGCAGAGAATTACGACCTGGTCATTCATACTACACCCGTTGGAATGAAAGGAATTGGGGGAGAACCGTTACTTCACAAAAACTTTTTTACCAAAAAACATACGTTATTCGACATTGTTTACAATCCGTTAGAGACTGATTTGGTCAAACAAGCAAAGAAAAAAAAGGCAGAGATTATTCCTGGATATCATATGTTACTTTACCAAGGAATCAGACAATTCGAACTCTTTACAAATTTAGAAGTCAAAACTAAATGGATAAAAAAAGTAGAATCCTTATTATTAAAACAATTGAAAAACAGATATTAAATCTAGGATCTTCACTTTAAGATTCGCAAAAGAATTAACCATGCAGTTTTTAGATTTTTTACATAGCCTCCAAAATATAGAAAAAACAAGAAACTTCAATGTCTTTCAATCCTATTCTTTAGATGGCCTTTCCGAACTTTTCCAATTCATAAAACCCAAACAAAATCTACACAAACCCATTCGTATCAGTGTTGTAGGAACCAATGGGAAAGGTTCTACCTCACATTATTTAGCCTCTCTGTTATCAGTTTTAGGATTCAAAACAGGACTTTATACTTCACCACACCTACTCTCACCTTTGGAACGGTTTCAAATCTTTCAAGCTGGGAAACCAATCCTTCCCAAAGATGAAGATGTGGAATCATTCTTCGTCAAAACGATCCTTCCCAACTTAGAAAAATTTAAGTCACTTTCCTATTTTGAGTTTTTGACAGTGTTTTCTTACCTCTACTTTGCCGAAGAAAAAACAGAATTTGAAATTTGGGAAGCGGGGCTTGGGGGAAGGCTTGATGCCACAAAACTAGTTGAGGCAGAATTTGTAATACTCACCAAAATTGGATTGGATCATTCTGAAATTTTAGGTGATACCAAAGAAAAAATTTGTTTAGAAAAGTTGGGAATTATAACAGATGTTTGTCGGAAGTTAGTGGTGATGGATCCAGAGGATGAATCCCTAAAAACCATCATTCAAAATTTTTCGGAAAATAAAACACTGCTTCAGATCCTTCCTCTCGAAAAAAAACCAACCTATTTAGAAACTAACTTTCTTTTTTCTAAAAATACCCTTAGCGATCTGTTTCCGGAATTCGAATCCAAACTAAAATCAATTTCCTTTGAAAGCGTAGACCGACCACGAGGAAGAATGGAAGTTCTACAAAAATCTCCTGAAATTGTTTTTGATCCTGCTCACAATCCAGTAGCTGTCGCCACCACTACTCTTGAGTTTTCACTGACTCATAAATCGTTTGTGATTGTTTTGGGTAGTCTACCGGACAAGGACCGAGAAGGGATTTTGTTAGCTCTAGAAAATCTCCCACTTGAGTCTCTTTATCTTTGGGAGGGCCCAGGTTTTGGAACTTTTTCCGAACTTCCAAAAGCCCTAAAAACTAAAACTGTCCGGGTTCAGACCGAAGAGGACATAAAAACCCTATTCCAAGGCAGATCTCCAGTTTTGGTGTTAGGAAGTTTTCGGTTGTATGGAATTGTGGCAAATTTGATACAAAATACAATAAACATGTAAAATTAAACTTTACAAATGAATCCTGAACGACATTGTTCTTTTAGGAAACAACGTTCAGGATCATGCAAACTCCCAAAGAACATACACGAAAAGAAATCTTACAAGCGGCTCGAGAAGAATTCATCCAACTCGGTTTTGAGAAAGCAAGTATGCGAACCATTGCCAAAAAGGCAAAGGTCTCCACGAGTAATATCTACAATTACTTCGAAAACAAAGAACACCTTCTAACAGAGATTTTACAACCAGTTCTTTCTGGGATGGAGAAAGCTTTTGCTTATGTTTCCCATCCAGATTATTTCGAAAAAAGATTTAACGACAGTTATGAAGCCTGGCAAGAACGATTTCACATTGCACTCGAATATGTGGACTCCAATCGAGATGATTTTATCCTTTTGTTAACTAAATCACAGGGGTCACATCTAGAGGAATTTCCCGATACCGTCCTCACTCGTCTTACAAAAATCAATTTTGATCAATACACTTCCTTCAAACAAAAAACACCTAGTTACAAGGGAGAAGTGAGTGAGTTTGTCGTAAGGAACATCCTTTCTTTCTTTTTGAACATCTTCGTCCAAATGGTACGACAAGGAATTTCCAAAGAGGATATGTTGTTCTATCAGGATAGTTTCCTTAAATTTTTGCATTACGGATACAAAGGATCGATTGCCTCTGATCTGAGTTGATTCAATCTGGTTCCCATATGGGAACCGGATACAAAATCAAAATCTGTGGAATCAAAGACCTGGCCACACTCGAACTCTGTGTGGATCTCCAAGTTGATTTTGTAGGCCTAAACTTTTCCCCACGTTCCCCAAGGCAGATCCATGAAGGAACTGCCGAAAGTTTGCTCAAAATCAGAAACAATTCTGGGTTCCCTAAATTAGTATTTTTATTTTTTGAAAACTCCCCCAGTGAAATTCAAAGTTTAAAAAATAGTTTAAAACCAGACCTCATCCAACTCATTCGTGGTGACAAATTTCTTACACAAGAACTTTGGGAAGATCTAACAGAAACAAAATCACTCCTACCTGCCATTCGTATCCAAGAGATAGTAACTTCTGATGAAGATCTGGAACCTAAATCCGATTTAGTCATTCTCGACAGTTATAACAAAAACTTCGGTGGGGGAACTGGGCATACTTTCCCTTGGGAATATGTAACATCCGTAAAACGACCCTTCTTACTTGCTGGTGGAATTACACCAACCAATGTAAAAACTGCTTTAGAAACCGTTCGCCCTTATGGAATCGATGTGGCAAGTGGTGTCGAAACAGATGGGAAAAAAGATCCAAATAAAATAAAAGAATTGGTACACAATGTCCGAAAACTATGAAGCATTGAACACTCCGGTCATGCGCCAATACACGGAAGTGAAAGAACAACACCCTGATGGGATTGTATTCTTTCGTATGGGTGATTTTTATGAAATGTTTTTGGACGATGCAAAAATTGCAGCGCAGATTTTAGACATCACTCTCACCAAACGCCAAAACCAAATTCCTATGGCAGGGATTCCTTACCATGCCACTGAAAGTTATATTTCCAGGCTGATTGCAGCGGGTAAAAAAGTAGTGGTTTGTGAACAAACAAAACCCGAAGATCCCAAAGCAAAAATCATGTCGAGGGAAGTGGTGCGAATCATCACACCAGGAACAGTGGTGGAAGACAACCTTCTTGGCGGATATCAAAACAACTATTTGTCTTTATACTACAAAGAAAAAAAATCCGTTTACTTAGCGTTCGCTGATGTTTCGACTTCAGAACTTTTATATTTCTTTTTTGCAGAAAATGAAACAGAAAGAATCAACGATACCATCAAACGATTTTCACCAAAAGAAATTATCTATACGGATGAATTACCGCCACTCTCCAGAGAATCAAAAATCATCCTTTCCAAAATTCCTCCCGACTACCTACCGAAAAAAAAAGGAGCTGGAATTGATACCGTAGTCCATGTTCTTGATGCGTATCTTCAGTATAATTACCGAAAACAAAACTTTGTTTTCAAATCACCGAGACGCATTGATGAAAACGATTATCTGATTTTGGATGAACAAACCGTCTCCCATCTAGAACTTGTAGAAAATCCAAATGACAAAAACCATACTTTGTTTGGTGTTCTCAACCGGTGTATTACGGCCACTGGCAAAAGGTACCTCAAACAAAGAATTCTATTTCCCACAAGAGATGAAAACAAAATCAAATCCCATTGGGACAAAATAGAAATCCTATCCGCCAATAAAAAAGAAAGGCAAAAAATTAAAGAATTGTTAGGTGATCTCATCGACTTAGAACGAGTTCTCACCCGTTTTCGTGTAGGAAAAGCTCTACCCCGCGACTTCCGTGGGATCGATAAAAGTTTAGAATCCACAAATACAATCAAAACCATACTGGATGGAATTGGTTATGATTTTTCAAAACTCCCTAAAGAACTAAATACTTTATCGAAAGTTTTTTTTGATACCCTCTTCGAGGGAGAACTTCCTGTATTTCTTGGGAACTCTCCCTTTCTGAAAGCAGGATTCAATAAAGAATACGATGATGCCATCCTTGCCCGAGAAAAAGGAAAAGATTGGATTTTAGAATTGGAAGAGAAGGAAAAAAAAGCATCAGGCATTTCTTCTCTAAAAATTCGTTACAATAAAATCCTGGGATACTTTATCGAAATTTCTAAAGCACAAGCCAAAGACGTTCCTGCACATTTTCTTAAAAAACAAACACTTGTTACTGGAGAAAGATTCACTTCACCCGAATTAGAAGACCTAGAACGAGCCATTCTCCAAGCAGATGAAATTATAGAAAGAATCGAAAAAGAAAAATTCGAAGAACTAGTTGCACATTGTATTTCTTTATATGAAGAATTTTTAACTCTTTCGACAGAAGTTGCATCTTTGGATTACCATCTTTCTCTCACAGAAACCAAAGAAGAATACCAGTGGACAAGGCCTGAGATTCGTAATGATGGAATTTTGAATTATTCCGAATCACGCCACCCTGTTGTAGAAACATTTTTACCTATCGGCGAACGTTTTGTACCCAATAGTTTAGAACTGAATCCGACTGACAACGCCATTGCCGTGTTAACCGGCCCCAATATGGCCGGGAAGTCCACCTTTATGCGCCAAATTGCGATCAACCAAATCTTATTCCAAATGGGTTCCTATGTTCCGGCAAAAAAAGCCTCCCTTGCCGTTGTGGACAGGATCTTCACTCGGATTGGTTCTGGAGATAACCTCACGAAAGGTGAGTCTACGTTTTTTGTAGAGATGAAAGAGACAGCCACCATCTTAAATCAATTTTCCGAAAATAGCCTCATTCTCTTTGATGAAGTGGGTCGGGGAACTTCTACCTATGACGGTCTTTCCATCGCATGGGCTATTTTGGAATTTTTATCTGCAAAGTTTCCTAAACCAAAAACTATCTTTGCCACTCACTACCATGAGTTAACGGAACTAGAAAAAGGAAATGGGATCTTTAATTTGTATTTGGATACATTTGAAAAAGAAGGAGAAATCTTATTCTTAAAAAAAGTCAAACGCGGGAAATCCAAACAGTCTTTTGGAATTTATGTAGCTAAACTTGCAGGAATCCCAGAAACAGTTTCAGATCGTGCAAAGGAAATTCTTTCCGGACTCGAATCCAAAAAAAGAGAAATCAAAATTAAAAACGAAGAACCAAGTCTCTTTGCTGGCCTTATGGATAACACTACATCCAATATTTCACCAAACGAAGAGAAGGTTCTAAAAAGACTTAAACAAATTGATCCCAACCAAATTCCACCGATGGAAGCTTTGTCAATTTTGGATGAACTAAAACGTATCCTCAAAGAGAAAGACTAAAGCTGACAGATCCGTGAAATCGATCCAATTGGTGATTTGGTCTTTTAATCCTTGTTTTGCGTGAATGCCAATTCCAATTCCTGCCGCACCAAGCATCAGTGCGTCATTGGCTCCATCACCAACAGCCACCACTTGTTCCAATGGAATGGAAAGTTCATTCGCATACTTCTTTAAATAGATTTCTTTTTTTTCTCTATTGATGATCTCACCAAAGATTTCACCGGTAAAAGATCCGTTCTTTTCTTCCAAACCGTTGGCTTTGTAAAAACTTACAGGATACTTTTCAGAAAATAATTGTAATACAGGAGTAAATCCACCACTGAGAATTCCCAGTTTGGATCCATTGGCTGGAACAATCTGAAACACCTTTTCCATCCCATCATTCAGAGTTAATAGATCATAAACTTCTTTAAAACTTTCTTTGGAAAGACCGGCCAGGTGTTTCACTCGCAGACGTAAGGCTTCGTCAAATCCCATCCCACCTTCCATCGCTTGTTTGGTAACAGTGGCAACTGCATCAAACACTCCATGTTTTCTTGCCAACTCATCAATGACTTCTTCTTTGATGACGGTGGAATCCATATCAAATACGAAAAGGGATTCTTTCTTTTTTGGTAATAAAGATCCAATGGACAAAAAATCAATTTGAGACTCGGCTAAATCCTTTCGAATTTTTAGCACTTGGTTTCTGTCCAAAGATTCATTTAAGGTCAACCTTACACAGTGTAATCCAAATCTTTCCGCACGAAATATTTGAGAATCCGCAAACGTAAGACTTTTCTCTGCCGATGGATGGGAACTAGCGTTCTTTGTATCGGGGAAGGTTTTCGAAAGAATGGAATCAGAAATAGGAGATCGAGAAATCAGGAGAAGTGAATTCATTTTTACTTTTGTAGATAGGGTCTGAGTTTTTTACCCCAAAGTTCATATCCTTTTTCATTAAAGTGTAAAACATCTCCATTGGGGCGAAAGTATTCCTCACTTAATGTGGGAAGGTCTGGATTTCTCATAGTGTCCCAAACTTCAACATACTCGACATTTTTCGTTGTGCGAGCCAATTGATTCAAAAACAAATTATATACAGGAACAATTTGGTTTAGTTCTTTAACTCTAGTTGGTGGCACAGCTAACAAAATAATTTTAATATTTCGGTTTTTGTTATGAATTTTTTGAATGATAGACTGTAAGTTATTTTGCACTAAACTTAGGCACTTTCCTTCACGAAAATCATTCCCACCAATCTCAATGACAATCGTACCTGGGTGAAGAATCAGGACATCATCCTCGATTCGCGAAAGTAAAGTCTCGGTAATGTCACCACCTATCCCACGATTGGTGACAGACTGTCCGGGGAATTCTTTAGCGATGAGTTCTGGTACAAATAAATGAACCAAACTATCACCAACAAATACAATATCGGATCTTTTGATTTTAGAATTGTCTTCTGCGAATAACAAACGCATGGGAAGCCAAGCCTTCTCTATATACTTTTTAAAGTTAGAGTCGTCTCGCCACCCTGGCTCTGCAAAACATTGGAAACTGGTATCGAAGTAATCTCGTTTCGAGTATGATTTACAATCTGTAACACTCGAAACCAGGGCAAAAATTATGCCCCATCGGAGGAAGAATTTAATCCTGTTCTTGCGGTTCATTCATTCGGAAGCGCTTTTGCCAATCTTTGATTTGGGCCTGCGCATATTCTTCCGTGTCACAAATCCGAAACTCGATCGGGTTGTTTGTGGTTGTCTCGATGAGTTTGGCTTCGATATACCCGTTCTTTAACTTGGTTGTCTCAATGCGATATCTCATCTGAATAGCTCCAAAAACCAGGATTTAATTACCACGTATCTTTGCAATCTCTTCTAAAGTTTCATCTTCCTTGTATTTTCCAAAGAGGAAGATGGCCAATATACAGAATGCAGAGGCAAGAGGACCAGTCAGACGGACGCCTAGCTCCCCTCCCGCTTCTTCTTCTTCGACTTTACAAATGGTGGATTCCTTACTTATTTTTGCCTCAACTTCGATATTTTTTTTCACTTCTAGTTTGGAATCGGAAACAGAAGGAGCGATGATTCCCGTTACATGGGGAGATGCGTTTTTCTTTGTTTCACGGTCAAGTCCAAGAAGGATCACTGAACTAAAGATAAGAACTGCCAGTGTTTGTCCCAATTTTTGCATAAAGGTTCGACCCGCATAAAACAAACCTTCCCGTTTGGATCCTGTTTTTAACGAATCCAGTTCAGCAATATCAGCCAAAATGGCATTTGGTAAAATCCCAAGAATCGCAATCGGAACGGCTGCAATGGTTACAATCAAATAACCTTGGATATACGGTGATAATGGCAGACTATCTTTCCCAATAAAATAAATGGAAAGAAACAATGTGAGAAAAACATAAAATCCGAATAAAACTGTCTTTTTCTTTCCGATTTTTTTTGCAACCCAATTGACCACGGGATAACATGCAAAAGAAACCAGTAACATCACAGCAAGGAGTTGTGTGACAAACTCACGTTCCAGTCCCAAAAGAACGGTTACGTAATAAGAAATCCCTGTTGTCAGAATGGTAAGAGCCAGGAAATAACAAAGGTCGCTTAAGGCGAAGTATAGAAAATTCTTATTTTTGAATGTTAGAAAGATGGCTTCCTTAAATGGAACGCTTGAAGCCTCCGACTCACAATAGGTTTTTTCATGGATTGTAAATACGGGAAAGTACATACAAATGGCTGCAAAGGCACATAAAATCCCAATAGCATATTGGCGAGAAATCAAGGTTTGCAAGGATCCATCCACATCAAAAACAAAGTTGGACTTTAATACGCCGGCGATCATGGGTTCTGTGGAAGCGATAATGATCCCCAGTGCATAAGTCACAGAAATATAAGTAGAAAGGTTTAACCTTTCTTCCGGTGTATGCCCAAGCTCAGGGATAAGAGCAAAGAAGGGAGTGACATAGATGGTTAAAAATAGATAAAAAAGCAACATACAACCTGTCATCCAAACCAGGTTGGTTGTAGAGACAAAGTGATGGGGTGGAACAAAGATTAGCCAACAAAAGACGGCTGCTGGGATTCCACCGAGGAAAAGAAAGGGAATCCTTCGTCCGAACCTAGAAGTAAATCTGTCCGATGAATTGGCGATGACAGGGTCTGTAAACGCGTCCCACAAACGACCAACGGCTGCCACAACCCCAATGGTAGAAAGTCCCCAGAAAGCCATTGTTTCGATAAGATCGGGAAAACATTCTTGGCCAGGTTTCGGTGCCGGTGGGAGATAAAAATAAACTTGGTGGAGACCAATGATGTTGATGAGTGTAGACCAGCCCAATTGGCCGATCGCATAACTAATTTGTTTTCGAAATGGTAAAGATGGTTTTCGCATGTTTCTCACTAGAGGCGGTAAAGTAGGAGCATCTTACCGCCAAAAGTAAAAAAGGCAAACTACTTTTTATGTTTATAGAGTTCTGGAAAATTTTTCTCGTCGTAAAGGGATTGTGATTCGTAATCTTCCCATCCTTCTGGAACACCTTCTGTAAATTCAGGCACCATAGAACAGTCACGAATTAAGTTCATGGTTTGAACCATTTCACTTCCCTTCACATTCAAGTAACCTTCAGCAAACAATGAGTTGGCTACAAAGAGAGCCATGGCTTGTAATGAACCCAAATGCCCTTCTCTACCTGCACCAATACGAATTTCTGAATCTGGATTCACCAATCGAAACACAGACAAAACGCGGATACAAAACTCTGGAGTGAGTGGCGACTTTTGGATGGCATGGCCTTTGATGGGGATAAAAAAGTTAACAGGGATAGATATAACTCCAAGTCGTTTGAGTTCAAACGCAACTTGTACGAGATCTTTTAATTCTTCTCCCATTCCAACAATGATTCCTGAACAAAGTCCGATATCTGCTTCTTTTGCCGCCTCAAGTGTTGTTAGTCGGTCTTTGAATGTATGAGTCGAACAAATTTCATTGTATTTAGATTCTGAAGTATTGAGGTTGTGATTGTATCTGTCAAGGCCTGCGTCTTTTAAGGTGCGAGCTTTTTTTGCATCCAAAATTCCTGCCGACAAACAAACCTTCATTCCAAGTTCCCCATTGATTCTGGAGATAGTTTCAGCCAGTTTATCAACAGCTTTGTCTGTTGGACCACGACCCGAAGTCACCATACAAAATCGGTAAGCACCGTTATCTTTGGCACGTTTGGCATCTTCCCAAATTTCTTCTGGTGACTTTAATGAATACTCCTGGATTCCAGAATCTCCACCCTTTCTTTGGGCGCAGTATCCACAGTCTTCTGGGCAATAACCGTTTTTGATATTATCTAGTATATGAATGCGAACACGATTGGTATAATAACGATTTCGTTCTTCCGCCGCACGAGCGACAACCGATAGCAAAGGGACTTTTCCTTCTAGGATTTCAAATGCTTCCGCTTCCGTAATTAAGGAAGGTGCTTGGGAAACTGTTTTTTCTTGGACTTCTGCAATCATGGGAACAGGTTCTGGATGGAACCAACCTGTGTAAACGAAGAAAATCGTTTCGTATCTTTAGTCTCAATCTGATTCGGCAAAACTAAGGAGGGTTTGTTCCAATCCTAAAAAGATTTGGTCGAGAGAGGATTCGGAAATCGTATAAGGCGGAGTGATGTAGATTGTGCGACCAAGGGGCCGGATCAAAACACGAAATTCCTTCATTTTTTCTTTGATTCTTTTTCCAATGGGATTCAGATATTCATCTTCTGCCATGGTTTCCTGAAACTCAAAAGCAAAAATCCCACCCATCACTCGTGCATTTTTAATTCGATTTCCCAAGGTTTTTTGGAATGATTCGATTCGTTTTTGTAATGAGATCTCAAGTTGTTTCACAAGGTCTAGTCCCGATTCTTGTAACAGTTTTACAGACGCATAACCAACGCTACATGCAAGAGGATTCCCCGTCATCGTATGGGCATGAAAAAAAGCCCTATAAGGATCTTTGGATAAAAATTGTTCATAAATGAATTTTGAAACTAAGGTAGCACCAAGTGGTAACATACCTCCTGTTAATCCTTTTGCCATCACAAGTAAATCTGGTTTCACACCTGCTTTTTGGTAGGCAAAAAATTCACCAAGTCTACCCATCCCAGTAAACACTTCATCAAAAATCAAAAGAGTATCAGTATTTGTGGCAAGTTCTCTGAGTTTGACTAAAACTTTTTTATCATAAAACAACATCCCATTGGCACCAAATACTAATGGTTCGATCACAATCCCTACATATGCCTTTTGTTTGATTGTAAGTTCTAAATCGGTCAAACATTCCGTATGACAAGTGTTTGCCGTTTTTCCCCAAGGGCAAAACATACAATTAGGTGCCGGAAATTCTTTTGTAGGGAATCTAAGTTCAGAATAAATACGATTGAAGTAATTTTTTCCAGAGACATTCATTGCCCCAATACTATCTCCATGATAGGAATTGGAAAACACTAGGAACTCCGATCTTGGTTTATGATCTGGATGATTTTGGTAAAATTGTATAGAAAGTTTTAGGGCAATTTCTATCGCATTGGATCCGTTATCGGAATAAAATACCTTATAAAAATCAGAGTTTGTTAGTTCTAATAAAACTTTTGATAAGTTTTCTGCAGCAGGATGGATATGACCGGCAAGCATGATATGATCAAGTTCATCTACTTGTGTTTTTAAAGCGGATACAAGTCTTGGATGGCGGTGTCCAAAAATCATAGTCCACCAACTGGCTATGGCATCAATCCATGAATTTCCATCGGAATCAATAACAAACTCATCTTTCGCCTGAACGAAATTGATTAAGGATTCTCCTTCCTCTTGGATGGTGAGGGGAACCCAGGTATTTGTTTCAATCGGATTAAAATTCATCGTCTGGATTTAAAATGGTATCTATGACGTTTCGGTTGGTATCAAAATGATTCTTTGCAAAATCAAGAAATTCATTCGGTGATAATTTTTGTTCTGGGAAATTGGTAAGTCCAAGACAAGGCGCTCCACCTAATCTTTGTATTGTTTCTGCATTATCAGTTTGTAAGGGATTATTTTGTCCTACTAAATAAAATCCTAGAACCGGGATGAACCGACTCGTTAGTGCATCCAAAGTCAAAAGTGTATGATTGATCGTTCCAAGTTCTGTGGATCCAATCACAATCACAGGAAGATTACTTTCCTGGATTCCTTTTATGGTTAAATAATCATCCGTAAGAGGAACAAAAACTCCACCAGCGCCTTCAACAAGTGTATTGGTTTTTCTTTCCTTGATTAACTCATTCAGTAGATGTTTAGGATCCAGAATGACTCCTTCCTGTTTGGAGGCATAATGTGGACTTGCCGGTGTGGCAAATTCATAAGCTGGTTTCATAAAGAAGGAATCAGGCAGATTTGTAGTTTTCCGAATGAATTCAGTGTCACCTGCACTCGGAGCACCAGTCTGGACGATCTTCCAATATCGAAATTGGAAACTTTCCGCGTATTTAGCCATAAACAGACTCGAAAAAAAAGTTTTCCCTATGTCCGTTCCCGTACCTGTTACGTAAAAAGCTTGGCCCATACGGATCAAGTTTTATCAATTCCAGGCCCCGTCTATCCGATTTATATAAGAGAGGCTATATGCAACTTCCCCTTTGGAAATCCATTCTCAAACGCGACGAAAACCCGATAACGGAAATTTCACATTTTTTACGCGAAACGGCTATCTTTGAAGGTATGTCTCGCCGAACTTTACGTGAAGTCGCAAGGCTCATCCACAAACGTAAGTATTATGCGGGTGAAACCATCTTTTTCCAAGGCCAAGCAGGGACGGGAGTGTATCTCATCCTTCAAGGGAAAGTAGAGATTTATTCAGAAAGGGAAGGAGTGACTTTAAAACTCGCCGAACTAGAGAAAGGTGCCTTTTTTGGAGAGTTAGCTCTCTTTCAAGACTTTCCAAGATCAGCAACGGCAGTAGCACTCGTTGATTCCATCTTACTTGGATTTTTTCAACCGGAACTAAAAACTCTATTAGAAACAAAACCAAGAGTGGGAAATGACCTACTCCTCAGTTTTGCATCCATCATTGCCGACAGACTTCGCAAAACAAATGATACACTTGAAGCTGCATACTTCAAAAGTAAAAAAAATAAATCCAAATGAGCACCAAAGAAAACAACATCTCTTCCTTAATTTTGCGCAGTGCTTTTTTTGGACTCATCATACTCACAGCCCTCATTGGAATCATTGGTGTAAAATTCTTAGCGATCCCACTTCTTATCTCCGGAATCCATTTTTATATTTTTCATGGGATTGTGGATTATTTTGAATCGAGAGGAATCCATAGAGCGATTACCATCATCATTATTTTTTCTGTATTGATTGCCGGTGCTTATTGGTTTTTGGCATTTTATTTACCGAATCTTTTTGAAAAAGCGCAACCCATTGTTTCCGAGTGGTCTGTTAAAATGGATGATCCCAATTTTCAGTTGCTCGATTTTAATAAACTTCCTGTACTTTCCAAAAATCCAGAGCTTTGGAAAAAGATCATCAATCCAGAAGAAGTTGCTAAAATGGCAACAAGTAACTTGGAAGAATTTTTACGTGGTATGGTTGTAATGATTCCCACCTTTATCAGTTGGATGATCATCATTCCTATCATTAGTTTCTTTTTACTTTTGGATGCTAATTTAATTTATAAAACGATGATTAGTTTTATTCCCAATCGTTTTTTTGAAATGTTTCTAATGGTGTTTTATCGAATGAACCAACAAATCACTAGTTACTTAAAAAGTTTAGTGATCCAATGTGGAATTATGGCCATTGTGGCTTCCCTTGGTTTTTATTTGGTTGGAGTGAAATTCTTTTTTCTATTTGGAATTTTTCTAGGTATTGCCAATTCCATTCCTTATCTGGGCCCACTCGTGGGAGCGGTTCCACCCATTCTGTTTTCGATTCTTTTCCCTGAGATGTCTCCTTCCATTGGTTCCATAGCTACTGTTGTTGTGGTGGCACAGTTAGTAGACAATGCCATTGTACAACCTGTAGTGATTGCCAATGCAGTCTCCCTCCATCCACTAGCAATCCTCATTGGAATTGCCGTTGGAGGAAACTTTTTTGGAATCTTTGGGATGTTACTCGCCATTCCCGTTTTGTCCATCTTAAAGGTTACGATTGGGATTCTTTACCACGCACTGAAAGAACACCAAATTATATAATTTAGAAATTTAAAAATTGATGTGTAGAAAAAACCAATCTACACATGGTTCATTCTTCTCTTTTGTTCCACTTACCTAATTCAGAAAATACAATCCCAAACAGGGTAAGACCCGAACCAATCGCTCCCACTACCCCCAACCTTTCACCTAACACTAAATATGCGAGAAAAAAGGAAAATACAGGTTCCATACTATAAAGTAAACCAGCCCTTGCCGGTGGGACAGCTTTTTGGTATCTGGTTTGAATCTGTGTCGTGAAGATTGTAGCAAATACAGAAGTATAAATGATACCAATCCAAAACTTTAGATCAAACTGAATGGAGATCGTTTGGTTTAAAAAAATAGATTCTACAGGGAATAAGGATGTGGAAACAACGGCAATGAGTAGGATCTCAAACGAAACTAAAATTTGTGCAGGAATTTTTTTACTAAAAATATCGATGAGGATGATATAAATAGCAAAGAAAAAAGCACCAATCAGAGTCAGTCCATCACCCAACCCAAAACCAGTGGTCTGAAGGATTTCTTCGTAGGTTTTTCCATTTTGTGAGATTAGAAACAAACCAACCACAACAATCAAAACAGCAACCCATGTGCGAAGAGAAGGTAACTTTCTTTCGATGGCAATTTGTAATAAAGGTACAAACACAACATAAGCTCCCGTCATAAATCCGGACTGTGTGGCCGTAGTATAAACAAGTCCGATGGTTTGGAAGGCATAACCCAAAAGTGCTGACAATGCCACAAGAAAGGCCGGAAAAATATAATCCCACCTTCTATTTTCTTTGGAAAATAAAGTTTTACGATATAGGAGTAAGGTGATGATACCTGCGAGCCAAAACCGAACTGCCAAAAATAAGAAGGGAGGCACTGAATCCAGTGCAAGTTTGATGACCACAAAGGTCCCACCCCAAAGAATGGCGGCAATCACCAAAAAGAGTTCCGGAGTGAAGATCCTGGACATATGAGTCAATTTCAAAGTAAGAAAGGGCCAGAGCAAGGAAAAGATGAATTGGAAATTTAGAATCCGAAAACCACAAACCGGAACCGCTCTCAGTTGGGAGTTGTATTTTCCACCTGGCACTGCCACATGGGTGGGAGAGAAAATCAAAGAAATTCTGGGTTCGGTTCCTTTACCCAACCAACCAGAACCAAACATCCGCGTTTTTTCCGAAAAAATCAAATTAGAAAACACGAATTCCCATCAAATCGCCTATCTATTGTTTCATGGTCTTTTTATTCGTGACATCCGACTTGTCATTGGCCGCACCAAAGATTGGGATAGGTCTTCTGAGATGAGAGAAGAAGAATGGGATCGGATCCTTACCGAAGCAGTTTCCATCGTAAAACCTTTGTTTTCTGATCCGAGTACAAAGTTTTACGAAATCAAAGAAAACCTTCATATCAGTTATTTTGAAGATGAAATTACTGTTTCCTTATCTCTTTTGGGAGAACCGGGATACAAACGAGGGATCAAAGCCACTTTTCCAACGAGTGCCCCCGTTCCCGAAGACTTAAGCCAAATTCTAATTTCCCAATGTTTTGATATCTTTTTAATTCCTAAAAAAGATGTCGTAGCAGTTTATATTCCTTTTGCAGGAACTTTGACTTTTGTCACCGAATGGGCATTACAAGAAGAGAAAATTTCACTTTTATCCTTACCAAGAGATTTTTTATTTTTCAAACTGAATTTGTTTCCTGAAAAATCATACGAACATTTCAAAAAGAAACAAAAAGAATCTTTTGTTTCTGTAGATTCATTTTCCACCCCCATTGTCATCCAAGACACTGACCCCGCTTTAGAGAGTTACTGGGCCGAAGAATTCAAACGTTGGAAAAAAATAATTCAGGTAGGTCTTTGGGATCATAGTATTTCTGATTTTTTTAGAACCTTTCCTGTTTTGCCTGAAGGAGACTCTAGCGCCTCCCATTATTTTTTACCTTTAAATCCGCCTTACGGACTTCGTAAACACGAGCGAACGGGCCCAGAAGAAAAACTCTATTCCAAAATTGGAAAACGATTGGAAGAACTTTTAAAACTCACCAAAAACCAACCGAAGTTATTTGGATTTATCCTTTGCCCCACAGAAGAAAAATGGAGTGATTGTATGAGAGAACTTCGCAATTTTTCTAAAAAAACTATCCACGTCACTCATGGCGGAATCGACTTACGAGTATTATACTTTCATTCGGAGGGGAGAATTGAAAGACGTTCAAATTGAACCAGGTTGGAAAGAAGTTCTACAATTAGAATTTGAAAAACCATATTTTTCGAACTTACGGGAATGGATCAGAGAAGAATATAAATCTAAGGTTGTTTACCCACCCGCAAAACTGATCTTCAATGCATTTGACTCTTGCCCCTTTGACAAAGTAAAGGTTGTGATCCTCGGCCAAGACCCTTACCACGGTCCAGGGCAGGCCCATGGTCTTTGTTTTTCTGTAAATGATGGTGTTCCGCACCCACCTTCCTTACAAAATATATTTAAAGAAATTCATGATGATCTAAAAATTCCCATTCCTAAAACAGGAAACCTCACACGCTGGGCAAACCAAGGTGTACTTCTGTTAAATGCTACTCTTACAGTTCAAAAAGACAAAGCTGGATCTCACCAAAATAAAGGTTGGGAAGAATTTACTGACGCTGCCATCCGAATCTTGGCAGAGAAAAAATCCAACCTCGTGTTTTTGTTATGGGGATCTTTTGCCCAGAAAAAAGAAATCCTCATACCGCCAAACAAACACTATGTTCTAAAATCAGCACACCCTTCTCCACTCTCGGCTTATCGTGGATTTTTAGGAAATCAACATTTCTCAAAAACAAATGAGTATTTAGTTTCCCAAGGAAAAGAACCCATTGACTGGAAATGAAAAAAAGGGATATTTTTTTGTATTCCTAACTGGTGTTTTTTTTGCCTTTGAAGTTATTGGTTTCAAAGAAATTTTTCGCAAGTACAATACAGAACCTGAAATCGCGGCCCTATTCGGTGTTGGGTTTGCATTGTTAATTGTAACACCTTACTTTTTATTTTCTAAAAAAAGACAAACCAAGGTCATCACCACGATCAAACGTGATGGCCTCATCTTAATTTTAGGAACCATTTCCAATGCCATTGGAATTGTTTTGTATTATTATGCTCTCAAGCAAACCGATTTAGGGCCTTCGGCGATCCTAATCAAAACCACCGTGCTGTATAATGTGATACTCGGAGTATTTTTTCTTGGAGAAAAATTAAAAGGGAGAGAAGTCTTCGGAATCTTGATTGCCATTCTTGGAATCTATATGATTTCCACCTTACAAGGCCAAATCAAACTGATTTCCGCATTTTTGATTTTACTCAGTGCCTTTCTTTTTGCGATCCAAAGTTATATGATCAAAAAATACATTCCGGAAATTCTGGGACTCGAGTATGCATATTTGCGTCTTTTCCTACTTACAGTATTTTTCTTTTTATATTCATTCTACATCGGTAGTTTTTATGTTCCGCAAGTTTCTGTTATCATCATCCTTGGATTATTTTCATTGTTAGGATATTTTTTAGGACGAGCTTTTTATTTTGAAGCACATAACCATTTGCCTATCAGTAAACTCAATGCAACACTACTTATAGAACCCATCTTTTTAATGTTTGTTGGGATTTTATTTATGAAGGAACCAGTTGATAGTCAAAAATTAATTGGTGCAGGGTTTATCCTTCTTGGATTGTATCTGATTGTTTTTCATAAAAAAAAGGGGAAACCATGAGAGAAAAACCTACAAAGCTGACGACCGAGGAAATCGATACTTTATTAAATACGTATAAGGATTGGAAACTGGAAACAAAGGATGGTGTTTCCTTTTTTAAATATGAAAAAGAGTTTAGAGATTTCAAAGAAGCCTTTGTCTTTCTCACAAAACTAGCATTCGTTTCCGAATCTTTAGACCATCATGCTGAAATTTGGAACGTTTACAACAAACTGAAAATCAAACTTTTTACCCATGAAACAAATACCCTTTCGACAAAAGATAAACACTTCATCACAGCGCTGATGGCATAAAAAAAGCCGGGGTTGGAAACCAACACCGGCTTTCGTCTGATCAGTAAAAAAACTGATTAGATTTCGAGTTTGTAACCTACACGGTAAGTTTGTCCACCGATCACTACTGGGTAAGCAACCCAAGGAGCAAGAGCAGAAGCACCACCGATAGAAGAAACTCCACCTACACCCATTCCTGCGGAAAGGATAGTTTCGAGTTCAAAGAAAAGGTGACCTTTGTCAGTAACTTTTGTTTGTGCACCTACGAGCCAGTTGAGACCGATCCCGCTAGCACCGAAACGTACGTTTTCTTTGTGGATTCCTGGGCTTGGTGCATCACCAAGAAGGGTTCCACCACCAGCTCCCAATAATGGAGCACCGTTACGACCCAACCCTGCAGTAAAACTTTCTAACGCAGGGTTGTTGATTGTTCCAGAAACTCCCCACCATCCTTGGAAGTAGTTCACACCAGCTCCGACGTAGATTGCTGTGTCATTTGCTGCATTGTATAATTTGATACCAAGGTAAGTTGGCACAGTCCAAGCAGTATATTGCCACTCTTGGTCTAACCATTTGTATCCCATAACTGTAGAAGACGTCTCACCACCAGCGATTTTAGTAGTGTAGTTAACGTTGATTCTCCAGAAAAGGCTATTGATTCCAAAGATCCCTTCTTTTTCGTAACCTATGTTGAGGTTACCACCGACCATAGCTCCGCTAGTTTTTGCACCAACAGCACCACCAGTTGTTCTCTTTAAGCTGATCAATGTGTTTTCTGCATAGATTGCTTTTTGAGGTGTTCCGTAAGGCTGGCCAGAAGCAGTAAGTCTGGGTTGGCCAGAATCAAGACCATCTTTTGTGATGGTTCCGCCGAGTTGAGCTAGGTCAAATTGAGCTCCAAGACCGATCATAAAATAAGAACGAGGACCTGTTTGTGCGCTTAAGCTACCAGCTAAGCACAAAAGTAAGAACCCCATCATTCCAAAACGTAGAGATTTCAGCATTGATGATTACTCCTTAATGAGTTGTTTCCTGAATTTTTTTCGTACCTGTGGACAAACGAATGCATGTGAGCAGTCGTTCATACCGACAATTGCAATGAAACTAGTCGTTCTTCTAGGATTTGTCAAATAAAATTGTTAAATCTTAACGAAAATTGTGTTAAATGTGGTAATTCGAATGAGTCTAATGCCGTCTAAACAAGTTTTCCTTATTTGCAGATTATTCTTGCTTTTTGTTCTGTTTTCAAACGCTCTCTTTGCCAAAGAAAGGAAGGTGATCCGTTTTTCAGGCGAATTGGTGCGTTGGGAGGCACAAGGCTCAGAACCACAATTCCGCTATTTGGACAGCACGACCCTCCGCGAAAAAACTATATTCTGCGATGCCGATACCATGAAATCGGCATTGGGAAATCAACCTTATGAAAAACATCATATTGAAGGAAAAGCCACACAAGTTTCTCCTACCTCAGACATTTGGCTCTGTGTGGGGAAACCTCATATCTTCCAAAAATATCAGGTTTCAGTCAGTTCTTCTTCTTCCCAAACCAAAAAGATCCAAGGCCAAGTCATCGAAGCCGATGGAACCACAGGCCAAATCGTCTATCTTGTTCGAGGGAGACGGTCTTACCTGACCATAGAGCCTTCTCTTGCCAAGGAAATGGCGGAATCCCTTTCCCGAATGGAAACCGTGGAAATCGATGGAGACTACCGCTACGACAGGATCAAAAGATATTACATCAAAGACTGATGAATTTTTGTTCGTCATTAGGAAGTGATTCTTTGGAATGGATTTGATGCAGGCTTTTTTGGTTTTAGCAAACGGAACGGTCATGAAGGGCCGATCCTTCGGTGCAAATAAGAATTCGATTGGCGAGGTAGTCTTCAATACCTCTATGGCGGGATATCAGGAAATCATCACTGACCCTTCTTATAAAGGCCAACTCGTGACCCTTACCTACCCCATGATTGGAAACTATGGAATCAATCCAGACGATATGGAGTCAGACAAGATCCAGGCTTCTGGACTGATTGTCAAAGAATATGTCAAACGACCTTCCAACTTTCAATCCAAAGAAACACTCAGTGAGTTTCTCATTCGATTTGGAGTTCCTGCCATCGAAGGGATTGATACACGCAAGCTAACGCGTATTATCCGAAATTCTGGAGCGATGTCTTGCGGAATTTTTATCAGCGAAACGTATGAAGATTCTTTTCTGGAAGCAGTCAAAAATGCACCTTCCATGGAAGGCCAAGATCTTGCGCAAGTGGTGACTTGTGAAAAACCATATTTGTTTGGTGCTCATTCTCCAAGTAAGTTCAAACTTGCCGTTTATGATTTTGGAATCAAAAGAAATATACTCAAATTATTAGATTCTGCTGGATTCAATGTACATGTTTTTCCTGCAAAAACCAAAGCAGAAGATTTACTGAAAGATGGATTCGATGCATTTTTCCTATCCAATGGACCAGGAGATCCGGCTCCTCTTGACTACGCAATCTCATCTGCAAAAGCCATCATGGATGCAAAAAAACCACTTTTTGGAATCTGTTTAGGTCACCAAATCATTGGACTAGCGCTTGGGAAACAGACAGCCAAACTTAAATTTGGTCACCGTGGTGGGAACCATCCTGTCCGTAACGAAGAAACTGGAAAAATTGAAATCACTTCCCAAAACCATGGCTTCCATGTGTTAGGCGAGTCTTCTAGCGATATGCCAATCACAAGAATCAATTTATTCGACAATACGGTGGCTGGTCTCAAAACCAAGGGTTTACCGGTAATGGCAGTCCAATACCACCCAGAAGCATGCCCTGGACCTCACGACTCCGCCTATCATTTCCAAGAATTTTATACTATGGTAGAATCCTCCAGATCCTAGACTTGGGTCAAATAAAGGAGGCAAATTCATGTCATACAATGAAGATAAAAATTTCTGGGGAATTCCTTACGGAACAGAAATCACAGCAGAAGCATTTGTAAAAGATATCTGGGATCCCAGCACAGAGGAAATCCTTACACCAAAACAATTTTTTGGTCTTGGATGGGGAATCAACCTACATGCCCTGGGTCGGCGAGTTGGTGTGATCAAATAACACTTTCTTCAAAATCAGTGAAAACGCATCTCTTCCTTTTTGGTTGAGATGGGTTAAATCTGCAAAATTCTGATACTCATTTAAAAACACTGATCGAAAATCAAACACAGCCACCTTCTTTTTGTTAGGTTCAAGCATAACCGTTTTAAAAATCTCATCACTGACAGCATTAGCATTCGTTTTTAGAATGTCTTTTTCCATTTTCGGTGAAAAAGGAATTCTAAGAAAAACAACTTCAACGTTGTTTTCCCTCCATAATTTTACAATTTCACTCCAAATGGATACGGAAAGGTCTCTTTTTCCGGCAAGGACTAAGGAACTATTTTCTGGAAATTCTTCTTTCTCTTGTAAACTTGGGTCTTCACCAATTGATTTCCAAACCCAAGAACCTTGTCTTTTTTCCATACTTTCCTGAATGTATAAAAACTCTTGTTTCCTTCTCGGAACATCTGCCTGTACCGCAGGGTCATATACCAATCGATTTAAGTTCGAACTGAGGCCAAAATAAGGAAATACAGAAATTACAATTTTCCAACTTAGATCCGTTAGATTAGGGAAATAGGCTTTTCTGACCATTGGATGAACGATACTTTCTTTTGATAAGTTCCCAAAGGAATAAAACAATTGTCGGTTTGCATCGGTCACAGAGTTTTTACTCGTATTTAATGGAGAGAGATTCATATACACTTTTCGTAGTTTGGGAAGTTGGTGGATCAGCTCCAATGAATCGACAAGAATTCCTTCTGGTTGTTGGCTCGGTTTAGGAAAGTATAAAACTTCTTCCGAGGGCACGTTCTCCACTTCTGCAAAAAAATCAGGAGAGATTCCACTGACAATCTGGCTATCTCCTAATACCAAAATTTTTGCCTCCGTATTAATCTTCCTACTTCTGGATAAATACCAATAAGAAGAAGTGGTTTCACAATACGGAATGAACCATTCCCATGTTAGGTGCATAAATAAAGAGATAAAAACAAAGGAAATGATTAAATAACGAATTTTCATAAATTTAGGTTAAAACTGAAAATAGAAAAAATCCTGTTTTCCAAAAGGGGAAAATAACGAAAACCAAAGGAATAATACAAAGAACATAAAAAGAAATGAATATGGTTTGGTGGAGATAAAAAAAGTTGGACGTTCTGTATCTTTCCATTCTTGCCAAAAATCAAAAACCAACAACGGAATCGTTGTGATCACTATCATCGTCGGTATGGATGAAAGTTTAGGGAGAAAAAATAGGTTTTCTAAAATCAATTTGGTTTCCGAAGGGGAATGGATTCGAAAAAGAAGAAGGCCAAGGGAAAAACTATAAAAGGTAAAAATAGTTCCAAGTGTAGACTGGACACGACTACCTTGTTTGATAAGTCCATAATGTTTTAAACAACGATACAAAACCAAACAAAAACCTAAATAAACTCCCCAAATCACAAACCCATACCCGGCTCCATGCCAAATACCAGCAAGGAACCAAACTACCATCAGGTTTGTATTTTCTCTTAAAAACCCATGCCTATTACCACCTAACTTTATATACACATAATCTCTTAGCCAAGTGGAAAGAGAGATATGCCATTTGGACCAAAACTCGGAAGGATTGGAGGAAAAAAAAGGTCGTTTGAAATTATTCATCAATCGAAAACCCATCATTTCGGCAAGACCCATCGCACAGAGAGAATATCCAAAAAAATCTGCGTAAATCTGAAAGGCAATGACAGGGGCTACGATCCATAAGATTCCAGGTTCTAAACTTTCAAAACCCTTTGCATGAATTTCTACGTATCTAGAAAAAGGATCCGCAATGGCCGATTTGATAAACACACCCCAAAGAAATAAAGAAATCCCATTCCAAATGTTTTCTTTTAGAATGATTTGTTTGGATTCGATTTGAGGGATTAAGTTACCTGGTCTTTCAATGGGCCCAAGCAATAAAAGTGGGAAAAATAAATCATAAATAGCAAATGTAAAAAAGTTTTTACATGGAAGAATTTTTTCATCATAAACTTCTATCAAATAACTTATGTTATGGAAGGTATAAAAAGAAATTCCTATGGGTAATATAATTTCCGGCTTCCATTCGAGGCCAGAAAAACCAAACCCAATTCGTAAATCGGCGAATAACTCCCAGGCAAAAACAAAGTATTTGAAAACACCAAGATAAACTAAGTTTGCCGTGATTCCTAAAACAAAGATGTTTTTTTTAGATTTTCCATTTTGAAGGCTTAAGTATCTTCCAAGACTATAATTAAAAACCACTGATAGAAAAAGCAGAAAGGTGGCATTGATACTCCACTGGGAATAAAAATAAACACCGAAGGAAAGAAGTAAATACTTACGTATCCTATCCGTTGCAAAATAATAAATGGAATAGAAAACTACAAAATGTGATAAGAAGGAAATCGAATTAAATAACACGGTTGTTACTTATTTTAGGCTTCTTCAACCATTTCCAAAAACTGATTTTTGTCCTTAGTATCATGCGGATATGATAAATTTAATACTCGATAAGTTGCGCGAAACGATCCTACAATCGAATCTTCTTTCTTTGCAAAAGAGGATTTGATTTTTTTAATCACAACATCTGTTTCTTCTTTGTCTTTTCCATGAAGAACCATTGCAAATTTTCCTTGGCCGACTCTAGTGAAAAAGTCCAATTCACCGATATGATCCATCATTGTTTTTCGTAAAACATCTGCATAACGAGCAAATGCCCCTGCTCCCACCAAATGTACCATTCGAGATACGTTCTGGATTTTAAAGAGAGTCACAGTAAAGTTTGTATTCATCTGTGAAGCTTTTTCAATTTCACTTAAAATTCGAGACTCTAAAGGATTGAACGGATTTCTGAATAAGGCTTCTTTTTCTTGTAAAATCAGTAAGTTTGCAAATACAGGTGCAGAAGTTTCTAACAACGTAACTCCAACATCTCTTGTGGTATCTGTCCATGCTGTTCCAGTTGAATGTACGATGATCATACCCACTAGCCAATTCAAATTGATGATTGGTAAAATAGTGAATTCACTCATAATCCCTAATTCATCGTTTGTGAATATGGATTTTAGTTCGGCGTCTTCTCTAAAGTTTTCTAAACGGTAAACACCGGGAACATTGGAAACCATTCCGACAATGTCAGAATCTTTGCTAAGTTTGAAGTCTTTTATTCTTTCTGGTAAAATGAAATTAGAACCAAACACAATGTAGTCGGAGCGAGATTCTGAATCTAAAACCAAAAAGGAAAATTGTTTCACACCTAGTTTGTTTTTGATATTTTCGATGAGTAAATCATAGGCTTCATCCATTTTGCGAACACGAGCAAAATCACGAGCAAATCGCAGAACAGACTCATTGATTTCAATGACTTCCTTTGCTTGGACTAAATCATCATTGATCGATTCAAATTCGGATACTCTTTCAAAAACAGAACCAGCAATATCACCGACAATTTTGGCAAATTCCAAATCATCAGTAATGTACTCTTCACCGTTAATTAATTTTCCAAGCGAAATGAGGCCAAAACATTTTTCACCATGACGGATGGGAACTAAAATCTCTGAACCCATCTCATTGAGTAATTTAAACTCTCTCTCTGGCAATCTAGAAGATTTAAATTCACCTGCATAAATGACTGTTTCTGAATCAGAGATACGTGAATAAATTTCGTCATTCGGGGAAAGATACCAAGAATCTTTTAATTGAACCCCTTGTGCAGTGACAGCTTCCCATTTAGGATTTTTGCGGTTCGTCGAAGTGATTACCACAACAGAGTTACATCCAACTTGCCCGATCAAACTATAAACCAAGTTGTCAAAATAATCTGAAAATTCTTTAGAAGAGGCAATTTCCTTGGTGATTTCAAAAATAGCCTGGTAGTTTTCGATTCGTTTTTTGGAAGCCAAATGATAGGACATTGGGGCCGTTCCAAAATCAGATTCATCATCAAATAATACATCTTCTCCAATCGGAGCCGGATCATCCTTGGTGGGTCTTAACGGTTGTTTGGCAGCCTCTTTTTTAGCATCATTTTCCCATTCATCAAATATATTTACTTCTGGAAGAGGGGCATCGGGTTCTGAAGTTTCATCATGGTAATCACGGTCGATTAAATCATCACCAAACTCTGGTTCATCGAAACTTGGCATTGGTGTTTCGGTTTCGGGTTCTGATTCTAATTCTGATTTGAAATCTAATTCAGGTTCTGGCTGAGGCGAAGACTCGGGTTCCATTTCGAAATCCGTATTTTCATCACTGATTGGTTCGTAATCACCAAGTCCATCTTCCAGATCGTTTTCTAATTGTGGTAATGGGTTTTCGTCCCACGGATCATCACCCAATTCACCAAAATCAGAATCAGTTAATTCAGGAATGTCACTGAGATCAAATTCTTCTTCGCCATCGGGACTAGGAAGGTCGCCAATTTCTGTAGCTAGGGTATCTGAAAAACTATCGTCTAACCAATCAGAGTCGGTATCCGCAACAGGAACTGATTCTTTATTTTGAACCAAATTTTCCTCATGGAATTGTTCTGCTTTTTTTAATAAAGACGGTTTGCCGTTGTCAGATGTAGAAGTTTTTGAAGTCGAGGAACCCGAAGTTTTTTTAATTTCTTCGGCTCTATCGAGAAGTCCCACTTTATAACTCCAATTCTTTCATCATTTTTTTGTATAACTCGAAATATTGGGATTTCGAGAATTCGCGGATCACATCATCAGGAAGGTTACCAAGTAAGTTGTCCAAATAACCTAAAACTTTTTTACGTTCCCCAGCAGACAAGTTATCTCCACCTGCCTCCGCAAGTGCTTCTTCAGCAGCAGGTTTAGATTCTGGTGCAGATACATCTGATTTACGAAGTTCTTCCAATGGAGAAAGTTTTCCTTCCATTGCATATTCATCTAAATCAACTTCAAACTCTTCGGATTCATCGCTGGCTAGTGTAGGAGTTCTTGTTTCTTTAGGTAAGTCAGGTGTTGTTAAATCAAAGCTATCATCAATTGCAGAATCAGTACCAAAATCGCCAAAGTCTCCGAAATCACTTTCCGACTCGTGTTCCACTAAATCATCATCGCCGCCAAAAGACGGTAAATCAAAGTCAGCTGGTTCTTCTTCTGTGGTTTGTTCCGATAAAGAAGGTTCTTCTTCTTCCGGAAGGTCTGCAATGTCTTCTAATCCTTCCCCAGGAAGTTCTTCACCTAAAATTTCATCTAAACTTTCTGCTGAAAGAGTGATGTCTTCTTGTTCGACATCTTCTTCTTCCGAAGCTGTGATATTTTCCAATTCCTCCATTGACAATGCAATGGATTCATCTTCTTCATCTTCACCGAGTAAGTCGGACTTTGGTGTTAGTTCCTCTTCATAAGGGAGAGGGGCTCTGTCTAAACTATCAACAAGTTCTTCTTCAGAACTTTCTTCTGCATCAGAAGCAATGGATTCTAATTCTTCCATTGAAAGAGCAATTGGGCCTTCGTCTTCTTCCTCAGAGGATTCAAATCCTTCCATTTGGCCTTCGAGTCCTTCTTCGGAACTTTCAGGTTCATCCAGATCAGATTCGGGTTCACCTAATTCAAAGTCAAAGTCATCTCCAAGATCTGTATCTAGTTCATGACTTTCTTCTTCAGAATCTTCTGTTTCTTCAATCGGATCACCGGCAATGATATTTCCCAGTTCGTCTGGGCTGAGTGTGATGGACTCATCTTCTAATTCTTCGTTTAAAATATCAGAAGTTGGTTCTTCGAATTCTTCTAGAGTGGCTTCATCAGAAATATTTTCTAATTCTTCTAATGATAAAGTGAGGGGACCTTCATCCTCTTCTTCTGATGATAAGGCAGTATCTTCATCTTCTGGCGATCCGAAATCACCACCTAACAGATCAAATCCGCCCTCTTCGTCAGTGAAACTAGGAAGTTCAGACTCCTCATCTGAAGTTAAAAATTCTTCTTCAGAACCAAGAGATTCTTCTAAACTAGCTTCACCACCTGCACCTAAAATGCTACCTAACTCTTCATCAGAAAGTGTGAGGTTTTCATCTTCTTTGTTTTTACCAAATAGTTCTTCTTCTTCTGGATCCAGTAGTGGTTGGAATCCAGATACTTCTTCCTCTTCTTCACCGAGGCCTAAGTCATCTTTAGGAATAAACGAATCCTCTTCGTCATGATCTGTTAAATCAAATTGAGGTTTGCCCTCTTCATCAAAGGCAAGGTTTGTATCAATTTCTGAATCATCCAAATCTAAATTCAGATCAGAATGTTCATCAATTAAATCGTGTTCGTGTTCTTCCTCTTCGTTGAAATGGGAACGTTCTGGTTCCCCAGTGTGGTCTTCTTCTTCTAAAGAGCCTGTGATATTTTCCAACTCTTCCAATGAAAGAGAAATTGGACCATCCTCTTCTTCTTCCAGATTTTGTTTGGATTTTTTGGAAGTTAGAATTCCATCTTCTCCGTTGAGGATGGATTCGATTTCTTTATCAAGATCAATTAAATCATCATCGAACTCTAATTCAAGTTCATCATCTTCTAGATCGTTTTGGTTATGAAGTGAATTGGATTTGGATGGAGTTTTTTCTTTTTCCGATTCTTCTTCGTAATCGGAAAAATCTGCATGAATGTCTTCATCATGTAAGATGGGGTCTTCTTCCCCAAGTAAGTTTAAATCTGAATCTAAGTCTATGTCTAATAAATCATCGTAAGAATCGGATGATGCTACCATATCTGAAATGGAATCATCCTCATCATCAAAAGCGGAGATTTCGTCGAGGTTTGGTGCTTCTATTCCAGGTGATACATCTAAGTCATCATCACCCATATCAAAATCATCCAAATCCAAAGAAAACGAGTCTTCATCGAGTATAGGTTCGATGTTTTCTAGATCTTCGTTTTTATTCTGTTCTTGATCCGCCATTCGCCTCGATTACCGTTTTCCCAAATTTAGTATCTGGCCATCCTCTAACGGTTGTTCCAAGATACTGTCCTCCGTTTTGATTTGCGTTCCAGGTATATATCCACCCGCCATCTCAATCAAATCCTTTCCGCTTGCACCTGCATCCAATGAATAAAATCCAGGGTTTAAGACAGGCCCCTCAATTTTAACACGAATTGGTTTTTCAGAATAGATTCTTTTTCGCAAATCAGGGTTTTCCTTTAAGTAATAGAATCCGGCAAATAGTATCGTCACCAATACAGAACGTCGAATCCAATCTATAGCCAAAGGAAATCCCCCTCTGGTTTATTTTCGGCAAGAAGGGGGGAAAAAAATTAACGTTCGTGCAGTAAAATGCGAACTTTTGCTTTCTTTAGAAGAATTTCTTTATCTTTGGAAACGGGAAGGGCTTCCGCTTCCTCTAGGAGTTCAACCGCATGGTCATGAGACAAATCGTCCTCAGAATCCCCACCTTCGGTAAGCACTCGGATTTGATCATTTCTCACTTCACAGAACCCCCCATCGATAGCGATTCGGAACTCTTTGCCTGCGGAATGCAGTTTGATGAGTCCGAAATCGAGTTGGGAAACAAGAGTTGCATGACCTGGCAAAATTCCAAAATAACCCACAGAACCTGGCAGAATCACTGATTCTGCCTTGCCCTGATAAAGGATTTTGTCTGGAGAGATGACTGTTAAAGTCAGTTCTTTACTCATCCGAATTAACCTTTGAGTTGTTTCGCCGCTTCGATTGCTTCATCAATCGATCCGACCATGTAGAAGGCTTGTTCTGGAAGTGTGTCATACTTACCCTCAATGATTCCTTTGAAGGAACGGATGGTATCTTCCAATTTTACATACTTTCCAGGTCGACCAGTGAACTGTTCCGCTACGTGGAACGGTTGAGAAAGGAATTTCTCCAAACGACGAGCACGAGATACTAGAATTTTATCATCCTCAGAAAGTTCGTCCATACCAAGGATCGCGATGATATCTTGTAGGTCTTTGTATCTTTGAAGGATTCTTTGTACTTCACGAGCTGTGTTGTAATGTTCTTCCCCAACGATTTGTGGGTTCATGATACGTGATGTGGAATCGAGTGGATCCACAGCGGGATAAATCCCTTTTTCAGAAATCGCGCGAGACAATGTCGTAGTTGCATCTAAGTGAGCAAAAGCAGTTGCAGGAGCCGGGTCAGTTAAGTCGTCGGCAGGAACGTAGATCGCTTGCACCGAAGTGATGGAACCACGAACCGTAGAAGTAATCCGCTCTTGTAATCCACCCATCTCTGTAGAAAGAGTTGGTTGGTAACCTACCGCAGAAGGCATACGACCAAGAAGGGCAGATACTTCAGATCCTGCTTGAGAGAAACGGAAGATGTTATCTACGAAAAGTAAAATGTCTGATCCGGATTCATCACGGAAGTTTTCTGCCATAGTTAATGCAGAAAGTGCGATACGAAGACGAGCACCTGGTGGTTCGTTCATCTGACCAAAACAAAGAACCGTTTTGTCGATTACTCCAGATTCCTTCATCTCGTTCCAAAGGTCGTTTCCTTCACGAGTTCTTTCACCCACACCAGCGAACACAGAGTAACCACCATGTTGTTTTGCGATGTTGTTGATAAGCTCTTGGATAAGAACCGTTTTCCCTACCCCAGCACCACCGAATAGTCCTGTTTTTCCCCCTTTGATATAAGGAGCGAGTAGATCGATTACCTTGATTCCTGTTTCAAAAATCTCAGTTTTAGGTTTAATTTCTTCGTAAGAAGGAGCATTTCTGTGGATTGGCATCTTCTTTACGTCTTTAGGAAGGTCACCGAGTTCGTCGATAGCCTCACCAAGTACGTTAAAGATACGACCAAGAGTTTTTGTTCCTACCGGAACAGAAATTGGAACTCCTGTATCAATGACTTCTAATCCTCTTTTTAATCCGTCAGTGGATTGAAGGGAGATCGCACGAACTGTGTTGTCTCCAATGTGCTGTTGCACTTCTGCAGTAATTGTTACGTCTTTGCCGTTCACTTTAGATTGGATTTCTACGGCATTGTAGATCTCAGGCATATTCCCGGATTCAAAACTGATGTCCATTACCGAACCGATGATTTGTTTAATTTTACCTTTATTCATATATACTCCGAAAGACCTTTGTTAGGAGATGGCTTCCGCTCCCCCTACGATTTCTGAAATTTCCTGCGTAATTTTTGCCTGACGAACTCGGTTGTAACCGCGAGTCAGAACTTTGATCATCTCACCAGCAGCATCTGTAGCTGCTTTCATTGCCACTCTTCGTGCAATGTGTTCGGAAGCTACCGACTCCAAAATGATTTTAACAAAAGTTGTTTTGATCACCATAGGAAGTAGGTTTTCCAAAATAGTTTTTGGATCCGGTTCATACAATACATCTGGGCCAGAAGACCCTTTCGAATTTGTATCTTCCATTGATAAAGGAAGAACCGTTGTGATCTCTGGTTTTTGCGTTGCTGCCGAATAGTAATGAGTGGAAATAATTTCAACTGAATCCACTGATTCAGTTGCAAAACGTTCCATAAAGTAAGAAGCAAGATCGTTTGCTTCTTTACTTCCTGCTTTGTCATCGATATTGGTATGTGTTGTTACCAACTCAACTTTTGCAAATTTAAAGAAGGCAATTGCTTTTTTCCCAGCTGCATGGACTTCTACTTCCACACCTTTTGACTTCAACTCTTCAATACGGTTTTTAACCATACGAAGAAGGTTGGAGTTAAAACCACCGCATAACCCACGGTTTGCGGCGATAGCAAGGATAGCCACTTTACGGATTTTGTCCGGCTTCCTTAAGTAAGGGCTGTGGATGATCGAAGCAAGGCTAGACAATGAAGAAACTAACTCGCGAGTTAAGTCAGCGTATGGTTTCGCCGCATTCACTTTGTTAGTGGCTTTTTTTGCCTTAGCCGTGGAGACCATCTCCATGGTTCGAGTGATTTTTCTCGTATTTTTAACCGAGTTAATCCTCTTTTTTATCTCACGCGGTGTCGCCAAGATCTTTCCCCTTAGTTATTCTTTGCTAGAAAATGTTCTACAATCGATTTGATTGTTTTTTGCAGAGCTGCTTCTTGTTTTACTTCTTTGGCAGTTCTAATTTCTTCCAAAATTTCAGAGTGTTGTTCTCTCATCGTTTTCAAAAGGAATGCTTCAAATTCTCTTACTTTTGCCGTAGGAACAGCATCCATAAATCCTTTTGTTACAGCGAAGATGGAAATCACTTGTTCTTCTACTGGAGATGGTGAGTTGTTTGGTTGTTTTAGAATTTCAAGAACTCGGTAACCGCGATCAAGCTGAGCTTGGGTTACTGGGTCAAGTTCTGTTCCTAACTGTGCAAACGCTTCCAAGTCACGGAACTGAGCCAAATCTGACTTGAGAGTTCCTGCTACTTTTTTCATCGCTTTGATTTGCGCAGCAGATCCAACCCGTGATACAGAAATTCCCACGTCCACCGCAGGGCGAAGGCCCGATGCAAAAAGGTTGGATTGAAGGTAAATCTGACCATCGGTGATGGAGATTACGTTTGTAGGAATGTATGCTGATACTTCCCCTTCTTGTGTTTCAATGATTGGAAGCGCTGTCATAGACCCACCACCGAATTTATCATCGAGTTTCGCTGCTCTTTCAAGCAAACGAGAGTGAAGGTAGAATACGTCCCCAGGGTATGCTTCACGACCTGGTGGGCGGCGAAGTAAAAGGGACATTTGGCGGTAAGCTACGGCTTGCTTAGAAAGGTCATCATACACAACAAGTGTTGCTTTTCCTTCTTCATACATAAAGTATTCAGCCATAGTCGCACCAGAGTAAGGTGCAATGTATAACATTGGTGCAGGTTCTGATGCGTTTGCAGATACGATGATCGTATACTCAAGAGCACCTTTTTCGCGTAACATTTCGATGGTGGAAGCAACAGTAGACGCTTTTTGTCCGATCGCTACATAAACGCAGATCACACCTTTTCCTTTTTGGTTGATGATGGTGTCGATCGCGATGGAAGTTTTTCCTGTTCCACGGTCACCGATGATGAGCTCTCTTTGTCCACGTCCAATTGGGATCATTGCATCAATCGCTTTGATACCAGTTTGCATTGGTTCGTGAACTGATTTTCTCATCGCAATCCCTGGAGCTGGTGACTCAACAGGTCTTGATTTTTTAGCGTTCAGAGGCCCTTTTCCGTCGATCACTTCACCGAGTGGGTTAAGCACTCGACCAAGAAGTTCTGGTCCTACTGGAACTTCAAAGATCTTTCCTACACGTTTAACGGAAAAACCTTCTTCAATTTTAATATAATCACCGAAGATTACAACCCCAACGGAGTTTTCTTCTAAGTTGAATGCTTGTCCTCGAACCCCGTTTTGGAATTCAACAAGCTCTCCTGACATTACGTTAGTGAGTCCGTAAACTCTCGCAATCCCGTCCCCTACTTCGAGAACTGTTCCAACTTCTTCAACTTGAAGGTCTTTTTTGAAGTTTTTAATTTCTTGTTTTAGTACCGACGTTACTTCGTCTGTTTTAATTTTCATTCAAATGCTCCGACTGGGATTTTCTTTTGGAGGAGAGCCTCGCGGGTTCCGGCAAGTTTTGCACGGATCGAGGCATCGATTAAAAAGTCGTCTATAAAGAGTTTGAATCCACCAATGAGGGTTGGATCCGTTTGTTCTGTGACACGAACTTCGCGTTCGAACTTGGAAGAAATAGACTTGGTGATTCGATCTACGGCTTCTTTGCCAAGAGAATCTTTGGAAACAATGCGAAGAGAACTACGATTTTTAAGTCGGTCCACTCCTGTTCTATAATCTTCCAAAATATCCTTGAGGAATAGAAATCGATTCTTACGAACCACAAGTGTAATGAAGTTGGCAACGATATCCGATGCCTTCCCCTGAACTGACTTTTCTGCAGTTCGTTCTTTCTCAGAAGGATCAACTAATGGAGAAAGGAAATAATGGCGGATTGAGTCATCAGAAAAGAAAACATCCACTAAAGATGAAAGTTCCTCTTCTGTTGACTCAAGCGAGTTAGCTTCCTGAGCTAACTCCAAAAGTGCCGTTGCGTAAACCTTTGAAATTTGGTTCAGACTCATTTGATTTTAAGTTTATCGAGTTTTGATATCTCTTTTTCGACAAAGGAAGCATAGTCTTCCTTCTTCAATTGTTTCTCCAAGATCTCACTCGCGATGAGAACGGACATTTCCACAATTTGGTTTTGCATTTCAGACAAAGCTCTGCCTTTCGCTAAATCAATTTCGCGAATTGCGCTATCTTTAATGCCTTTCACTTCATTGTGTGCTTCTTCCGTCAACCTTGTGCGGAGAGCAACTGCATCTTTTTTAGCTTCATCTACAATTTTATGAGCTTCTTCCGTCGCTTTGAAGAGTTGGTCTTTGTATTCTTTTAAAGACTTTTCTGCTTCTACGCGAAGGGTTTCTGCTTTGTTGATATCGCCTTGGATGCCGGAAGCACGTTCTTCGAGAGCATGAAGGATCTTGTCCCATGCAAATTTTTTAAGAACGAAGACAACAACTGAGAAAGTGACCAGGGTCCAGATGACCAGACCCGGATTGACTTTCAGCAAATTGAAGCCGGAAGCCGCGAGGATAACCAAGACTATTGTCCTTGTTCTACTTTAGTGGCACCAGCACCAATTGTTTTGTCAATTGAGCCATTGAGTTTGAGCGCGATAAGAAGAGCGATTACCACTGCGAAAAGTGCTGCACCTTCAATCATACCTGCTGCTACGTAAAGAACGAGTTGGATCTTTCCCGCTGCTTCTGGTTGGCGGCTAATGCTTTCTGCCACTGATCCACCAATTCTACCAATACCGATTCCTGCTCCAAGTAATGCAAGTCCTGCTGCGAGTCCTACTGCGATGTATCCTAAACCGAATTCCATTGTTTTCGTTTCACTCCTGTGTGTTTTATAATATAAATAAAACCAAATGTTAATGTCTATGCATCACGGTTCCAATGAACACGGTTGTGAGCAGAGAGAAAATGAACGCTTGTAAAAAAGCTACAAGTAGTTCTAGAAAGTAGATAAGCACTGAGCTGAGAACAGACACAGGTGCAATGAGCCAACTTTCGCTCATAAAGATAAAACCAAGTAACGCAAGGATCATAACGTGTCCTGCTGTCATGTTGGCAAGTAACCTCATTGTTAACGCAAAAGAGCGAGCAATGTGAGTTACAATAAACTCTAAGGCCCACATCAGTGGCCAGAGTGGGAGTGGAACTCCCTTGGGAACTGCGTGCGCTACGAAGGAAATACCTTGGTAGGAAAATGCCGTTCCATAAATCGTAAGTAATGTAATCGATGCGAGTGAAAGAGTAACACTGATATCACCAGTTGGTGTGATCCCTGACCAAATTTCTCCGAATGTATGGAGAGAATGTGGTGTGTGATCCACTGCCCCGACTGCAACAAGTGCATCGGAAGCGGCAACTGTTAGCTCACCAACCGAAGGGATGAGGCCAAACAAGTTGCAGAAAAGGATAAAGAAAAACAGAGAGAATATATAATGGTAGTAAGAATGTCCGTGGTGATCAAGGGAAGCATCCACAACATTTTCTTTCAGGTAAGAAACAAAAGCCTCTACGCCAGAAGTGAATTTGTTATGAACTTTTTTAGGATTCTTCGAAATCAAATTGGCTGCAGGGATGAAAACAAGGAACATAAAGAAACAAGCAATCCACATCATGGTCACTCGTTTGGTAATGTGAAGATCGAGTCCACCTACATAGTGATACTTCACCCCGTCATGGTTTACAAAAACATCGTGGTTCTCGGCATCGAAACCAGGTTGTCCTTCTGTAACGATCGTGCCACCAAAGTTGAGAGGGAAGATAGGAGCATCACCTAAGTGGTGCGCCATCACTTCGCTGAAATCGAAGCTCTCATCAGAGCCGTGCCCTTCCGAATCGTTCGCAAAAACATTCGTAAAACTAAGGGAAAAAACTAATAAAAATGATAAAAAAAACCGATATTTAGACTTATTTTCCACTGAAATAGCTCGCAAATACTAGAAAAAGTAGGTGGACGAAATAGGCAATTAAAAATCCAGAAGTTGCCTCAAAAGGGTACTCTAAGACCTGGAAAGCAGTCAGAATGCCTAAATTTAGAAAAAACGAGAGAAACACGGTAAAAAAGGGAAAACCTGACTCTGCCAAAGCAGGGATTTTTCTCGGAAGGAACCGAAGTTGCAAAATTGCCATCTGGACTGAAAAGGAGATAGCACCGCCAAAATAAAAAATCAAACGATACCCGTCTTCCACCAAACCAGCAGTTAGCGGTAGACTTAGAATGAATACAAGAAGCAGGTAACTGAAATAGTGGAGATGGAACCTTCTGAGATTGATGGTATTTAGATCCATTGGTTCAAGATGGGAGGTTGGGGATTTGTGGATCAGTGGCAGAAAGCATTAGCCGCCAACCAGAAGCAGCGGG